>CALFRH010000447.1 GCA_937919225.1 uncultured Parvularcula sp.
ATTCTTTTCATGCAGCTCGAGGCGGCTGCGCTCGATCCAGCCAGCGAGCATCATGGGAACGCTGACAAAGCCACCGACGCCAATAATCAGCTTGGGCCGCAAACGAAGGACAAGCCAAAAGCCTTTCAAAGTGCCCCAGACCAACATCAATGCAAGCGCCGCCCGACTAAGCAGCCCAGACCGCAAGTATATCGAAGGTATCGCATAAAAGGGGATACCCTTTTGAGGGACAACATCGGCCTCAATTCGGCTGGGGTTGCCAACATAAGAGATATCGTAATCTACAGAAATCGCTTCGATAATCGCAAGTGCTGGATAAAGATGACCGCCGGTGCCACCGCCTGTTACAATCGCTCGCTTTTTTTGCACGCTGCCAACTACCTCTTGAAGAACTTTTGTTTGATCTCAACAATGGCGCGTTTAGTCGCGTTTCACAAGAACCACGAGTGACGGGATTCGAACTCATCTGGGGGTAAGAAATCGACTTGTCCGGATAGTGCCGCTGATATTGTTTTTGTTTGCTTAATATGTCGGCAGCCAATCTTGTAACAGCCAGACGACATCATCTGATCTTCCACTTTTTTTGCAACTTCGCGATGCTTTCGGCCACCCCAGATTTCGTGAAAATCCATATAGGTGAGATTACCAATGCAGTACTCCGGTTTTCCCCACTGCGGCCCGCACACATATACTTCACCGTTTGCCAAGACCCATGCATTCAAGCCAAGGCGCACAGTCCAACACCGGTTGTGTTCACCGGTGCTACCTTTCTCACCCAATATGAAATCAACATTTTCACGCCAATAATCGAGCTGATACTCATCACAGAGTTCAAGTAAGGACTGCCTGAATTCTACAAGCTGCTGAGAAGACAGAGCAACATCGACACCCTCTTCGTAGTCGTCAACCAGACGAAGGTGAATGTTGTCGAACCCGACTGACACTGACCAATCATAAATCTCTTTGAGCCAACAGTAGTTGAGCCGATTGATCAGTATCTTTGCGTTTATACTTGGGCCGTCGATACCGTTTTCGCGTTTGACTTTTTGCAACAGCCGCACATTTTTCGCCACCTTCTCAATGCATCCACGACGACCGGCAACTTCAAAATATGTCTCATCATCATATGCAAAAACTGCCACTTCGATGAACGTCATACGGCGCAATGTCTCAGGGTTAGCAAGCGAGTCCCCTGTGATCATATTCGACGCCATGCCGGCGCGCGTCGTCTCGATATTAAGGTTTGCTATATATTCTCCGATCTTGCCACGCTTCCAGATCAATGGCTCACCGCCACCGCAATATTGCACTCCGCGAACACCCATGCGGTGCAAAGATCCATGTAGTCGATCCATCATTGCCGCGTCCATGCTCTTGAATCGGTACTCTCGATTTCTATCTTGAGCATAGCAATGGACGCACTCAATTTGGCACGCCATCGTCGGATAAATCTCAACGGACCATGGGCGTGGCAAAAGATTGGGCCGGCTTCCATCTTTAAGCGAATCCAAATCCAAGGCACCTGAATTTAAACCATCTTCTACGGCATAGAGTGCCTTATGGGCCGAAAAGTAGTTCTTCGGTGTTTTGGTAATTGTGATCTGGGTTTCTTCATCAACCGAACCTTGCCCATCCATATCAAAAGAAACCTTTGTGCTTTGACACAAAACCGTCAAAGAACTCTATCATCTGATTTTGTTCATGATGCACACAATATGGGCACGTGAACAAATCTAGCTCGTTTACAACCTTTTGCCGCTCGCGGCTATTCCATATTTCCTTGAGAGACTTCTCATATATGTTACCGATAATGCCATTCTTATTTGTCCTCTTCTGGGCGCACAGATACACATTCCCATCAGCGTTAATTATAGGTTTAAATGCTTGCCAGTGGCATTTTGTATAACCGCGGACCTGGTGAGTTTCGTTCGCAAAGATCCGATCCATAACATGTACGTCAAACTTATCGTCCTGCAGTTCCAGAACACGCTCAATCTGCTTCAAAGCAGCAGTTTGTAATTCGCTAGACATTGGCACACCAGAGTATGATTTAAGCTGTATATAATTGGCGCCCGTGGACTTAACTAATTTGGCGCAGTCATGCACCTCGTGCACGTTATCTTCGTTGATAAAGTAACCTGTACCAACCGTACATGGCCCTTCCTGTGCAGCAAGGTTCCGCAAATTGTCAATAATTTGATCATGATCGTCCTTGCGATGTAGCTTTAGATGCAACGGAGCCGATGCGGCATCCAAACTAAATCTAACGTATGCAGCAGACTTTTTTAGTCTTTCTTGGAATTTGGGTTTTACAAGTGACCCATTTGTGACTAAGCCAGAGGATATACCATGTTTATGCGCTGCTACGATTGCGGCAGTCGTGTCGGGATGCGCCATTGGCGCGCCGCCGCCGACGAACAAGATAGACTTAACACCCAGCTCTGCCAAGTCGTCAATGGTTTTCAACAAAAGGCTGCGGTTAAGTGTTTCACTACGCTCCTTCGAATGCATCGAATGATAGATACAAAAACTGCAGTCGTGATTGCACGCATTTGATGGGTCAATTTCTACTGACTGAGGAAAGGGGTTTTCACCGTTCACGTATTTTTGGATGAAATCCCGATTTGTCAGCAATCGAAGATGATCAAAGAGAAAGCGATACTTATGCCGTTTTTCGACTTCTGCGTATTTGTAACCGACTTCTTCGCCCAGAGTGCGCGCACCTGACGTTAAAACGGCTACATCTTCGTTTATGGTCATGAACAAATACTCCCCAGCTATCGAACGTTAGCGCTTCGAACTTCAGCGGTCAAGAAAACCTCGAATCCAGCTTAGTCAACACCGCGCGCCCTGCTAGCTTCTAATAACTGATACCATTCTTCATGTGTCAACTCTATGTCCCTTGCGCTGGCAGCTTGTTTTATTCGTTCGATTTTTGAGCTGCCAGTAACTGGACGAGTGCTTGGGCATTTGTACACCCAAGCGAAGAAGATTTCCGGTACAGAAACATCATATTTTTTTGCAATTCTTTCTGCTTTTTTGAATACACGGCTCTCTTTAGCGTCCAGCAACGTTCCCGCCCCCAACGGTGACCAAGCCATTACATCCAAGCCCAGTTTGGAGAAGTGCGAAGCATCGCCCGTTAATACTGGCGTAGGATGAGCGAGACTAAGTTGGATTTGGTTTGACGACACTGGCAGAATATCGCCGATGGCGCTACATATAGATAGGTTACAGTTTGAAATTCCAAAATTTTTGGCTTTCCCTGATGCGAGAATGTCACCGACACAGCGTGCCAGTGCGTGAAAATCAGTCAGATAGTCGAAGCGATGGATCATCAACGTCTGTACGCTCTCAACATTTAGGTCACGCAGTGTGTTCTCGAAAGCTGTTTTCAGCGCTTGATCTGAGCTATCATAAAAATTAATTTTTCGCGCAGGAAATGCTGCGCACTTGCGCGCGACACCAATCTTAGCAATGAAGTTACAAGAACGTTTGAGCTCGGGGGCGATGGCAAGAGCTTGTCCAATTAGTTTGTTCACTGAGTGATCGCCGTAGATATCTGCTAGATCAATATCTTTGCATCCCAGATCTACGCAAGATGTTAAAAAATTAGCAACTTCCCGTGGCGACATATCGGCACCCCAGCTTCCTAGCCGCATGGTTCCATTTGCCGGCTTTAATTTTTTCAAAACATTCAACAGTTCTTATATCCTATATCCGAGAGCCTGCATCTTTCGGCGCATGGCTGGGTCGATACCCTTTCTATTGCCTTCGTCCGGTGCCAGTTTGC
>CALFRH010000448.1 GCA_937919225.1 uncultured Parvularcula sp.
GGTTAGAGGGAGCCGGAGCTGGATCCCGCGGTCAAGCCGCGGGAGGGCGCTTCTTTTATTGCTCACTCCAAAGTCGACTTCCTACGTTCCCCACGGCTTGTCCGTGGGGAACGAGAAACTCTTTGCCGAACCACTTTCTTGATCTACCCTGCGTCTCAGGCAACCCCGGGCATCACCATGACGCAGCAAATCATGATCCAAATGCAGTATGCGGCGGCGTTGATCAGCGCGACGATGCTGCTGCACGCCTTGATGATTATTGCTGGGCGCTCGCTTTTGTTGAGACGCTCCGTGGGCAGCGGGGTCATGGGCCTTGCCTCTGACACCATCCGTCTCGTGCTCATTTCAGTCTGGCTGTTCATCGCACATATCGCGGCGATTTGGATGTGGGCGTGGCTCTACCATTTGATTGGGATGAACCCGACCTTTGAAGAGGCACTCTACTTTGCTTTAACAACGTATACGACCTTAGGCTTTGGTGACATCGTGCCCACCCAGGATTGGCGCCTGTTGACCGGGGCATCGTCCGCTAACGGCCTTTTATTATTTGGCTTATCTGCCGCGGTGTTGGTAGATGCAACGGAGCGGCTGCGCCAAGGCGGATAGGGGTTATCCTGCCTTACTTGCCAATGACGATATCGAGTTTTTCATGCTCATGGGCCAAACATTGGTCATGATCAGAAAGAGAACTTAGCACGGAGCAGGCAGCAACCCGCCCCCCGGCACAGGCGGCCACCATCCGTTTCAGTTCTGCCTCAAGCGCTTCGAGCTGGGTTAATCGTCGGCGCACGTCCGCAAGGTGATGTCGAGCGATTTCGTCAATATGCGTACAACTGGCGTCAGGGTCCGTTTGTAGGGCGATGAGTTCCGCGATTGCCTCAACGGAAAACCCAAGCTCCCGCGCGTGGCGAATAAACCGCAGCCGTTCAATCGCCGCCTTATCATAGACCCTCTGGCCGCTGGAGGTCCGATCAGGCGCCGTTAAGAGGCCCACGCTCTCATAGTAGCGTATGGTGGTGACCTTCACCCCCGTTTCTTTGGACGTTTGGCCGATTGTGCGCGCTTTTTCGCTCATTTTTCGCTGATTTTCCTTGAGTCTACAGCGACTATAGGTCGTAGACCCGCTTTCGAAAAGTCGAATCGCTAGGCCAATTCAGGGTGGCCTTTGGCAGTGAGGAAGGTGGGTACGATGGGCGGGTGTTGCGAGGTAAAACAGTTCACCGGACTTTCGAAGGCGTACAAGCGGGCGCTGGTGACGGTTATCCTCATCAATGCGGTGATGTTCGTGGTGGAACTGGCGGCGGGAAAGGCGTCGGGGTCCCAGGCCCTGTTGGCAGATGCCCTGGACTTTGCGGCCGATAGCGCGACCTATGCCCTTAGCCTTGCGGTCATTGGCATGTCGGTGACGGCAAGGGCCCGAGCGTCGTTGGTGAAGGGCGCTTCGTTGGCGATCATTGCCCTATTCATTCTGGCCACCACCTTGATACGTTTCTTTAACGGCGCTGCACCGGAGGCCTCCACAATGAGTATTGTTGGTGTTCTGGCGCTGTTGGCGAATGCGGCGTCGGTGCTCATCCTGCTCAAGTGGCGGGATGGCGATTCGAATGTCCGGTCCGTGTGGCTGTGTTCTCGCAATGACGCGATAGGCAATGTTGGTGTGATTATCGCGGGCGGCCTTGTCGCCGTAACACAAAGTCCGTGGCCAGATCTTGTGGTAGCCACCATTCTTTGTGCGCTGTTCTTGCGATCATCTTATTCGATTACCCGCCAGGCCCTAGGAGAGTTGAGAGCGGTGGCATCGGCACCGACCGCGGCATCTTGCGCAGGACACTCCCATAGCCCGCAAACGCCTGGGTAGGGCGGGGCTCCCCTAACTCTCTAGGCTCAGATTGGCCATGAGAGCGACCACTTCAGCCTGACGGCTGCAGCCGGTTTTTTCCATAACACGACGAAGCTGTGTGCGCACTGTGGTGAGGGCGACGCTGCCCTTTTCCGCGATTTCGTCGACGGATGAGCCTTGGGCCAACGCCCGGGCGACCTTCGCCTCAGCGGCTGTCAGGTCAAAGAGCGATTTAATAAGATCCGCTGGCGGTGCTTTTTTTGTGGTTACTGGGGTGAAGACAAGTAAGGCATAGCTGTTGGAAAACAGATCATTGGCAGTGCGCCGAATGGGCAGCAGGTGCGCGACCAACAACGCCCGGTCTTCGTGGCTGCGCAAGGGGAAGGAGCGCACCGCCTCTTTAGTTTCCTCACTGAGAGAGTCCATCGCCGATTTAAGGGCCTCATTGGCTTGGTTGTCGTATAGGGTGACGCGGTTGGATGCCCCATAATGCACCTGGTCGCTAAGATCTGCCATCGCATCATTCGCCTCGATGCATCGCCGATCAGCATCTAGGAGAAGCGTGGGTAGTCCCAATTGATCAAGTACGTCCTTCGCGCCAGTGGCTTGTTTCAGCCCTAAACGCGAGGAGATAAGGGCGCTGCGAGCCAAATGAGGTCGAAGGGTGTTCAGACGATCCACATAGGGTCGTTCGATGGGCCCCTCGTCGAATGCCCGTTCAATACTGAAGACAATATTGTCTCCTGTCGGCATTTGGAGCCCCGTACCAGCTGACCATCCGAGGCCGCGCGGGCGGAAGAAATCTCTATACACCTCATTGGCGTCATATTCCTCGGGGGTCCAATAATCATTCTCCCCCATAAACGCAGAATGAGCTTTCGTGAATAGGCAGACCTTTCGGGCACAGCGCTGAAAATAACCGCCATCCACATAAGTCGAGAACGCATCCTGAAGGCAGTCAGAGGATGTCCAATTTAGTACCCGGTCACGGACGGTGAACAAAAGCCCACCCTGGGAGGCAGCAACGGAGCCCAGCTCGTCTAATATGTCCGGCCACAATTCCGGTACAACAGAGGCTTCATAAATGCGTTCGATTAGGTTGGCGTCAGTCGTTGTCATAATCGTGTCGTTTATGGTCGTTGGTCCGCTATCTTAGGTCCAACCTACTCTATAATGGCCGGTCCGGTGTGCAAGGGGCGGCTCACGCTTCAATACAAGGTCCGTATTACGGACATGGTTTTTCACCCTTACCCCAATAGGGCGTAAACCATTGGTTCGGTGACTTTAATGTGGGCGTATTCCTCAAGGCATCATCAATATAGATGATGTGGCTAAGAGCCTGCCCCCTTACGGTGTGGCCCTGAAAGACGCCCCTCCTCCCACGGATGGGGCCCAATCGCAAACCGAGACTTGAGTAAATTTGGGGCGTAAGATGAGTATAAAGAAGATAGAGGCGGGCATCCACAATCTGGGACGCTTTGTGGGGAAGGCGGCGGTCGCCGGGTTTGCCCTGTTTATAATGTCAGGCGCGAGTGACCGCGCAGAAGCGGCAGTGGTGACGACTTTTGGCGACCAGGCCGCCTTCGTCGCGGCGCTCGACGGTGGCTCTACACTGGTTGATGTGAGCGCCAGCATTGGTGCGAACTTAGTGCAACTATCGGCGATTACGCCAGGGGCCACTTTTTTTGGACCAAACACGTCGGTTCGGTCCGATGCGCTAATCCCCCATGGGCAAGGGTTTTTCGGAACCACGAACCAGCATGTGGGCCTCAACTTCGAAACAACAGTGAACGGTGTTGGAGTCACCTCAAACCTATTTGATGGTGGGCGGATTCAAGCTTACTCTGGGTTAAATGGTACGGGGACTTTGTTGGGTGAGCATGGCTTTGGCGGCAATACAGTTGCGAGCCTCTTCGGTGGGCTGATCACTGACCAGCCGATTTTATCGGTTGTTTACACGTGTGATTTTAACTTTGACCTTGCTTGCGGGGTTATTGATCCAGTGTTTGGTCTGTCAACGTCAGCTCTTTCTAGCGATCCGGTACCGCTGCCGGCTGGAGCGTTCCTCTTCATGGCTGGACTGGGGGCCTTGGGTGTCGCCCGGAGAGCAAAGGCGGCCGCCGCTTAACATTGCCGGTTAAAGGGGAAGCTGAGAGAGGCCCTTATTCGGGCCTCTCTTACTTTATGAGGCTCCACAGTAAATTCTCCGTCCAGCCCGCGAAGGGGTTTCGGTTCGTCCGGTAGCAAACCACTTCGAATTCAATACCGTCCGGATCATGAAAGTAAAAGCGGCGACCGGGATCATAGTCGGCATGATTATGGGGGTGTAGGCCTGCCTTTTTAACCCTCGCTTCTGTCGCGTCCAGGTCTTGGACCTCCACCGCAAGGTGGTTGAGTCCACCGACGGCGGCATGGTTTTGGCCTGCGGACAACGTGACATGGGGGGCGGTGTAAAGGGCCAAATATTGTCGGCGAGAGCCGACGTGAACGGTATATCCATTATGACGCGATGGGCCCTCCCACCGGATTTTCCAGTGAAAAAGGCGGCATAAAAGAGCGGCACTGGCTTTGGGGTCGCTGACGGTCAAGTTGGCATGTTCGAGTTTTGCAGGGGGCATATCAACAACACTCCTTCATCTCTTGTCTTCACATTGTCTGGAGCCTAAAACCTTAACCTTACTTGAGGTAAAGGAAAAAATGCGCTCTTCTGATTTATTATCGATTGGCCAGTTGGCGGCGCGAGTCGGGGTGAGTGTCTCCGCTATCCGATTTTATGAGACGGAGGGGCTCATTCTTTCGAGCCGCAATGCAGGAGGGCAGCGGCGCTTTTCCCGTGCGGACATTCGGCGCCTGTCCTTTATCCTTATCGCCCAGCAGTTTGGGTTTTCGATTGCTCAAATTCGGGAAGAGTTAGACCGGCTACCCGCGCGGCGAACGCCGACCAAGGCCGACTGGGCGAAAATCAGCCAGCGGTTTCGCGGGGCCCTTGATCAAAAGATCGCGACGTTGACGGCCCTTCGTCAGCGGTTGGATGGATGCATTGGGTGCGGATGTTTATCGTTGAAGGAATGTGCGCTTTATAATCCGGGTGATGCCGCAGCGGAAAAGGGCATCGGCCCACGTTATCTATTGGGGGATAGGCCGCCGATTTAGGAAGAGAGTTCTAAGAGGACGGTGGCGTCGGTCTCCTCTTTCATCATATCGGTGAGCGGGGCCGGGTCCCCGCCCAATGTCTTCCACGCCCAAACCGCCATGGCCCGTACTTCCGCGGCTTCGTCTTTAAGGCGGGGGCGGAGGGCCCTCAGGAGGTTCTGATCCTCACTGTTTCCAATCGCAATCATCACATTACGAACAAAACGATTGCGGCCAATGCGCTTCACCGGTGACTTTCGAAAGAGGGCCCGAAAAGTTGTATCGTCGAGGGCCGCAAGGTCGGCGAGAGAGGGGCTTTTCAGCTCGTCCCTCGCAATGAGTTTAGCTTCGCGAGCTTCATCGGCAAATTTGTTCCAGGGGCAAATGGCCAGGCAATCATCACAGCCATAGATCCTGTTACCCATGGCTGTGCGAAACGCGCGATCGATGGTGCCCTTATGTTCAATTGTCAAATAGCTAATGCACCGTCTTGCATCGAGTTTGTACGGCGCAGGGAAGGCATCCGTCGGGCAGATGTCGAGGCAGGCTTGGCAAGAGCCGCAATGATCCTCTTCTGGTTCATCGGTAGGTAGGGGGAGCGTTGTATAGATGGCGCCGAGGAATAACCATGAGCCATGATCACGGGAGACAAGATTGGTATGTTTGCCTTGCCATCCCAGGCCCGCTTGGGCGGCCAGGGGCTTTTCCATGACGGGGGCTGTATCGACAAAAACCTTCAGTTCACACCTGAACTCGGCGGCCATCCAACGGCCGAGTTGTTTCAGGCGCTTTTTGATGATGTCGTGATAGTCTTCATTTTGAGCATAGACGGACAGAGTGCCCTTCACCTTATGCTCAAGCGCCGCCAGTGGATCCGATGTGGGGCCATAATTTAGCCCCAGCATGATGACGCTTTGCGCGTCGGGCCATAGCGCGCGGGGGGAAGCCCGCTCTTCAAGCCGCGTTTCCATCCATGCCATGGTGCCGTGGCGACCCTCGGCAATGGCGTCCTTTAAGTGTTTGCCTACGGAAGAGGGTAGGTCGACACCGGTCACTCGGACAGCATCAAACCCAAGGCCAATGGCCTCTTTAATAATCCGCTCTTTAATGGTTTTCGGATCGGTGGACGATAACAAGGCAGGTCCGGCCATCAGCCGTCTCCATGTCGCCATGCCGACAGGTCGCGGTCGAGGAGTGCTTCTAGCCGATCGATCTGTGGTGAGAATAGCTGATGTAGCTCAGTTTGGCAGGTATCCGAAGGACCCAGCGGCGCCTTGCGGGGCAGCAATCGATCAATACCAGCAATCAGGGGACGGAGGGCCGGGAGGCGGTGGTTCAGCCTTTGGCCTAGTTTGGTATTCATCCGGCGATTATCGCGTTTGGTTGACGCCGGACCAAATCCCGCTTCGTCTAATCCCACAAACGCTGCGAGGTGAGAGAGGGTGTTATCCGGGGCTTTTACAATGTCCTCTTCATAAACGAAGACTTTCACTTGCGCCCTGGAAAAGTGGTCAAAATACACCTCTAGCTGATCGGCGTAAAATCCATGACTGATCAACCCAAACCGTTCGCCCACGGCGCGGTCTTCACCAAGGAGAAGCGAGTCAAAGTCCGCGTGAGGGGCAATGCGCCCCTTTTCGATGTGGTGATTAAGGGCGGAAACAAGCCGCGCTACCGGTTCCCGTAAGGCCACGATAAGCTTCGCATCTGGCAGTGTTGCAGCAATCCGCTCTGGGATCTTTTGGCAAAAGAGGGTGGGGTGAGTGGTCCACAAATAATCGGCCGTTTTATCGACCCTGATTTTTTTATCTCCTTGTCCCTCAAAAAATTGTCCGTACCAGTCTGTGCCCGCGGCGAAATGGTCTTCATTATTAAAGAAGTCCACCTCGCGGGGGGCCACATAGGTGTCTTGGTGCGCAGCTAAACGTCGCGCAAGCCAGGTGGTACCCGATTTCTGCGCGCCAATGATCAGCGTATTGGGGAGGACGGTTGTCATGCTCCCCAGGCAATGAAGTGGGGATTGTCATAACCCCGCTCCGCTTTGCCATAGGTGAGGGGGCCGCCCTCCTCAGTGCCGTCCAGGACGTTCACCCGGCCCCCAGCCGCCATCAGCACAGCTTGGCCCGCAGCGGTGTCCCACTCCATGGTCCGGCCAAGGCGGGGGTAAACGTCCGCTTCCCCCTCTGCGACGAGGCAGAATTTGAGGGATGACCCGGCGGGTTTGAAATCCGCGACCCCGAGCTGGGAAAGGAGGGCTTCGGTCTCTGCCGACCGGTGGCTCCGGCTGGCAACGGCGATAAGGCTGGCTTCGGGCCGCGGCCGCGCGCTGATGGGCGTGCGATCGCCCGTTGTGGTGCCCTTGGCGCCGTCGATCTCTTGCGCGAATGCGCCCTCGCCCACCGCGCCAATCCAAACTTTGTTGAGGGCAGGGGCCAGGACGATACCCGCTATTGGGGTGCCCCCCTCCACCAGGGCGATGTTCACCGTAAATTCGTGGGTGCGGTTCACAAACTCCCGCGTGCCATCAAGGGGATCAACAAGAAAGAAACGCTGCCCCAGATCGGGGATCTCGCCGCGGCTTGCCGCCTCCTCGGCGAGGATCGGTGCACTATCTTTAAGGCTTTGAAGTTCCTTAACAATAAGGCGTTCGGCGACCTCATCGGCTTCGGTCACGGCCGAACCGTCCGCCTTTTCGGCTGCTTTGAAGTCGGTATTGTATATTGCCATGATCTCGCGTCCCGCATCGAGGGCGATGCGGCGAAGATCGCTGAGAAAATTCATCATCATGAGTGCCTTCTATTTACCGAATGTGGTAAAAGGTTTGCTAGGGAAGGGAAACGCCCAAAACGGCGCCAACGAGACGTGGTGACAATCCTCTAGCGATGTGCTCTGGGCCTGTTGCGACTACAAACCCGGTTAGAGGGATTTGGAATGCTGGTTTTTGGGGATATTTATACAATGCAAGCATTGGCGGGCTGACCAATGGACGGCAATGCGCATGACGGGGTGACTATGCCACCTTCGGGGGAAAAAGTGGCGTCAGCCACGGTACCGAAGGGCAAGCGGGCGTCGATGACGCCGCCGCGCAGGCGGGCTGTTCTGTCCCGGGAAATGTGCGGCGACATCGCGGCTATTCTCAATGTGTTGATGGTGACCGGTGCGGCATTTGCGGCGACCCCTCTTGCCGATGCCGGTGTTCCCATTGATGGATTTACCACAAGCTCCAACCCTATTTTGTTGGTTTGCATCGGCATGATGGCGGGCTTCGCTTTCGTCGAGGCGATACGCCAGGGCGGTTATCTGGGGTTAGATCAACTGCTTGACCCGTGGGAGACGATGAGAGGCCTTGTCTGGCGTTGGGCGTTGGTGCTGTTGTCCTTGATTGCTCTTTTCTACGCTTTTGGCTTTGCGCAACTTTTGTCTCGATCTTGGCTGTTAGGCTTTAGCGTCATGGCGACAATGGGGATCGTTGCGGGCCGGTTTTTGATGGCGTTCTTCCTGAGAAAAATGACCGCCGACGGTGGCAGCCTGTGCCGGAAGATTGCCATTATCGGCGATAGCGACGTTGTGGACCTCTTTCTTCAGCGGGCGCGGGAGCAGGAAAGCGGCCTTCAAGTTGTCCATCGCTTTTCAGCCGCGGATATGGAAGCCGCAGGCAGTGGTGCTATGCAGCGGGCGCAAGCGTTGGTCGAGGCGGGTCTTCTTGACGATGTGATCATCTGTCTACCCCAGGCGCCGGAAGAGCAGATGAGGAAGATTGTCCGCCGTCTGAGTGCTTTGCCGGTACATATCGCTATGTGCCCGGATAAGCTGTGGATTGAGCGTGGTGTCGGCGAAATTGCGACTATTGGTGCCATGCCGCTTCTCTCTGTCCACAAGAAGCCTCTCCATGGCTGGGCGAACTTTATCAAAATGCTAGAGGATAAGCTCCTAGGCGGCCTTATCTTTGTTGGTACCTTACCGATCATGGCCATCTGTGCCCTTGCCGTGCGTCTAGACAGCCCGGGCCCCATCTTTTTTATTCAGCATCGCCAAGGATTTGCTGGGGAAATTTTCCCTATCGTCAAGTTTCGCACCATGCGGGTCATGGAAAATGGCGACGAGGTGAAGCAGGCGACAAAAGATGATGATCGTATCACAAGGGTCGGTGCTTTCCTCCGCCGGTATAGCCTCGATGAGTTGCCTCAGCTGTGGAACGTGCTGCGGGGGGATATGTCCCTCGTGGGCCCGCGGCCCCACGCGATTGCCCACGACAAATATTATATCGATATCATCTCGGACTACGCGTCGCGCCATAAGGTGAAGCCGGGCATTACCGGTTGGGCTCAGGTGAACGGGTTCCGCGGCGAAACGGCGGATGACGAAACCATGGAAGCTCGTGTGCGCCATGACCTCAAATACATTGAGACATGGTCTCTATGGTTTGATATCCGTATTCTGATGATGACGGTGGCGGCGGTTATCTTACCGAAGAATGCCTACTGACCACGGCGTGTCACTTTGGCTGGGCTCAGCATTGACAGGGCGGGCCGCGATCGAAACCGAAGCGAGGCTGGGATTTGTCGACGTTTTCGCCGGCGCTGGCTTAGAAGGCGGCGGTGTCGGTGCTGGCAGGGCTGCGCGCTCCTCCCCAGCAATCATTTCGGACAAGACCGCTTCTGACACCGGCTGACGGCCCCGTAGAATGACCTCTGCTTCATTGTCGAGGCAAATAAGGTGAAACCCATGCCGTGCCCCGAGGCTGCGCCGCAGGGCATCGCAGTCGAGCCATTCGAGGGGTTGACCATTTCGGCGAGGCACCATCTCGCCATAGGCTTCCACCACATTGATGCCTGCATTGCGCAGGCGCATTAACAGCGGTCGCAGGGCCCGGCGTTGAGTGACACAGTCGGGCGCATTTTGGCCGGCACCAATAATCACGATGGATCGCCTGAGGTCGAAGCTATTGGAGGGCTCGCCACGTTGTTCCTGCAATAGGGTACGAGCGCCGAAAAAAACGGCGCTGAGTAACCCCAATGTCATCAGGATTTCAAGCATCCCATCCATATAGCCCGAAACGGGCCGTTCCCTCTTACCGGCCCCACCATGGGCCGACATTTCTATTCTCTCTTGAGAATGAAAGACTTGCAAGAGCGCAAAAGAGGGAACTTAAGCCGTTGTCAAGCGGGGCTTACCCTCCCTAAGAGGGCGCCACACGTAAAGGCGGTGTTCGATGAAGATTTTGGTTCTCGGGGGAGATGGATTTTGCGGCTGGCCCACGGCGTTACACTTGTCGGAGCTGGGCCACGATGTCTGCATTTTAGACAATTTGTCGCGCCGGAAGATTGATGTGGAGTTGGAGGTTCAGTCCCTCACCCCCATCGCTTCCCTCACGGACCGCGTTGAGGCGTGGGAAAGGGTTTCCGGGAACCGGATCAGCGTCAAAATCTTGGACGCCGCAAAGGATTATGACGCGCTGGTGTCTCACCTAAAGGCGTTCGAGCCTGATTCTGTGGTTCACTTCGCTGAGCAGCGGGCTGCGCCCTACTCAATGAAGAGTGCCGCCCATAAGCGCTACACCGTCGACAATAATCTGAATGCCACGCACAATTTACTCGCAGCAATTGTGGAGACGGGTCGAGACATCCATGTGGTGCATTTGGGGACCATGGGGGTTTACGGTTACGGCACCGCCGGCATGCAGATTCCCGAGGGCTATCTGACGGTACAGGTGGATGCGGGCGAAAACGGCATGGTGGAGCAGGAGATTCTCTACCCCGCGAACCCGGGCTCTATCTATCACATGACCAAGACCCAGGACGCGTTGTTCTTCCACTATTATGCGAAGAACGACGCCATGCGGATCACGGATTTGCACCAAGGCATTGTGTGGGGCACCCAAACGCCGGAGACCAAGAAGGACGAAGCGCTGTTCAACCGCTTCGACTATGACGGTGACTACGGCACGGTGCTCAATCGCTTCCTCATGCAGGCTGCGATTGGCTATCCGCTGACGGTCCACGGTACCGGCGGTCAAACAAGAGCGTTCATCCATATTCAGGACACGGTGCGCTGCGTCGAGCTGGCCATTGCCAACCCGCCGGAGCGGGGGGATCGAGTGAAGATCTTAAACCAGATGACCGAAACCCTCCGGGTACGGGATTTGGCGCAAATGATCGCGGATAAAACTGGCTGCGAGATCGACCAGGTGCAGAACCCGCGTAACGAGGCGGCTGAGAATGAGCTGAATGTGGCGAATGACCAGTTCCTCGCCCTGGGGCTGAACCCCACCACCCTTGATGAGGGCCTCATGGAAGAGGTGACAGAGATCGCGCGCCGCTTTGCAGATCGGTGCGACAAGCGCCGTATTCCGTGCGGGTCCTATTGGACGGGGGAACAGCGGAGCGACCGGCTTTAGGTCTTGGCGCGACGGTTTTGGGCCGTTTCCCTTTCTGTCATCCCGGTTTCTGCTGTAGGCAGAAGACCGGGATCCATAAGTTTGGATCCAAAGGGCGAAGAGAAATGCCTATCATCTCCGCCCTATGGATCCCGGCCTTCCGCTACGCGTCAGCCGGGATGACGCCCTCTCAAACAGCTTCCAAAACCCCCTCCGTCTGCTGAATAGCAGCGTCAAACGCCAATTCCGCTTGGTAGGGCGGGTTCACCAGGAGTAACCCACTGCCAAGCATCCCTTTGCCATCTTTCAACTGAAAACGCACTTCGTGGCGGAGGGGCTTAAGGCGAGTGAGGGCGCTCACCATCTCTTCATGACGCGCAGCGGGCAGGATTGGGTACCAGATGAGGATGCACCCTTCCGGCCATTTTTTCGCAAGGGCATGGGTGAAGTCAGCGACAGCCCCATACTCCGTCTTCACCTCATAGGAAGGGTCCACCAACACCATTCCCCGGCGGGGCACCGGCGGGCTTAGAGCCAGAACGCCCTCATAGCCATCCCGGTGGTGTACCTCCGCCCGCTGGCCCTTCATCGTCTTTTTGAGGGCCTGATGCTCAGCGGGGTGCAATTCCATGAGGATCAGGCGATCCGCATTCCGCATTTTTTCAGCCGCCAGATAGGGGGAACCAGGATAGGCAGTCTCCCCTCGTTTTTTGCGTACTTTACTGATAATCCGCCCATACTCTAATTCAGGATCAATTTTAAGGCGCGAGATGCCCTCGGCGGCTTCCCCGGTCTTTTGGGCCTCCGGTGCGTTTAAATCATAGAGGCCCCGGCCCGCATGGGTTTCCATCAATGTGAGGCCCCGCGGCTTTGCCATAAGAAGGGTTAAAAGCTGCGTGTACACAATATGCTTGTGAAGGTCCGCAGGATTCCCGGCGTGGAAGCTATGTTGGTACGAGAGCATGACCTACAGCGCCCCCGCTAGAGCCACGAAATCCTCAACGGTGAGGGTTTCGGCCCTGGCGGTTTCTTCGAGGCCGATTTCTTCCAACACGTCCCCAAGGCGATTTGTGTAAAGAGGCTTGAGTGTGCTTCGGATCATCTTGCGCCGTTGGCCAAAGGCGGCGGCCGTCACCTGCTCAAGCGCCTTTGTGTTTTCAATACGCATCGGGGTGGCTTCAAAAACCAGCACGCTCGAATCCACCTTGGGTGGCGGGGTGAAGGCCCGGGCGGGCAGGTGAAAGCCTAGGCTTGGGCTGCTAGCTGCCTGCGCCAGCACCGAGAGGCGGCCATAGGTTTTCGACCCCGGGGCGGCGAGGATGCGGTCCCCCACCTCCCGCTGGAACATTAAGACGAGGCGTGTCCAATAGCGCGGGGTGGCGGTGAGCCATTTCACTAAAAGCTCCGTTGAGATATTATAGGGCAGGTTCGACGCGATGATTATCCGTCCCCCCCTTAAAAGATCCTGTTCATCCACCTTAAGCGCATCATCTTCGATCCATGACAGGCGACCACCATAGGCATCCCGCATTTGTTCAAGCAGAGGGACGATGCGCGCATCCCGCTCA
>CALFRH010000449.1 GCA_937919225.1 uncultured Parvularcula sp.
GGCGGGGCTGTATCTAGACCGCCAGTGTTCTGCGAAAGAGTATGCATCCACGTCTAAGCCTCGTTCCGTGAGGAAAGGCTGGCAGTATGTCGCGACGCCGGTTCTCCAATCGACCAGAGTCCCAAACACATCAAAAATATATGCTCGCTTCATGTTGGTAAGCTACCGATCTGGGGAAGATCCTTGAAACGAATCTGGCGGCGGTTGCTTAAATTGAAGCCAAACTGGTTCTTTGCGCCGACACCAGTATCATGTTGATGGACCTATGTGCACGAGTGGTCATTCGAGCACCAATTTATCTGGCCGAAGCGTGTGCTAGATGGTTGCACGCAGAGCGCTATTGGTCAGGTAAGCTGTGGCTTGTTCGGTCGTGGCTTTGTTCCTTGGGCAGCATGCTGGCTTTACTGTTATCCGGCCGTGCCAAATGCAGAACTCGTCGCTAAGGCAGTAGTCCTTTTTCGGCGGTAGGACTTTAAATGGCAAATTCTTAAGTTGCCTTTTCGAAAGCCTACTTTGCCCCAGCCAAATAAATAACTGTTTAGAATGAGTGAACTCTGAAAATTGGCACTTTCTATAGTAAGCAGCCTCCATGCCTAGGACGACAATACTCCAGGCTCACGCATTGCTCATTCTGGCCTGCCTCGCTTGGGGCGGCTCCTACGCTGTTGGGCGTTTTGGCTTAAGTGACGGATCAGCCCTCTGGCTAACACTTTGGCGCTGGGGCCCTGGCGCAGCTGTTTTCATGGTTTATCTGATTTGGACATGGTCTGATCACCGCAACGTCATTTTACCAGCAATTCCCAGACTGATTTTCATCTCTGCGTTAGGCGTCGTCATTTATCCGGCAACACTGTTTTTGGCAGTAGCACAGACCACAGCATTGAATGCGTCTCTCTATCTTGCGGCGACCCCAATCATGATCGCACTGTTGTCTGCTCTAGTCTGGGACGATCGGATAAGCGGCCTCCGGGGGCTTGGTATTGGTCTTGGTCTGTTTGGCGCATGTGTACTTGTCTTTCGGGGAAGCTTCTCGGCGGCGCTCAATTTTGAGTTCGCTACATCTGACGTCTGGGCAATTCTATCCGCGCTTGCGTGGGCCGGCTATTGCGTGTCGCTTCCTATGAAGCCGAAGGCACTTGGGGAAGTACCTTTCCTGTCAGTTCTCGTCGTCTTGGGGACGGTCGTCTTGCTGGTATTGGCTATCCTAAGCGGCGAAAGTATCCCATTGCCAGACTCAGCACAGACTGCATGGTCGATGATCTATTTTGCAGTCTTCCCTTCAGTCTTGGCGTTTTTGCTATGGAACTGGGGAACGACTCAGGTCGGTCCAGCGACAGCAGCGCCATACAACAATCTTGTCCCGTTCTTCGGCGGCGGATTGGCAGTTCTATTCCTAGGTGAGGCCATCGAAAGCTATCACTTGGTGGGGGGTGGTCTTGTAATAGCCGGGCTAGTGCTGAACAGCTTAGATCAGTAACTCGAAGCGGACATTCGTACAATGTGCAGCACTCGATAAGTCGGGCTCGAACCGGAGCGGCACTTCTTGGGCGCGGCTGGTGGTGCTTCGCCTGATTGCTTTGCGGACTTTCCCGCCGTTCGAGATGCCTGAATCAACGGCCGCTTTTCGAACTGACGTTAACTGCTCAGTCATTTCGCCCGCCAGCCATCAACCAGTGCTGCGAATTCGCTACGCGATCTGAGTGTCACCACCGGCAGGTTTGGGCCGAAGCGATCAATGCCAGCAACTATTCGGGGCGCAACCTGCTTCTCAAATGTCCAGATGAAGTTCAGGAACTCGCGATCAGGCAACTGTTCAGGACATCCTTCGGCCATGTCGATCCGAACTCTGCCGTAGTTTTGAAGAACACGTCGTGCAAGGCCGCTCAATGCGATACGGCGTGAAACCCGAACCCATACCAAAAGATCGGCGCGAGGAAGACGCAGATCGAATGTGGATACAGTCGTGCCGTCCATGACCCAACGTTCTTTTTGTACCAACTGGGTAACGAGTTGGCGCTGCTCTGCGCGGTCGCGCACTTGCCAACCGGGCAGCCATCGAACGTCCCTGTCGTAAGAGAGATATTCTAGATCAAAGCGTTCCGATATCTTGATAGAAAGCGTGCTCTTTCCGCCTCCCGAACACCCAACTACGAGCACACGTTTCGCGGTTCGCAGCACTTCTGCGGCCTGAGTTATTGAAACATTCATTGGCATCTCAGCGGACCCGTTCTAGACCGACGCCATTTCCTATAGCGGCCGTTCACGATGAATGCAGCATACGTGATTCTGGGCGCTCAGCGGTCATCTGACCGGTTGGTCAAGCTTCTTGCGCGTCAAGAGCCGTTGGAACTTGGGTTTGCGGAACTTAGCGCCATTTCGCTGCAGCGGTTCGAACGTCCGGTTCAACTGCATTCCATAGACCAAGACCTGCGTGATCGCGAAACCGTTACATTGCCTAGTTTATTAGATTGTAATTTTGAGAGGATGGGATGCCAGAACTCAGCCAACTTCTCTCGGCTGCGCTTAGCTTAGCCGAAATTTCTGCGGAGCTTTCCATGAAGGCTTGGATCGGAGACTTAATTGTTGACTACAAACAAGATGGTTCCTCTTCAACTAAGGCGGATCTTGCTATCGAAGCGCGATGGCGTGAGGAAATCAGGTTACGATTTCCATCACATGGTGTGCTGGGGGAAGAATACGGCTCTGAAACCGGGCAAAGCGCTTTCACTTGGGTGCTAGATCCAATCGACGGCACCCGCCAATTTGGCGCAGGTTTGTTGAACTTCGCATCCCTAATCAGTGTGTGTCGTGATGGGGTTCCGATAATCGGTATAATAGACTTGCCAACACCCGGGGCACGTTATGTCGCCGCGGAGGGTTTGGGCACAACACTGGGTTATGGCTACGTCCCGAACATGCTGCAGTGACGTGCAGATGGTCAAAAAAGCCACCTTTGAGATCTACCAAGGACCGGTCATGGATGAACAATCAAATTAGACCAATCGCTTGGAGTTGATTATGAGCGGGCAAGGCGAACACAAAAGAAAACGCTAGCCAAAACCAACGCTGCGCCAAATGACTGTGTCACGTTGAAGCTCTGCCCCAAGATGCCCCACCCTAAAACGACGGCAGTCACAGGGCTGAGAAGGCCAAGAGGTGCGACGGTATTCGGTCCATGCCGAGCGATCCCGGAAAACCACAGAAAGTATGTCAATGCTCCGCCAACGACGCTTAGGTACACCAATCCTCCCACCGCTTTGAGATCAACGCCTGTCAAAGCCGGTTCGAAAATCATGCTGATCGGCAGTAGCAAAACCCCGCCGCATGTTAGTTGCCAGGCTGTGAAAGTGAGTGGTGAAACGTCAGGTTGCCAAACCTTGGTTAAAACAATGCCGAACGCCATGGAGACGGCCCCACCAAATGCAGCCAACAGGCCGACGGGCGGCAGCGAGACAGTAGACTGGACCATGAGGAGGCTGACGCCCAGAACACCGCCAAAGCCCGCCAATACTGCCAAGGGTGAGAGGCGGCTTTGCAGAAGTACAGAGGATAGAAACAGTACCAGAACTGGCTGAACCGCACCCACCGTCGCTGCGATTCCGCCGGGGAGCGTGTAGGCTGCAACAAAGAGCAGCCACCAGAAGATTGAGAAGTTGAGCGCACCAAGAACAAAGCAGCGGGCCAGCCAAAGTGGAGAGGGCAGGGTCCGCGTAAATGTGAGAAGAAGCAGGCCTGCAGGTAATGCGCGCAACACTGCCGCGGTGAGCGGATAACCATCAGGCAAGTACTCTGTCGTAACGATGTAAGTCGTGCCCCAGATAATGGGAGCAAGAGCGGCACCAAAAAATACGAGCGATAGTTTCATTTCAGTTTTCCCACTTATCTTGACATCAAGATATGCTCATCTCTCTTGACGTCAAGATAAGTTTCCGTGACACTGACAAGATGGATAAGGTCGACACCATCATCGCACAGTGGCTCTCAATCAAACCTTCGCTTGACGTGTCCGGGATGGAGGTCGTCGGGCGCTTCTCGCGGTTGGCTGATCATCATCGGCTGGCGATGGAAGAGACGTTCAAGAAACACGGTTTGAATGGCCCGAGCTTCGACGTGCTTGCAACCTTGCGTCGTTCCAATGACGCCAATGCACTCACACCCGGCGACCTAATGGCGTCAATGATGATTACGTCTGGAACGACGACCAACAGGATTGATCGCTTAGTCGCGCAGGGCCTGGTCGAGCGCAAAGCTGATGAACAGGACGCTCGCAAAACTTGGGTTTGCTTGACGGCTGCTGGACGCAGCAAAGTAGACGCCGCTGTATTGGATCATGTCGAGACGCAAAAGGGGTTGTTGGCAGGGTTGTCGAATACCGAAGCGGTTCAACTTAACAATTTGCTAAGAAAAATGATGGTCGCAAAGTCCAGCGCAGGCGTTGGATAGCGTTTGGTTTAGTAGGCAAGCGCTAGTGGTTTTCAGCGTTGCGGCATATGCAGCTATAATGTTCTTCATTGCGCATCATTAGAAACTGTCAATGCAGATCTATATGATGCAACCGCAAAGCAGCAATAGAACTCTGCAAATTGGATTTACTCCTAACATTCGCTGTATCTTACTTGGACAGGAGATTTCTAAAGCGGCACTATGCTTCATCTATAATATTTAACATAAGAATGATTATTGGACTTTGGATTTTATCCGGGCACATTCCAGAATGGGTTGCAACAAATCCCCTATCTTGCTGAAAAAGCAGGGAGAACAGACACGGCCCACACAGAGTTTGACTTGCTTGAAGGACGCACAATCGAAAACATGCTGAATGCGAAAGTACCTGCGAGCAAGATTGCCGCTGAGATTGGGAGGCGTCGTTCAACGGTTACCGCGAGATCAAACGAAACTTCTACACAGACGTCGAGTTACCCGAGCTGTACGGCTACTACGCACTTAATGCTCAGGACATGTACGAGAAGCGCAATGCGATTCACCGCAAGATGATCGTTCATCTAGAGCTCAAGGAAGCCTTCAAGGATCGGCTCAAAGCGGGTTAGTCACCTGAACAGATTGCTGGACGCATGCGGCTTGAACGCCACCCGACCCGGGTCAGCCACGAGACAATCTATTTGTTTGCCTATTCCAAGGATGGTCGCGAGGAGCAGTTCTATCGCCATCTGCCCGAGCACCGCAGACGCCGCAGGTCGCATGGCCATCGCAGGCATAACCGGACCCACATCTTTGACAACCAAAGCCTGTCACACAGGCCTGGGCGCATTTCAGACGCGGGGAGTTCGGTCATTGGGAGTGCGATCTGATGATGTTCCGCAAGGAGCATGGAAAGGTCAACGTGACATCGCTCGTGGAGCGCGTGAGCCGATATGCTGTCGTGATGCGCAATGAAGACCGCCAGTCCAAGCCCATCATGGAAGCGTTGATCCAGGGCTTGGCTCCCCCGCCCGCTGACGCGCGCCAGTCGATTACCTTTGTTCGTGGGGCTGAATTCTCCGCTTGGCAACATCTGAAGGCCGGTATCGGCGCGGATGCGTGGTCCTGCGACCCACAAGCGCGTTATCAGAAATGCACCGTGGAGAACACGTACAACAGGCTTCGGAAGTATCCGCCTCGCTCAACCGAACCGACGGCGCTGACAAATCGATATTTGAGGTCGATTTCTCAGCGCCTCAATTCCACGCCGCGCAAATGCTTGGGCTACCAGACGTCTGCTGAGATCTTCGACACCAAGCTGATGGAAATCCGGAAGCGATGGGAATAGAAAGACATTTCAGGAACTGTACTTCACTGTGAGTTCACAACCACGTTGCTGCTTCGTCTACCCGCGACCACGCAATCGTTCTGGAGCCAATCTTTGAACAAGCCTACTGCCTTAGCACGATGCTGCGGCCTTTGAGGCTCTACAAGCCAGTATGAGTAAATTCCGTCCAGGACCGGTCCGGGCAATTGTGTCAATCGGCCAGCATTCAGATCATTCTCAATCAACACTCTACGACCAAGTGAAACCCCCTGACCCGCAACAGCGGCTTCTAACAACAAAAAACTGTCACTAAACGTCATATGCCCTGCAAAGGACAAGTCGGGTGCCGCTGCTTCCAGCAACCAAGTCGACCAACCATCTTGCGAGCCGTCGCATGCCTCATCATGCAAGGCCACGTGAGCTGCGAGGTCAGAAACCCTGC
>CALFRH010000450.1 GCA_937919225.1 uncultured Parvularcula sp.
TACCCAAAACGTTTGCAACCGAAGCTGACGCCCTTATTTCGTCCTGGAACCTAGAAGCCTTGATGGGCCAGGCGCTACACTTTTCGTTCAAGCCACTCGAAGGCGACTCTGCAGTCGCTCGCACGTTGGGTGCGGAATACTCGAACGAAAACCTAAGCCAAGCGTTACAAATTGAGGTTGATGAGTATTATGCGCTTGTCGCGGCCATTTCGGATTTGCGGGTGGCTTATGAAGACGCCCTTTTGATTGCGATCCAACACTGGAAGCCGTGCCGAGCTGAAACCGTTTCCAACGTGATGCCCATCGTGCACGATCGATGGGAACAATCTCCGCCGTCGGCAGAACAAACCCTGAGTGCTTTTGGTCATGTGAAACAAATGATGGAGCATCTTGCTGAACTCGAAGACCTAAGGGTCAGGAGCGATATTAGCATGCCGGAAGCTCACTAAATATCTGCTCCAATCGTAGGGCCTGACTTACGAGAAGCTGCTCCAACTCCTCCAAGAAACTTATATGATGCTGTGGCATCTGACGGGTCTGGAGCGTAAGCGCTTGGCCAAGGAGGTGAGTTCAGGCAAGAAGCGTCCAAAAGCGAACTAACTCGGCTTGATCTCTCTCAGCCTATGGATGAGGTCCACCAACCGTTCAGGCATCGGCTCATCGAAGACAGCATCATACTTGTCAGTGAGTTTTCGTCGAAATTCGGAAAGCTGCCTCTCTCTATCTCGATCTACGTCGCTTTCGTGTTACTCACTCATTGTCGGAAAGTAGCATGGGAGCTTTGTTAGGCGTTAATTACAAACAAGAGAGCGCTCGACGAGTGGACGCGGCTTCTGTCGACAGAGCAGACTTCGTCGGAGACTGAGTTTGCGGGAGGTGAACTCACGCCGGCTTGGGCAAGTGCCGTCGTCAAAACGCCTAGCGTGAACACTACTGATGCCCATATCGCTTTGGATTGATCTTGCGCAATTTTGAACAATTCTCGTCGTTCGGGGGTTAGGTCTTCTTGCTTGTTGAAAACGAACCAAAACTCCACAAAGAACCAAATTGGAGGAAGAATCGCCCAGACTGCGGTTGCAATAGCGAGTCTCAGCATATGCCGGAGAGCGTCGTCTTTGTGATTGGCTATCGCACTCCAATCTCTCACCACTTCTAAGAACAATATTGTCGTGATCGCCAGCATTATCGAAGCAGCAAATAGAGCCCATTTTTGAAGGGTGTCGCCCGAAGAGTCTTTTTCGTAAATTCTCAAATTTATTCCCGCTGTTTCGCGGAGATCATATTCTCAGGAATTTCGACAACGCAAGATTGCATTCATTTATTGGCGATTGAACAACTCGCCCCTGTGACCGACTCAATGTTGCGATCTAGGTGCGACGAGGAGAAAGTGCAGCTTTTAGCTTCAGTCAATCATGTAGCATTCGAAGGGCAAGAGAGGCCTGCCACATTGTTTAGTCAAATGCCCGTTCTCGGCGTCAATGCGGACCTTAGCAAGCGTCTTAAGACGCCCTAAGTAAGACGCTCGTGTCTATTTTGAAGCGATGGCGGACATGGGTTGTTGCAGTCTCAATATGTCGCTCCAACCCCAGTCTCAGAGTTCCTACCTTCATACGTTCAAAGTGTGGCGCGGCAACGTTCGCCGGTGGCGGAAAAAGTCACGTCGAGTCTAAATACATCCTATCGATTTCAGAGTCGACAAGACCAAATATCGAACGCTCTTTGGTCTGTTTGGGTAACCGAGGGTGAGTTTTTTGCCCCGAAGAAGACCGCCAAGCCTGGCACTCGCCGGATCATCATCTCATAGGCAAAAAAGGCCCCCAAAAAGGTTCCGATGACGATAAGCAAGAACTTAGACGCAATTGAAAGATCAGTCGGCAAAATATAGTAACCGAGCGCAACAATGAGCAAATGGTGCAGGCAAAAAAGCGGATACACAGCGTTATTGAGATAAGTGAGCACAACGCTTCCCCGATTTAGGAATCGTGCGGCAAATCCGACACATGTATACAGCCAGGCCAAAACGCCGAGGAGCCGTAACGCCGAAAATGCGGAAAAGCGAATGGCGTTCTCTATAGTGATTTCTCGATTCAGCACAAAACTGTACGACATCGGCTCATAAAATAGCATAAACAGCAGAAACGAGGATGTGGTACCCAAGATCAAAGAAGTATAGCGCAGCTCCTCTATCCGCTTAAGGATAAGCGGTTGATGAGCAATGATATATCCCATCATGAAGACAACCAACCAGTGAGCGAAGCTAGCCCAATCAGAAACGAGATCACGATGACCAGGGAACAGTGGTCTCAGCAAAATTTCGATCATGAACAGTGGTATGATGAACCAATAAAGATTGACGCCAGTTGCAATCCACGCCCCCACTCGGTCCAGCCTTGCTTTTGCTGGTACCTGCTTCCACCGCCGGAACAAGGGCCACGTAAACATGCAGTACAAAAACAAATAGGCGATAAACCAGAAGTGATGCCAACTAAGACTTCCTTCTGGGTATACAGAGCCAGAAAACAGGGTCGAATAAAACTCAACAAAGTTTCCGAGATACTGTTCATTGAAACGTTTTTCGAGAAAAACCATGGGCGGTACGATGACGAATACACCAAACAAAAGTGGGATTAGCAGCCTGCGGCAGCGCTCGGCAAAGTACGTTTTTCCGTCCCTATGTCTAAGCGCAAATCTAACGCCCATTCCGGAGACGAGAAAAAGAAGCGCGAGCCGAAATTGATGCGAAAAAGCAACATACATGCCCAGTGCCGGGCTGGCTTCATCGTTTACCATGTTAGGCAGGGCCGTTGGTTCAAACATGATTGCGGTGTGAAAGAAGATTAGACTGCCGAATGCAATGACACGAAGCCAATCGAGGTCGTGACGGCGCTGGGCACGCGCTACACTGATATCCGATTTATACATACAAAACCTCCTGCTGCGGAAAACTAAGCAGCGCGGTCATGGCAAGGCTTATCGATTCTGAAATCGACGAGCATTTTACATTTTCGATGATAACATTCGACGACGGTTGAACATTGAAATGCGATATTGATTCGATGGTAGAGAGTGCGATCCTTGTGGAAATTCTGCTACGCGGCGCGAGCGCAGGATGGTTAGTCTTGTTTGCATGTAAAGTTCTGCGCTGGCGGTTTCCGTTTCGTGTTCAAGAACTTGCCGCTCTTTTCGCCATTGGAACCGCTGCATATGTCATTGTTTCCGGACCGGTGCTGCATGGGCTTGGACCTCGTGTAACATTTGCACTTGGATCCGTTTCACTGCTGAATTCTGCGTTTTTCTGGTGGTTCTCAATAGCATTATTCGATGACGCGTTCGCGTGGCGCTGGTGGCACTTTGTTCCACCGGCGTTGCTGCTGGTCGTGTTTGGTCCTTTTTCAGAGGGTCTTCTGTCGCAAAACCTGGACAACTTTTTGCATCAAAGCCTGATAATCCTCATGATGTTGCACGCGATCTGGTTGGCGATACTGCATCGCGATGACGATCTAGTCGACAAACGTCGGCTATTCAGATTGATTTTCGCGTGGCTCGTAGGATTCACCGGTATCGTCATTGCTCTCGGTGAAATCTATCTCGGCAATCAGCTAGCGCCCGGCTGGTTGACCTTGCTGCATGCTTCGGCGATTTTCACTATCACAAGCGCTTTTCTTATGTGGCTTTTGCCGTCAATATCGATGTTCCAAACCTCGCAATTTCGATCACGCTCGCGCTCATCATCCGACGGTGAACTGCTTATGTTGGAGTCTCGATTGGAACAGCTGATGAATAATGGTTTTTACCGCACCGAAGGCCTTAAAATCTCTGAGCTCGCAGACAAAATGAATTGTCCAGAGCATAAATTACGGCATCTCATAAACGCTAAACTCGGATTTCGGAATTTTAGCGCTTACCTCAATGAATGTCGCATTTCGGAAGCCAAAAAGTGGCTTTCTGATCCTGATCGTTCGAGCGAGCAAATCACTCAAATCGCATATGGCCTAGGTTATGGCTCGCTCTCACCTTTTAATCGCGCATTCAAAGCTGAAACAGGTCTGACACCAAAGACTTTCAGAACGAAAGCTTTGCGAGAGCGCGAAGCGTGACACCTGACCGTGTCATCAATCAATGCGATTGTTGTCGTGTCAGCTGGGCATTGATGGCGAATTCGAACAAGTCTGACGGTCAACCTTTTTGGTAAAATCATCCGTCGTAAACCTCGCCGCGGTCGCAGAGTCGCTACAGAGATATACTGAAATTCCGAGTGGCGGTAAATAAGATCCGACAGAAAGGTAAGCACGTCCGCTCTTACTCTATTGGACCAAATCCGCGATACTGATGTGGGTGCTCGCGCCGGCGGCGAAAGCAGGTGTGATCTCAGCGTCTTAGACTCGCCCCAGAACGGCCGTTGAGCCAATGACACAAGGCGCGCTAAAATAGCATGCATCGGGTGATGGCGCAGCGCGGGAGCGTCGCTAAGTCCGCACTCAAACTGTTTGCGACAGAAAGCTGTCTAGTTTTCGATAACCCGCTTCCATGCCCTCGGACATTGGCGAGGTTAGCGCACCATCCCTCGCTTCGGTGGAGGCGTACTTGATAGTCATCACTAACGTTGTGCCGAACGGAGTATCTTTAAACTCCGAGGTCACGACGCTTTCACCTCCTGTCCAGTCCTCGTCAAAGAGTTCAGAGTGGACGATTCGAACCGGACGATTGACTTCTTGGTAAACTCCGCCAGCCCCCATTTCGCTACCATCTGGCATTCTCCAAACGAAACGCCACTTCCCACCAACACGTAAATCGATTTCGCAGACGGGCATTGTGTGGCCTTCAGTGCCAACCTGCCATTTGTTAATAGCGCTTGGCGTGGTGCAGGCGTCAAAAACCATTTCGCGCGGTGCGTTGAAGTCTCGCGTGATGACAATCTCTAGATTATTTGGATCATCTCCTTTCTCAATCTTCATGCTCGCCGCTCCTCTTCACTTCTTCTAAGTATGTATCCAGTCGCTCAAAATTTCTGGCCCAAACGGCCCTGTACTGATCAAGCCACTCTGAAATTTCGACAAAAGCCGCTGGTTCAATCCGGCGTGGCCGAGCGCTCCCTTCAATTCGCGTCGAAATAATCCCAGCGTCCTCTAGGACTTTGAGGTGTCGTGAGATTGATGGCTGAGAAATTGAGAGAGGTTCTTGCAGCTCAGAAACGGTGGCATCGCCCGATGCCAGACGAGCTATCACCGCGCGGCGATTGGGATCGGATAGGGCGTGGAATATGTGATCTAACGTGGACATGAGATCACTATATTTGAAATTTGCTATATAGTCTATTCAGAATATAACGCTGTATGGAACAACTCATCTCGGCGGCTTAAACTCGCCCTACAACAGTCATTGAGCGAGTTGCGCAAACCGGCTGGGAGCAGCATTGGTGAAATGAGTGATTGAAGATATAAGAAGCGCTCAAGGAGCTTCAGCCCATGTCTTCACACGTAAACGAAACTATTCAAACCTACGACAGAATAGCCAAGGACTATGCCGTCACGGCAGTGCCAGAACTTCGAGTATGGCATGAAGATTCCATGAGAAAGTTTCAAGGCTATTTGAAATCAAACCGCGTCCTGGTGGCTGCGTGTGGTGATGGCCGAGACAGTCGTTTTCTCAACAGCTTGGGACTTTCAATACTCTCGTTCGATTTATCCGAAGGGATGCTCAACGAGGCGCGTAGGCATGACCCACAAGGTGAATACATAAGCATGGATTTGCGAAGCATCTCGGAACTTGAAGAGAAGTTTGGAGGGGTGGTCGCAACGGGCTGTTTGTATCATCTTTCTGAGAACGAATTCGAACGGTGCATCAGCGACATCGCTAGTGTTCTAGTCCGAGATGGGATTTTCTATTTGAGCATGAAGACTGGATCTGGCGCAGAGATTAAATCTACTCCGGGAAAAACTATCCTGGCGGCGAAGGCGCGAAAGACAAATTGTCGGGACCAAGATTCTACCAGTACTATTCACCGGAACAACTGATTGCTTATCTCAAGCCAAAATTCGATGTTTTGGACTGGAGAAACAAGGAAGCTCAGAAAGAAGGCGTAGTAGAATTCTGGGTTCGTAAACGCTGAAGATCATAACTTCTGGGCGGCTTAAATTCGCCCGATGGTGTTGAAAAAGACCGAGTCAAAACGGCCGAATTATGATTCACTG
>CALFRH010000451.1 GCA_937919225.1 uncultured Parvularcula sp.
CTGCTATCGTAGTCGGACAGGTGCTGCTGACACTGTGGTTCACGGTCCTTTTCGGGGCGCCCTGGGAGAAGGCCTATGGCGCCGAAAACCGGGCCGAGCATACGAAGGACGTGCCCGGCAGCGCGTATGGGGTCGGATTGGCCTGCATGATTGCGCTGGTGCTGGTGACCGCTCTGCTCCATCAGGCCGCACAGGTCAGCGGTCTGAGCGGTGGTTTGATATTTGGCCTGATCGCCGCTGCAGGGTATGGCGTTGCAACGGTGCTGCCCGGATATGGTTTTCTGCTGAAATCAGGCGCGGGTCGAATCGCGGCCGGCAGCCAGGCGGCGGCGATCCTCGTGGTGTCACTCGTGCTGAGTGCTTTCGGCTAGTTTAGACGGCGGTTTTGGGCACGGCCCACGCCAAAGGCGTATGGGGTGGTTCTGGCGCACGCTACTGTTCCCGACGTTTGCACTACGCACGCGGCGGTCTCGCAAGGAGCGGCTGTTCTGGGGCGAGTTTTAAGCCGCTCGACTAATGTCCGCTGTCGGCGTCGAAGCAGTCATGGCAGTTTGAGGTTTTCTGTCGCTGCTTTTGGTGCGTGATCGAGCACAAAGCGAACGGCGCGTCTAAATTGTTCGCCACCAACGTCGAATGGCTCAATACGAAGAAACCAATCTGATCTGGATGAGTCCTTTACGAACAATACTCCGGTCCATCTGTACGCTTTCGTCACATCGGACCACGCAAGAAAAGCACCCTCTTCATTGGTTATTCCAAGTGCTGAGAACACGGCAAGCGGTTTTGGAAACTTCAGTGATCGCAGATAATGCAAGCAAGCTGCGCTACTTGTGAGCAATGCAATGACGCCTAATACGATCATTGCCCAGTTCTGATGTTGCAACCACCTTAGCCAAGCGAAGAAAATGATGATCGTCATGCCCCCGCTAATGACCGTACCGTAAATCAGAAAGAATCTGGCTTTGTACACTGTCACAGCCTGAACCTCTGTTTTGAGAGTTAGTTGCTTTTATCTGCAAGCGAAGCCAAGGCAATGTCTAGGCCAATGTCTCCTCCTGACCCAAAGCAGACATAGCAAAAGCTGGCCAAATTTTAGACGATGATCCAGCACCGCCTCGAAAACGAAGAAATTCGATACCGTTTCACTAAGGGTTCTCACCCATCTCTTCCACGATAGTACAACTATCCTCATATCCGTTTTTACAATTCAAGCGAACAATTGATATTGCACGGTCCGCTAAGTCGGAACGTCCCGCAGCTTGAGACGCCCAATTGAGGTAATTCGCCCGCTCGTGACACTCAGACAAAATACCATCCGCACATAGTTGCTCTGATATTTCCGCGACTTCCATCAGGAAACGAAACTCACCTTCCGGCCAGGTTTTCGCGTTCACAAAGAAAGCAAAGTACGAGACCAGCTCACATCCGATTGTGTTTCCGAGCTTGCACGATTTTATGCTCGCCTGCGCGGCCTCTAAATGCGTGCTCGGTGGCTTTGTCGGAAACACCGCATCAGACTCTTAAAGCGCTATACTCAAAGCAGCGCACCCATAGATCGAGTTTAGTACGCAGCTTTTTCGGTTAAACTCTATTGATAGAGGGAGATCCTGAGGAAATTCCTCAACTAACTCTAGCGGGAAGCTAGCGAGAAATCCGCGCTCTCCCTGCAAAACGCCAGCCCACAGGAAGCACGCTTCTGCATCGCCTTGATCGCACGCAAACGTAAAGGCATCTCGCAATGGCGTTTCAGAATTGGACTTCAGAATGAGAGGCCGGATGTTTAATCCTCGTTGAGTGATGCACTCATCGTAGCCTGCCATTGAACAGGGAGGTAGCGGCGCAAACTCTTGGACCTCAGAGATCTGGCTTTCGCTAGAACATGCAGAGCAAATCAATGCCAATAAAACAAGTAGTGTCTGAAGCCGCATAAAAGCTTCTACCTCCGCTTTGTGTCGATACACTCGCAACACGAAAGCGATATTCTCTCAAGTAAAATCCACGCCTCCGCTTTAGCCTAGGAAACGAAGACTTCCCAGACGGCATAGTTGTGTTCAGCCAAGCAATGATTTTAGGTTTCTACTCAACGTGTTTGTCCAGTAATGCAGCGACGTCTTGGACAAACTCGCCTACGGCATTTTCCGGCGAGCCAGTGACTCCTTGGATGGCTAAATCGATGTAATCCCAGTGATGCATCAAGTTCGAGAATGGCTCCGGCGCATCTCGGCGCATCCCTAAATGAAAGATGTGTTTGGCGAGTTTCGAGGCTTGTTTGGGAGACAGTTCTTCTATCTCCGTGATGCGGCCCAGAACCCGGAGAACCGAAGGCCAGAAAGAACATGCTGGTGCTAAGCGGTTCAGTCCGGATAGCGCAACTTTTGGACTCTCGGAGAGAGATACCTCAAACAGCGCCTGATCGACGTCCGCGCCATCAAGGATCCTTCTATCCGCCCATGCGACGACCTCGTCGAGATCTATTAATCCCCACTCCAACGCCAACGCGAGTTCACCTGCTTGATCGTGTGTCGATCCAATCATCATCTCGTTTGTTATTTATCCGAGTTAGCTCCGTCTAGCTTTCTTAGGAATAAGCCAATGGCGCGAGCTCGAACGCTCTCCTGAAAATCTTCGTTCGATTGCGCGATCGTCGATGCAAGGCTGTAAAACTAACCCACCGCCCCAGAAGTGAAGGATTTTGAGACTCTTTATTCAGGGAACTAAGTGTCACTTAGCTGCCACTTATAGGGTTCTCCACAATCTCAAAGTTCGTTTAGTTTTGGAAACGCGACTTCGGCTAAAACGCTTATAGCATGTCGCTAGAAGGCCTTAAGTCTCGAATATGTCTGCTTTCGGCGTCAAATCGGACATTGACACTAACTTGGACTGAGATTTAGTTCCAAGTATTGCAACCTTCGATTTGAGGGTAGATCGAGCGTAATCATCCGGCTTCAGCATAACTCAAACTGATCTTGATTCCTCGCTAGCCTTCCCGGCTTGCTGTGTACGATAAAGTTCGGCTTCAGGATGTCCGATGGAGTCAGTTTTCGCGATGAGCCTTTCTAGTCTATTGAAGAGCGGCCGC
>CALFRH010000452.1 GCA_937919225.1 uncultured Parvularcula sp.
AATGGGGCGAACGCTCACCCCGGGGGTCTTCAGATCAATGAGGAGAAAAGAGATGCCTGCTTGCTTTTTTGCATCCGGATCTGTTCGGACGAGGCAGAAAATCCAATTGGCGTGCTGACCGAGAGTCGTCCACGTCTTTTGTCCGTTGACGATATAATGATCACCATCTCGCACGGCTTTTGTTTTTAGGCTGGCCAAATCACTTCCCGCGCCAGGTTCGGAATATCCTTGGCACCACCAATCTTCGCCGCTGAGAATACGCGGTAGATAGTGGGCCTTTTGATCTTCAGAGCCAAAGGCCAAAAGTACAGGGGCTAACATCGTAATGCCGAAGGGAACGACCCGAGGCGCGTGCGCCAAAAAGGTCTCTTCGTCGAATATATGTCTTTGTACTGGATTCCACTCGGCGCCCCCATACGTTTTTGGCCATCCTGGTGCTAACCAGCCGTGGGCGTTCAAAATGGCATGCCATTGCTCCATGTCTGATTTTGACAGGCGCTTGCCAAGCCGAACCTTCTCTTTCAATTCCGGCGGGAGCCTCTCGGTCAGGAAGGATTTGACCTCGGCGCGGAATGCTTCTTCCTCAGGGGTATAGGTTAAATCCATTATTGTCTCTTTGCTAGTAAATCTCGAACAATCCTGCGGCCCCTTGACCGCCACCGACGCACATCGTCACAACACCGAGCTTTGCACCTCTCCGGCGACCTTCGAGAAGCAAATGCCCTGTCATGCGGGCGCCTGTCATGCCAAACGGATGGCCGATTGAGATAGACCCACCGTTAACGTTACAAATGGCAGGGTCGATGTCCAGCCGGTCACGGCAGTAGAGGGCCTGGGAGGCGAAGGCTTCGTTCAACTCCCACAGATCGATGTCCGCTACCGTCAGCCCGTGGCGTTTCAGCAATCGGGGGACGGCGAAGACGGGGCCAATTCCCATCTCATCCGGTACACACCCTGAGGTGACGAACCCTTTGCAGGCGCCAAGGGGTGTTAAACCCTCCTGCGCCGCGCGGGTTTCGGAGGTCACCACAAGGGCCGCAGCGCCGTCACTGAGTTGCGAAGCGTTCCCTGCGGTGACGAAACACCCATCCCCCCTGACAGGTTCGAGCTTCGATAGGCTTTCAAGGTTTGTATTCGGACGGTTGCAATCGTCCATACTGAAGGTGACGTCCTGACGCGTTATGTCGCCGGTTTCGCGGTCCTTACCCGCTTGGGTGACGGTGATTGGGACGATTTCATCATCCAGCTTGCCAGCGGCTTGCGCGGCGGCGGTGCGTTGCTGACTTTCGAGGGCCAGCTGATCCTGTGCATCGCGGCTCACACCATATCGCTGTGCGACAATGTCTGCCGTTTCGATCATCGACAAGTAGACTTCAGGCTTATGCGTCTCGATCCACGCTTCCCGCTTCTGGGGAGGGCGGGTCGGGGGCATTTGACTAATACTCTCTACACCTCCGGCGATGGCGGCACTGACACCTTCGTGCACAACAGCATGCGCGGCCATGGCGATGGCCTGAAGCCCGGACGAACAGAAACGATTGACGGTGGCTGCCGCGACGGTCACGGGGAGGCCAGCCCGAACAACCGATTGCCGAGCGATATTTTGGCCAGTCCATCCCTCCGGATACCCACAACCGATAAAGGCATCCTCAAAAAGATCAGGGGCAAGTTTTGATCTTGCGACGGCGTGCTTAATCGCGTGGCCCGCCATCGTTGCCCCATGGGTTTCATTAAAGGCACCACGATAAGACTTTGCGAGCCCGGTGCGGGCAGTGGAAACGATAACGGCCTGGGTCATGGAGAGTTTTGCTCGTTCAACCTTGAGAAAGTCTGCCCGTTCTCTGCTAGTTGCAGCAATAGAGGGGCAGGTTGCCAGAGGAAATCATCTTCCTCAGAAAAACGATGAATATCAGCAAGAACGGTCTTTATACCAATATGATCAGCATAGTGCATGGGCCCACCGCGCCAACGCGGGAAGCCGTAGCCGTTGACCAGGGTGACATCAACGTCGAGCGGCCGACGGGCGATCCCTTCTTCGACAATTCGTGCCGCTTCATTGATCATTGATGCCATGAATCGTGCGACGATGTCTTTTGCATCGAGCGCGCGCGGCGTTATTCCCTTGGCGGAGCGCTCCTCAGCGATGATATCGAGAACCTCGTCATAGGGTTGGGCGCTATCACCGTCATAGAGGTAGAAACCACGTCCGGTCTTTCGCCCAAAATACCCCCGTTCACAGATTTTATCTGAAAACTCAGCATAGGTTTCACGAGGGTCGCGTTCTGGCGCGACACGTTTCCGGTTATCGCATCCAATATCAAGGCCGGAAAGATCGCTCACGGCAAACGGGACCATGGCAAGCCCAAAGTCCGTGAGAGCGTTGTCAATCTCATAAGGGCTTGCGCCTGCGAGCACGGCACCATCAAGCGCCTTCCGATAGTGTGCAAGGATACGGTTTCCAATGAACCCATCGCAAACGCCGGCCCTGACCGCGATCTTGCCCAGGCGTTTCGCAAAAGCGAACCCCGTTGCGGTGACGTCCGCTTGGGTTTTATCGGTCGGAACGATCTCTAGCAATCGCATCACATGGGCGGGGGAGAAAAAGTGCAGACCAAGGACGTCTTTTGGTCGATCGGTGAAGGATGCGATTTCATCAAGATCCAGATAGGAGGTGTTGGTTGCCAGAATGGCTCCATCCCGACAGACTTTATCCAAGCGTACAAAGACGTCTTTCTTGACATCTATGCTTTCGAAAACCGCTTCGATGACGAGATCGGCCTCGGCCAAGGCGGCGTAGTCATTGGACACGTTGAAAGAATGGTCGCAAATTTTCTGAAACGCGGCGTCAGACAGCTTTCCTCGCTTAAGGGCGCCCTTAAGGTTGCTGTCGATGGTACCACTGGCGCGCGTAGCGGCTTCGCTTGTCTGCTCAACAAGGGTGACATCATATCCCGCGAGGAGGGCGGCGGTTGCAATGCCACTGCCCATCGTACCGCCACCAACGATACCAACGGCCTGAACGGGCCGAGGGTCTACGTCGACAATATCTTGGGGACGAGCGGCGGCCCGTTCCGCGAAGAAAACATGAACAAGGGCCTCACGTTGCGACGATTCCATCAGTTTAAGGAAGAGAGATCGTTCCTTCTTAATCCCTTCGGAAAAAGAAGAGGTGGTCGCCGCTTCGAGGGCCTCGAGAGCCACAAGGGGGGCGAGTTGCCCCTTCGTCTTTGCCTCGAGTTTTGCGCGAGCCGCTGCAAATAATCCTGGCTCAGTCGGATTGCATTGCTGTTCGCTTGTTCGCCGAACGGGCTTAGCTTTGCCCATTAGGGATTTTGCAAACTCAAGCCCCGCGCCTTGTATATCGTTCCCCTCAATGATGGTATCCAGGAGGCCGATGGTGGCTGCTTCTTGCGCGCCGATTTTCTTTCCGGTTGTGATAATGCTGATGGCATCAGATATCGGCGTGAGGCGAGGCAGGCGTTGGGTGCCGCCGGCGCCGGGGATTAACCCCAATGTTACCTCCGGTAAGCCAAACTGTGTCGTAGTGAGAGCAATGCGATAGTGCGCTGCCAGCGCAACCTCTAGGCCTCCACCCAAGACAGTTCCATGCAATGCGGCGACAACGGGCTTTGTGCATGCCTCTATTG
>CALFRH010000453.1 GCA_937919225.1 uncultured Parvularcula sp.
TTTTAGGACCGACGACGACGGACATGCTGGCATATTCTAGGAGGAGGGACGCGAAGATGGCCATTTTTCACCGCGCCCCAAAAGGGTTCGGCCAAAATCGCCCCGGACTGTGTCGCAAATCCTCGAAAGGGAATAACCCTTCCTTGCGGTTTGCTTCTGGTCCGACCCGATTTTGGACACGAACGACCATAAACGTTAATTCCTGACCAGGACCTAAGGGACATCGCCTCAGAGAAGGACGGCTATGTCATCTTCGTCCAGGCCGACTACGGCGATGACCCCGCCATCGCCCTCTATGAGAAGCTCGGCACCCGCGAAGAGGTGATGCATTTCGATATTGAGGTGATGCGGAAGTGATTTGCGCCAACTCGTTTATGGTTTACGCTTTTACCCATGATGAAAATTGCAGCTCCCCTCACCGCCCTCTTGCTTCTCGCTGCCTGCGCCACGTCGCCGGGCTATGGCCCGCAAAGTGCGGGGGGAAGTTCCTTTGGCTATACCGATCAAAAGATTGAAGAGGGACGGTTCCGCGTCGCCTATCGCGGGCGGGATATTGCCCAGGCCGGTGATGGCGCCCTCCGCCGGGCCGCTGAACTCACAAGAGCTGCGGGCTATGACCATTTCACGGTGGTTTCCCGAGATCGTGATACGGAGCGGCGCAATAATCGCGGCCCCTCTATCGGCATTGGGGGCTCCACCGGCGGGCGAAGCGGCGGTTTAGGGGTTGGGGTTTCGGTCCCCCTCGGCGGCACCAGCCAACAATCGGTGACCTCGCGCCTCGAAATCGTGATGGGTCGGGGCAAAAAACCAGATGGACCCGACAGCTATAATGCCGCTGACGTGCTAGCGAATTTGGGCGGCTAAGCCGTCTTGGGGCGGAGGAGTTCAAACACCAATCCCCCAATGGCGCCGGCCGCAATCTGCATCCAATACCCAATGGGGTCCTGCGCCCCCGCAATGGGGTAAATATCGAACTGCCATTTCATAAGTTCAAGGGCGGTCATGATCGCCCCCGCACCGGCGATGGGATAGGCAATGGGCGCCAGGACGGGGATGAACGCCTTCACCAGGCTTGCAATATAAAACGCCGCCAGGAAGCCGATGGCGATGACCATGAGATAGGATGTCAGCCCCAATATATCCGCCCAGGTGGAACTCAGCCGCGTTGACAAAGAGACCTCCGCACCAAGGGATGCCAATTGATTCAAGGTGATGAAGGTCGACGCCGCTGAGGCGCAAGCATACCCCACCACGGCCGCCACGAGCCAGCTGATCACAATCCCACCAAACCGCATAAAAGCCTCCCAAACATGGTTCCATGGATGTGACCGGGCCAGTGGGAAAAGGCAAGCACGTGGTCTATATAAGCCACGTTAGTTGATGTCCTGACGGGAGACGCCCTTATGCTTACCGCCGCCCTTGCCCTCCTCGCTGCCGCTGGCGAGGCCCCCCACATCGAAACCGCCACACAGATGCCCTCTGACGGATACAGGGTGGAGGTGCTGGCCGATGACCTCGACACCCCCTGGAACCTTAGCTGGCTACCGTCGGGTGATATGTTGGTCACCGAACGGGGGGGCCGTTTACGGATTATTCGTGATGGTGAGTTGCTGGACGCCCCGGTCGCAGGGCTGCCCGATATCCATGTGCGCAGCCAATCGGGCCTGTTTGAAGCCGAGCCCCACCCCGATTTTGCAACCAATAACCTCCTCTATCTCACCTATGCGTCGGGGACCCAGCGGTCGAACACCCTCGTCCTCGCCCGCGCGACCTATGTGCCCACCGACGACGGCGCGGCCCTTGAAAACCTTGAGGTGCTGTTCGAAGCGCAACCCTATCGCAGCACCAGCGCGCATTATGGCGGGCGGATCGTCTGGGGGGCGGATGACACCCTGTTCCTCACGTCTGGCGATGGCTATCGCTACATGAAGGACGCGCAAAAGCTCGATAATCACTTTGGCAAAGTTCTTCGGCTTACCCATGACGGTAAGGCACCTGCCGACAACCCCTTTGTCGGCCAAGACGACGCAGCGCCCGAAGTGTGGAGCTATGGTCATCGCAACCCGCAGGGGATCGCTTGGGGGCCAGGGGGCACCCTTTACACCAATGAGCATGGCCCCAGGGGCGGCGATGAGCTGAACCTGATGGAAGCGGGGGTCAATTATGGCTGGCCGGTCATCAGCTACGGCATCGATTATTCAGGCGCGCAGATCACGCCTTTTAAGGTCATGGACGGGATGCAGCAGCCGCAGTTCCACTGGACCCCGTCCATCGCGCCCTCCACCTTGGTCTATTATGAGGGCGATGCCTTCCCCGGCCTTCAGGGCAAAATGCTGACCGGCTCCCTCGCCTTCAAGCATGTGCGGGTGTCAGACCCAGCCGACCCCGCTGCACCGCAGCAAGAAATGCTGAAGGAGCGGGATGCGCGGGTGCGGGACATTGCCGTCGGCCCCGATGGTGCCCTTTATGTCACCACAGAGGTCCGCCGCTCGGACACGGGCGGCGAAGTCTTACGAATTCTTCCCGAAGAGTAAGCGAAACACCCTCGTCAAGTTCTTGCAATGACGGAGCGACTGGGCAAGGAGTATGCCTTAACGATCCCTTTTACCGCCTCCGGGTCGATGGAGGCGTGAATAAGGTTGGTTGGGAGGCGTAGATGAGCAACGGGCGAACCATGGTACGGCTGAAAACGACACTTTTGGGCGGCGCAGCTGCCATGACCCTGGGCACCACGGCGTTTGCTCAAACCACCATTGATAGCCCTTTAACGACGCCGCAGGTCGTTGGCACCGGCAGCTTGGTGATCACGGACGCCGGCAGCATCGCCATTGATAGCGGTACAGCGCTGACCGTCGCAGGCGATGGTGAAGTCGACATTCAAGGCCCCATTACCGTGAACGACGGCACCGCCAATGATGCGGGCGGGGTGCTGATCGACAATGGTGGTGGCGCCACCACCTTCACGAACTTCACCCAGACCAGCAATATTCTCCTGGCCAGTGACGAGACCGTTGGCGACGACGAGGTTCCGCCGGAAACATTTGGTGCGGACCGCTTTGGCTTCCGCCTCGCCGCGGGGAGTTATGACGGGTCCATCAGCTTTTCGAACACGGTGGTGATCGACCTCGACGGTGATAGCTCTATCGCCCAGCTCTATGAGGGGGATCTCACCGGCGATATTACAACGTCTGCTGATATTGCGATGAGAGGCGCTGGCGCCACGGGCATCCTGATCAACGGCGACCTTGATGGCAATTTTGACCTCGGCTCCGCAGGGAATGTCAGTGTGACAGGCGTGGATTCGGGCGGTATTGTCATTAATGGCGACGTCACCGGCAGTGTGCGAATTGGCGGTGAAGTTCGCGTCACCGGCTTTGAAGACCTGTCCCCCGAAACGGACGGCGCAGACGGCGAGAATAATGCTGCCCAAGCCGCCCTCACATCTGGCGACGGGGTGACCATTAATGGCGACGTTGGGGGCGGCATTCTGATCGATGGCCCCCTGCCATCGGAGTTCGATTTCGCCGTCGAAAATGACGATGATCCGGACAATGACAGTGAGGCGATAACGACCGCCGCTGAAATTCAAGTTCTCGGTGGGGGCACCGCCCTGATCATCGAGGGGGCAACCGTCGGCGCACCAGCCAATGTCGACGACATCGAGGTCGACCCCGGTCTTGATATAAACCCGGGCTCTGAGTTGGTTTATGACAACCCGCTAACGACCGGCACCGTTGACCCCTTCGGCTTTGTCAATCGCGGCATCATTGACGGGCAAGGCATTTATGACGGTATCGATGCTAACGGGGCGAGCATCGCCAATAGCACCATCGCCAATGGCATTCGCAATGATGGGATTTTCCAAGCCATTGCAGGCGAAGGCGGCGATGCGACAGCCCTTTCGCTGGGCGCGGGTCTTTCTACCCCGCTTTTGCTTAACGATGGATCCATCCGTGCAAGCTCCTCCGGCACGGACGGTAATGCGACTGCACTTTCTATCGCCAGCGGCGCCGAGGTGATGTCCATCATCAACTCAGGTGTTATTGAAGCGACCCTAACCTCCGACAATGGCAACGCCATCGCGATCCAAAGCGGCAGCAGTGACCTTGTCAGTATCGAGAATACTGGCATCATCAGCACAACGCTGCGCGACGATAGTGCGGTTGAGGGGGCCGCGACGGGACAAGCCATTGCCCTTGATTTCAGCACCGTGGACGCGGGCGTCACCATCAATAACACAGTGCCGGAAGCCACGTTCAGCGGCGGGAATCGCTCGGGCTTCGGTATTGTGATTGGTGATGTCCTCACCGGCGACGGCAATGATACGTACAGGGCCGATGCAGGGTCAACGGACGGTAACCTTGCCCTCGGCGGCGGTAATGACAGCGTGCTCTTGTCCCAAGGGGCCAACATCACCGGCGACATTGATTTTGGGACGGGGAATAATATCCTCGACCTTGACGGCGCGAATGTCACAGGCGCTCTTACATTTGACGGGGGCAATAGCACCGTCACACTCGCGGACGGTGCGACGTTCCAGGGCTTTGTCGAAACCCTCAATAGCGGCAGCTTTGATCTTGATGTCCAGGGAGGGGCATTCCTCCTCAGTACCCGAACTGACACGGGGGGAAGTTTCGAGAATTCGGTTATCACCGTTGGGGATCTTACCGTCTCGGGCGGCGAGGCCCCTGGCGCCCTAGGGTTCACTGTGGCGCCTATTGTCGATACGGAGGGGAATACAGACCTACAAATCTCTCGGATCAATGCGACCGGCGATGTGTCCCTAGAGGATGGAACAGAAATCCGGACCCTCTTCACCAAAGCGTTCGATGGGACCGAATTTACGGATGTTATTATCACGTCAGGCGGCACGCTTAATGCCGACACAGACGCACTCGTCTTCAACGTGGACGGATCGTCACCATTCCTGTTCGAGCAGACGGTTTCGTTGGACGAAACAACTCAAGAATTGAGCCTCACCCTGACCCGGCGCACGCCTGAGGCGCTTGGTCTCACACCTGCCTTTGAGGATGCACTCGACCCGCTCGTCTCAGCGCTGACCCAGGATGATGATCTGGGTATCCTTCTCTTTAACGCAACGACCCAGGATGAATTCCTCGGCGTGTTCAAAGAGTTTATGCCCGGGCCACTGGATGCGCCCATTGCCTATGTGCGGGCGCAAAACAATTCGATGACGACAATTGTCTCCCATCGGACCGAAGCGTTGCGCCGCGATGGCGCTTTGCCGCGCACGGCCTGGCTGCAGCAGCAGGGTTACTTCATCAATCGCGGTGAAGATGAAAGCTCGAACGGGTTTGACGGTGGCGGCTTTGTGTTGGCGGTTGGGGCAGACACGCCCCTTGGCCCCATTGATGTGGTGGGCGGTGCCCTCCACTTTGCCAGTGCCCGGTATGACGAGCAGCTGGGGGACGACTTCCCCTTTAACCGCGTCACTTATGGCGTTGATTTCTATGCCGCCGAAAGACTGGGCAAAGTGCTGCTCGACGGTCGGGTGGGTTACGGGTTTTCTCAGTCAGACAGTGAGCGGAACATCGACGTTGGCGATGAGCGCCGCACCCTCACCGGGGAATGGGACGGCACTCAAATCACCGCGAATGCTCGGGTCCGCTACGAGCAACCCACCATTCGGGACTTTAAGCTGACCCCATTTGCGAGTGTCGATTTCGTGTCCTTGAGCGAGGATGGATATTCCGAAGAGGGGGATCAGGTCGTCGCCCTCACCGTCGAGGATCGGGATGCAGAATCGCTCCGCGCCAATGCTGGCCTCACAATAAGCAAAGATTATGAGCTTCGCCCCTCCGCCTACGATACGGGTATCCCTGGTACACTGACGCCGCAATTGTCCTTGGGATGGAGCCAAGAGCTGATCACCGATGATCTTGAGGCCACCTACCATTTCGGCCCAGCGGACTCAGGGGCGGATACCTTCACCCTCCTCGCCGAGCCCGAAGATGGGGCTGCGTTCATCGGGGCGGATATTAATTACCAAAACCAGTACGCAAAGGTGCAGGTCGGCGTTTCCGGCCAGTTCAGCGACACCACAGACGTTCTCGCCCTGCGGGCGTCGGTGGGCCTCAAATGGTAAAAGCCTCGGCGGCTTTTCGACGATAGGGGACCGAAACGACCCCTCCTCTTGCGTGATCGGCAGGTTTGCGTATGTGCCGGTCACAGGACATTCACCGGTGTTTGCGACCGTAACAGCCGTCGAGACGTGACGGCTCGCGATAGAAAGACACGCCATGACAACGGCCACGCCCACATTCGTTTTATTCGGTGCCACTGGCGACCTGGCCCGCCGAATGCTGTTCCCCTCGCTGTACTATCTGCATATGGAGGGGTTCTTGGCGCCGGGCCAACGCATTATTGGCTCGTCCCGTTCGCCCCATACGGACGAAGCCTTCCGTGCGAAGATGCGCGGGTGGGTTCAAGACCGGGTAGGCGACTATTTCGATGAGAAAACCTTTGCCACCTTTGCCGAGCGGGTAAGTTATGTCAGCGTGGACGCGAAGGATCACAATGATTTTTTGACCCTGCGCGAGGCCCTTCATGACGGAAAGGACGAGGCAGTCTTCTACCTCTCAACCAGTCCTGATATTTTCAGCTCCCTTACCGCCAACCTCAAAGAAGCCGGTCTCACCGACGCGCCCAATCGCATTGTCGTGGAGAAACCCATTGGCCACGACCTTAAAAGCTGTATGGAGATTAATAACGCCCTTGCAGAGGCGTTCTCCGAGGATCGGACATTCCGCATCGACCATTATTTGGGCAAAGAAACAGTCCAGAACCTAATCGCCTTGCGCTTTGGCAACACTATTTTTGAGCCTCTATGGAGCGCTGTGTCTATTGACAGTGTCCAGATCACTATTTCTGAGACCGTTGGGGCGGAGGGTCGTGGCGGCTATTACGATGCCTATGGCGCCATCCGCGATATGGTTCAGAACCATTTGCTGCAGCTCCTTTGTCTTGTGGCGATGGAGCCCCCCGCCAGCCTCTCCGCTGATGCAGTACGCAATGAGAAAGTGAAGGTGCTTCGCTCCCTCGCGCCCATCACCGCCGCCAATATCAACGAGAAAACTATCCGGGGTCAGTATAGCGAGGGTTTTGACGAAACCGGCGGCCGCGCAGCAAGCTACCTCAACGATGTGGAAGCGGCCACCAGCGACACTGAATCCTACACCGCCATCGCCGCGGAAGTGCAAAATTGGCGCTGGGCCGGCGTGCCCTTCTATCTGCAAACCGGCAAACGGATGAGCGAGCGGAAGACAGAAATCGTCATCTCGTTCAGGTGCCTACCGCATTCGATTTTCCAGGGACCGGCCTCCCCCAATGAGTTGATCATTGTTCTTCAGCCCAAAGAGGAAATCACCCTTCAAATCATGAATAAACGGCCCGGCCTCACCGAAGGAGGTATGCCGTTGCAGGAGTTGGGGTTGAATCTGTCTTTATCCGATCATCTGTCCGGCAAAGCGGCCCGGCGGCGGATCGCTTATGAGCAGCTGATCCTTGATGCCCTCAACAATAACCCCTCCCTGTTTGTGCAGCGGGATGAACAAGAAGCCGCCCGGCGATGGATAGACGGCAGTGTCGAGGCGTGGATACAGCATTACGTTGCGCCTAAACCTTATCGCGCGGGGGCAAACGGCCCTTCTGCGAAACACACATTGACCGAACGGAACAAGCATAGCTGGCATGAGTAAGGTTGAGACATTCGATAGCCGCGAGGCCCTTTATGATGCTGCGGCGCACGCCATCGCTGATCGGCTCCGGCAGGACGTCACCGAACAAGGCGCCGCCCTGTTCGCGGGCAGCGGCGGCAGCACACCAGGGCCGATCTATGAACGCCTTTCCGCGGATGTGACTGTGCCGTGGGAAAAGGTGACCGTAACCCTCACGGATGAGCGGCGATGCGCTGAAGAAGACGGCGCCCGGAATACGGACTTGATACGCCGCACCCTGCTGAAAGGGGTGGGGCGACACGCTACGTTTGCGCCTTTGGACGGGCCTGATACCCTTAGCCACCTCCCTTCCCGGTGGAGCAGCGTGCTTTTGGGGATGGGGACGGACGGCCATTTTGCATCCATCTTTCCCGCGGGCGACGGCATGGCAGAAGCACTCACCACGCCTGCGCGGGTCATCGGCACCACCCCTGACCCGCTGCCGCCGGAGGCGCCCTTCTCGCGCTTTACGCTATCGCTCAGTAGCCTTAAGCAATCGGCGCACCTTCTCCTGACAATCACGGGGCAAGAGAAAAAGGGCGTTCTTGACCGCGCCAAGGGGGATGGCCACGTCCATTCCATGCTGCCCATACGGGCGCTTCTTGATGATGAGACACTCCCCTTACGAATTTTTTGGGCGCCATAGGTGCCCTTGACATGAGGAGGCTCGGACCATGCCCCACCAGATCGTGACTGACGTTCAAAAGCGGATCGAAGACCGAAGCACCGAGACGCGGAAAGCCTATATTGAAAAGTGCGAAGCCATGCGGCGGGATGGGAAGCGGGACGCCCTGTCCTGCGGTAACCTGGCCCATGGCTACGCCGCAGCCCCCGCCGGGGATAAGCTACGCCTACGGACCGGGGCGGGCAATATTGGGATTGTCACCGCCTATAATGACATGCTGTCGGCCCATGAGCCGTTTAAGGATTATCCTGACCTTATCAAAGAGGCCGCCCGCACCGCTGGCGGTACGGCCCAGGTGGCGGGTGGTGTCCCCGCCATGTGCGATGGGGTGACCCAGGGGCAGACGGGGATGGAGCTATCCCTATTCAGTCGTGACGTCATCGCCATGTCGACAGCGGTAAGCCTCAGCCACGCTATTTTTGATGCCGTCCTCTGCCTTGGGGTTTGCGACAAGATTGTCCCCGGCCTTGTGATGGGCGCGCTTTCCTTTGGCCATTTGCCAGTGGTGTTTGTCCCCGCGGGGCCCATGACATCGGGCCTGCCCAACCCGGAGAAGGCACGCATCAGAGGGCTCTATGCGGAGGGAAAGATCGGCCGCGAGGAATTGCTTGAAGGGGAAATGGCCTCCTACCATAGCCCTGGCACCTGTACCTTTTATGGCACGGCCAACTCCAACCAAATGCTGATGGAAATGATGGGCCTGCACCTGCCCGGGGCGGCGTTCATTAATCCGGGCACCCCTTTACGGGGGGCCTTGACCCGCGCGGCCGCAGAACGGGTCCTATCCATGGGGCCAGAGCATTCCATGATGCACGTGGCCTCTGCGGGAGCATTTGTGAACGCCATTGTGGGCCTTCACGCAACAGGGGGGTCGACGAACCACACCATGCATTTGGTCGCGATGGCCCGCGCAGCTGGCATCATCATCAACTGGGATGCCTTCACCGACCTTTCCGCTGTCACCCCCCTCCTCGCGCGGGTTTACCCCAATGGTCCGGCCGATGTGAATCACTTCCACGCCAGCGGGGGCCTCGCTTTTATCATCCGTGAACTGCGCAAGGGGGGCCTTCTCTGCGAAGATGTTGTGACCGCAGCGGGTGAAGGCATGGCGGCCTACGAACAAGAGCCTTTCTTGAAAGATGGCGTGGCCCAATGGCGGGACGGCATCGCCAAGTCGCTCAACGCCGATATTGTTCGCCCGCTGGACAACCCCTTTGCCGCCGAGGGCGGGCTGAAAGTTCTCAAAGGGAATCTCGGCCAATCGGTCATCAAAACCTCCGCCGTCGCGCCGGAGCACCGGGTGGTGGAAGCCCCCGCGATCGTGTTTGAGGACCAGAACAGCTTCATTGAAAAGTTCAAAGCGGGCGAACTCGACCGGGATTTTGTCGCTGTCATCCGGTTCCAAGGGCCCGCCGCTAATGGCATGCCAGAACTCCATAAACTGTCGCCAAGCCTCGGTGTTCTGCAGGATCGCGGACACAAGGTGGCCATGGTCACCGACGGGCGCATGTCCGGTGCCTCGGGCAAGACCCCCGCGGCGATCCATATCACGCCGGAGGCCTTGCATGAGGGGCCCATCGCCCGGCTGCGCGACGGGGACATCATTCGCCTTGATGCCGAGGCGGGCACCCTCGATGCCAAGGTCGACGGCCTTATGGAGCGCCCCCCCGTCGTCACCGTGCAAAACAGCCATGATGGCGTGGGGCGGGAGCTGTTCGGCGGGTTTCGGGCCCAGGTGGGCCCCGCCCATGAGGGCGCGTCAGCCTTATTTTAAGAGGGTTTAACGCAGCGTCGGATTTGCATTTTCATGCTGAACGCCTAACAGGCAGATCGTAGAACGATGGAGGCGTCCCATGCGCGTTGCAATGATCGGAACAGGCTATGTCGGGCTCGTCTCAGGGGCGTGCTTTTCAGACTTTGGCCACACCGTCACCTGCGTTGATAAAGATGCCTCGAAGATTGACCGGCTGAAGGCCGGGGAGATTCCGATCTATGAGCCGGGGCTTGAAGGTCTCGTTGACAGCAATGTGAAGGCAGAGCGCCTTTCCTTCACCCAAGACTTAAAAGACGCCGTGCCGGAGGCGGACGCCGTCTTCATCGCTGTCGGCACCCCCTCCCGCCGGGGGGACGGCCATGCCGACCTCTCCTACGTCTATGCAGCGGCGGAAGAGATTGCGGCCCTTATCGACGGCTATACAATTATCGTGACCAAAAGTACCGTACCCGTTGGAACAGGTGCCGAGGTCGAGGCGATCATTCAAAAAGTGCGCCCAGACCTGAAACCCGGCATTGATTTCTCCGTTGCATCGAACCCTGAGTTCCTTCGGGAAGGCGCCGCAATTGAAGATTTCAAACGCCCAGACCGGGTCGTCGCGGGCGTCGAGGATGATCGTGCAAAAGAGGTGATGCGGGAACTCTATCGCCCGCTCTATATTAACGAGACACCCATCCTATTCACCAATCGGGTCACCAGTGAACTGATTAAATACGCCGCCAACGCCTTCCTCGCGACCAAGATCACCTTCATCAATGAAATGGCGGATCTTTGCGAAAAAACCGGCGCGAATGTGCAGCAAGTCGCGCGCGGCATTGGCCTTGATGGGCGGATTGGCGGTAAGTTCCTGCATGCGGGCCCGGGCTATGGCGGATCATGTTTTCCGAAAGACACTCTGGCCCTTGTGCGCACGGCAGAACAATTCCAATCACCCGTCAAAATCGTTGAAGCCGTGGTCGAGGTGAATGACACCCGCAAAAAAGCGATGGCTGACAGGGTGACCAAAGCCTTAGGCGGCCTTAGCGGAAAGACTGTCGCTGTTCTTGGTCTTACCTTTAAGCCGAATACAGATGATATGCGGGATAGCCCCAGCCTTGATATTATTCCCGCCCTGGTCGATGGCGGCGCAACCGTTCGGGCCCATGACCCTGAAGGGATGGATGAAGCGAAAAAGCATCTGCCCGACATTATGTATTGCGATGGCCCCTACCACGCGCTGGAGGGGGCAGATTGCGTTGTCATCGTCACCGAATGGGACGTCTACCGCGCGCTTGACCTTGACCGGGTCAAGTCACTAGTCAAAGCCCCCATTCTTGTGGACCTACGGAATATCTATGACCCCGCCGTGATGGAGCGGGAGGGCTTTATGTATAGTTCGATTGGCAGGCCTTAGAGCGCTTCACGACCGAATATGGCCAGAGATCGGTGGAGTCAGCGCTCAAAAACAAAGACTTACATCAGGTTCGCGATTCCAAAGGAACGCGAAATGCTGTAGGTTATCGTGATCCTAGTTTTCACCTATTAATCCTCGCGCAGACATCCTGGCCCCCATCGACCCCGCGCCTACTGGCGCGGGCCCACTTCCCCCGAAACGGGGGAAGAAAACCTCAGCATAAGTAATGGTTCTTTCCTCCCCCGCTTCGCGGGGGAAGTGCGCGAAGGGCGGAGGGGGTAGTCGGCCCCCTAATCCAATCCCACCGCCAGCCTTAAATTGGCCAATGCTTGAGAGGCCGCACCCTTTAGCAAGTTATCATGGGCGCAAGCCACAGATAGAACATTTGTAGTAGGATCAATCGCTACCCCGCCCAGGGCGGCTTTCGGTGTGTTTGCCACAGCCTTTGGCTCTGGCGGTTCAACCGTGAGATCAATGGTGGAGTTATCCGCATAGGCCTCTTTATACCGGGCCCACACCATGGCCTCGCTGGTGCCTATCACCAATGGCGCGCTCACCGGGGCGAGCAACCCCCGTAATAAAGACAGTACATGGGGCATGAACCGTACCGGCTGACCAATGGCGGCGGAGATTTCCCCCTGGTGGCCATGACCGGCAAACCCGTAAGGCAGGATATTGTCCTTGAGCCGCGCTGGGTCATTCTTCGGCCCTCTTTTGGTGCCCGCCCCGCTATAGCCTGACAGGCCAAAAACGGACGGCGTTCCCGCCAAAAGGTCGCGGATAGGATAAAGCGCCAAGATCCCCGCAGTGGCATAGCAGCCAGGATTAGCAATCCGCTTTTGCCCCCGGATGAGATCACGCTCTAAGTCGCTGAGCCCGAAGGTCCAACCCGACACATGGCGGTAATCAGCACTCAAATCGACAACCACCGTCTTGGGGGCTACCTTATCAACCGCCTCGACATAAGGCGCCGCCATCCCATTGGGCAGCCCTAAGATAAGAGCATCGCACCCCGCCTTGGCCACGGCCTCAGGATCACTCGCCACAAAGGTGAGAGGTGTTTTGAGGCTCGGGTTCATCTGCTGAATAGGTTTCCCCGCATGCTCCCGCGAGGATGCCAGGGCGAGGGTAAAGGCGGGATCGGCCTCTATGAGCTGCATCATCTCCCGACCCACATATCCCCGGGCCCCAACGAGGCCTACACGGAATGTATTGGTCATTCGAGTTCATCCCCGAGAAAGGCGGGCGGGCGGCTGCCCAACTCATCGGCGAGAGAGAAGAGTTTCGCCTCGTCAATCTTCCCATACCATAAGAAGAGCCAGGGCCCTCGCCGCAAGAACCCGTCCGCTTCGCGCATATAAAAACTGTTAAACGGATTTGTTTGCCTTGAGCGCCAGACAAGCGTTGGAGACTTATCCTTCAGCGTCCGCCACACCACTTTAGCAAGCCCCTCCCCCCTGGCATCGCCACTCACCGCAAATTTATCAAGACACGGAATGCCGTCCTCTTTGGTGATCACCGCCGCTGCGCGGTAGCGCGCCGTGTGAATGACATAGTCCGGCTTCACCGTGTCAAAATAGCCAGGCTTTAAGGTCGCACCAAAGGCCTCATTGATAAGGGGTTCAAGGCGCTCCGCGTCCGCAGTTTCACTCACATGGATGCCTTCCCCGCGGCGGATGAGCGTTCCCGCCCCGCCATGGGTGAAAAGCTCTTTCATCATGTGATCCGTATCGGTCATGGAAACCGAACTGGCGTGGGGCAGGCAATCAAGCAGCTTCTTAATCTGCTCCAGCTTCAATGCCATCCCAGAGTGCACCCAATCCTCGCCCATCAACCGATCAAAATCGCTGGCCAGATTGATAGAGTCGATAATCTCCCCCTCCTCATTCAGCATCCCGCCCGTCGAGGTAAGGAACACAATCTTCAGGGGACGAACGGCACGGGCCACCTCACGGGCAATGGCGTCAGCATTCACATTATAGAGTAGCCCCGCATCGTCCTGAGCCACACACCCGATAAGGGGCACCGCGTCATTATCGAGCAGCTGGTCGAGCCCAGCCGGGTGTACGCCGACAGCCTCCCCCACCCGTCCATATTTCTCCGCATCGAGCGCTTGGGCCTTCACCGTCGAGGTGGGGGCCAGCATCGCATGGCCGCCCGCCGCCGACACGGCATTGGCAATCGCCATGCCGGTGGCTGCTGCCTCTTGCGCCACCACGGACACCGCCTCGGGCGGGGTCACACGAAGGCCGTCCCGCCGTTCAGTGCCGACGCCGAGATCCGTCAAGCGCGTATCGAGCTGAGGCCCAGCGCCATAAACAACAATCGGCTTTAGCTCTAACGCTTGCAGGAGAGCCAAATGCCGTCCAAGGGCAGCGCAATTGTCTTGGACCAGCGCGCCGCCAACCTTGATCACGGCGAAGCATCCCCCTTCAGCCCGACTAAAGGCTTTGAGGTAGGTACGAACCTCCCGCCCCTCCTCCAAATTGGAGAGAAGCATGGTGGCCCGATCTCTAAACGTGATATCACCCATGGCTTACAATCCGTTCGTAGGCGGTAAAGGCAGCCGCAAGGTCGCTTAAGGCTACCCACTCATCCGCTGTATGCGCCTGGGCAATATGCCCTGGCCCCATCACCGTCGCGGAGACGCCCGCCGCGGCGAACAAAGACGCCTCCGTCCAGAAGTCCACAGGGTCCCCTGGCTCAAAACCAAAGGTCTCAATCATCCGTGCCGCCCCCGTTTGGGCGGTCGCCGCTTTACCATCGCTATCTGACGGCAATGCCGGACCGACAAAGCGGGGGTGCCGTTCCGCCCCCTCCGGCAGAAGCGCATCAAAGTCGGCGAGTAGGGCATTATGGTCCGTTCCCGGTGCATGGCGGAAGCCAAACAGAATCTCAGCGGAGGCTGCAACCATGTTGGGCTTCACCCCGCCTTCAACACGCCCCACATTCAGCCGGTTGGGCGCAGCATTGGGGTGATCGAGCACCGCCACCGTCCACCGCGCGGCATCATGCACGGCACTTTTAGTGCCTGTCTCCGACGAATGGGCGCTAGCCCCGACAAAGGTCAACCGGTTACTGACAATCCCGCGATGCTGCAGGATGGGTTTGACGCTGGTGGGCTCCGCCACCACGGCAAGATCCACGTCTGGCGGGTTCTCTAAGTAGCGCCGGATGCAGGTGCTTTGCCCCGCCTCCTCATCGGTCGACAGAACAAGGTGCATTGGCGCGTCGGTGGCCGCGGCCACAGCGAACAGCACCGCTGCAGCGCCCTTAATATCGCAGGCGCCAAGGCCAATGGCCTTATCCTCAGTCACCAGAAGCTCATGGGCATTCCGGCTCCACCCCTCGGCGACGGGGACCGTATCCATATGCACATTGAACAGAACTCGCGGGTTGCCCCGCTTGGCGTCAATAACGAGAGAACCATCACCATAATCCGTCACATTGATATCAAAGCCGGGCAGTCCGGCGCGACACGCCGCCACCAAGGGCCCATCCGGTGTGATGGTCCGGGGGGGGTTTTGGCTATCCACCGCCACGAGGGCTGACAAATGGGCTGTGATCTCATTGATCGGAGCAGGCATGATTGGGCCCCCTCCCCCACCTGGCGCCAAAGCTGCGTCGACTGGCCGGACAGCCGCGTAAAGCCCTCGGCCTCCGCCCCTGACCACTCTGCTTTTTGCGCGTAGACGGAGTCTTTCTTCTTCAAGATAAAGGGCGAGTCTATAGCGACCGCGTTCACTCGCCCCCCGGCGGTGTACAAGGTCACATCACCGGTCACTCGCGATTGGGATGAGGACAGATAGGCCTCTAAATCCTCCCGCAGCGGATCATAGAACCGGCCATCATAGACAAGATCCACCCATTGGGCACCCACCTGGCGACGGAAGGCATTTTGCGCCATGGACGACACCGACTCACAAAGCGCCGTATGCGCTTCTTCCAAGGCCGCAAGCCCCGGGGCTTCAAACACGATGCGCCCCTTAAGGCCCACCAGCGTATCACCGGTGTAGATATCATACCCCACGCCATAGGGGCCCAGAGCCTCGTTCAACGCCTTTAAAAGCGCAGCACCCTCCATCTTTTGTCCATCAAGAGAGATAGGAACACCATTTTCGAACCGAAGCTTTAGCGTGAGCGGCGCTTTGGGCCATTCGGCAGCGACCTTCGTTAATACCCGTGCGTCCTCTTCCGGTGTTTGCCACTCGTCAATCGGCCCGCCCGATAGGGTCGCCCCCAGAAGATTTTCATTGACCGAGAACCGGCTGGCCCGTTCAGGCACGTCAAAGCCCCGCTCCTTCAAGAAGGCCATTTCATATTCCCGGACATTCTCCTTATCTTGAATATCCCGAATGGGCGCAAAGATGGGCTTATCGGTGAGCGCGGCGAGGCTCACATCAAAGCGCACCTGGTCATTCCCCATGCCGGTACAGCCATGGCCGATCGCTTCGGCGCCCAGCTCATTCGCAAGTTCAACGCCAAGCCGCGCGATGAGGTACCGGTCAGCACACAGAACAGGGTACCGCCCCTGGCGCCGAGCGCCACCCGCCAAGAAGGGCACCACAATCTCATCCCAGAGGGCGGGCCCGGCATTCAGTGTCCGGTGGCTGGCGGCGCCTAATTCATCGGCGCGGGCGGCAATGGTGGCCTCCGCCTCCGGATCTGCACTGCCCGAATGGACGTAATAGGTGTGAACCTCATACCCCACTTCCTTCAAGGCCGCGACACAATAGGACGTATCAAGACCGCCGGAAAAGGCGAGGACAAGTTTCTTACTCACGACGTAGCTCCTAACACAGCGGACATCACCGCCTTTTGCACGGGAAGGCGGTTGGCCGCCTCTTCAATAATCAAGGACCGGGGGCTGTCGGCGACACCATCGGTCGCCTTCACATTCCGCCGCATGGGCAGGCAGTGGCTGAAGGTGGCGTTGTTCGTCAGCGCCATCTTCTCTTCATTCACAATAAAGTGCTTATACGGCGCGCTCATTTCCTGCTGCGCGGGTACATTCCCCAGAAGCGGTAGGGGCCCCCAGCTTTTAGCGTATACCGCATCAGCCCCCGCATAGGCCTCTTCAATATTATGGGTCACGGTGAGAGAGCGGCCAGCGTCTTTGGCGAACTGGGCCCCCGCCTCCATATAGCGTTCATCCAAAAGATAGTCCTCTTGCGGACAGAGGAGGGTCACATCCATCCCCATCTTGGTCGCCGCAAGCAACGCTGAGTTCGCCACCGCGGTGTTCAAGGGTTTGGGGTGATAGGTCCAGGTGAGGACAAATTTCTTCCCCTCAAGCGCCCCATGGGCGTCCTGTAACGCCAGTAGCATCGCCAACTCCTGGCAGGGATGCACAATTGTCTCCATATTGACGATGGGCACCGTGGCATATTTGGCGAACGCCGTGAGCACCGGATCCTCCCGCTCCTCGGCCCAGTTCTGGAACTTCGGAAAGGCACGGATGCAAATAAGGTCCACATAGCGGGAGAGGACCCTCGCCGCCTCCTTCGCGTGCTCTTCAGGGTCGCCATCCATCATCGCGCCCTCCACCACTTCAATCGGCCAGGTGCCGCCAGCATCAAGCACCACCGCCTGGGCGCCCAGCTGGTGGAGCCCCACCTGGAACGAGGTGCGGGTGCGCAAGGAGGGGTTGAAAAAGACCAGTGCCGCCGACTTCCCCTCCAGCCGCGGTTGAAAAGGCGACGCTTTCAGCGCGCGGGCATCGGCGAGCAAGGCCTCAAGCTCAGCGCGGGACCAATCCGCTGTGGTGAGAAAATGTCTGGGCATTCTTTTCCTCGTTTTCATCGTTCGGGCATAAAAAAACCGGCCTCAGGGCCGGCGGTGTTAATCGGAATGGGGAACTAACTCTTCTAAACGTCACCCATCACAATGCCCGCCGGCAAGCAGAACTCGCGGCGTCGGCGTCGGTTGGTGATGGTAGCGACAGTTTTCATGGGCGACGACTAAGCACCCCATGCGCCGAAAGGCAAGCGTGAAATCGTGGCAAGACGGCTTTGATTCACCGGGAAAACAAAGCGTCAAGCCAATTCATCGCCAAACTCAATCAGAATACACAGTCACGTCGAAGAGACTATCAGCGACGGCGAAGGCATCAGGAGCAGTTCCGTTACAACCGTTCACGAGTATTCTTACTGGCCTTTTAGAAGCCATACCGGTTACCAACAGTGACACCAGCTTTTCATCGTTCAGCATAGACGATGGGATAAGTATCTCTTTATTTCTACCGCAATTGTCAGGGTCTCCATGGGGCGACTCTGTCATTAATATAAAACCTGCAGAAACATATCTCACTTCGGTGACAATAGACTGGTTCGTGTAACCGCTAGCGAACGCATTCGTCGCCCAAAATAAAGACAAGACAAAGGAAATAACAGTTTTTCTCATAAAACCCCCCGCAAATTTTTCGCACATTTCAGGGAGTTCCTGTAGCACCAAAGCATAACGGTGACAATGCTGACTCACTCCATCACGATGCTGACCGCACCACAGTAGACGTATACCTACTTGTGCGCCCCACCTATACGTTGAACAGATGAAGCCTCGACAGGTCCCCAACTTCGTGGCAGGCCGCCGCGTCTGCGACCCCTCATGACAAGGAAACCCTCATGGCCGACGACAAGAAGAAAACCACCTCCACCATGTGGGGCGGCCGGTTCGCCGAAGGGCCCGCCGAGGCGATGGAGCGGTTCAACGCCTGCCTTGACGAAGATAAGCGCCTGGCCATGGAGGATATTGACGGCTCCCTCGCCCACGCGGCGATGCTAGGGGCGCAGGGTATTCTGACAGCGGAGGAAGCCGATGCCATCGCCAAAGGCTTAGAGACCATCCGTCAGGAAATTATTGATGGCAGTTTCACCTGGTCAGAGGCCCTCGAAGATGTGCATATGAATGTGGAAAGCCGGTTGCGGGAGCTGATCGGCGATCCAGCGGGCAAGTTGCATACCGGCCGCTCACGGAACGATCAAGTGGCCACCGACACTAAGCTTTACACGCGGCGGCGTCTCGACACCCTGGCGGAACGGTTGCGGGACGTACAAAAAGCATTTCTCGCCCAGGCCGAGGGGCATACCGAAACCGTGATGCCGGGCTTCACCCATTTGCAGATTGCCCAGCCCATTTCCTACGCCTTTTACTGCATGGCCTATGTGGAGATGTTCGAACGGGATCGGCAACGGCTCTTGAATGCGCGGACCGTTCTCAATGAAAGCCCTCTAGGCGCTGCCGCCCTCGCGGGCACACCGCACCCGATTGATCGTCAGTCCACCGCGAAGGCGCTCGGCTTTGATGGCCCAGCGCGCAATGCTCTCGACGCGGTCTCCGCCCGGGACTTTGCGCTGGAGGCGGTGAGCGCGGCCAGCATCTGTGCTGTTCATATTTCTCGGTACGCCGAAGAAGTAGTCGTCTACGCCACACCGCAGTTCGGGTATGTGACAGTGGGGGATACCTACTCCACGGGCTCCTCCATCATGCCGCAATTGCGGAACCTCGATGCGGCCGAATTGCTCCGGGCCCAAGTTGCGCCGGTCTCAGGCGCCTTTACCGCGCTTACGCTGGCCACCAAGGGCCTACCGCTGGCCTACTCCAAGGATTTGCAGGAAGTGAAAAAACCGCTGATGGAGGCGCTCGATGCCCTCGACATCGCACTGGACATCCTGGCCCGGATGATTGCATCGACGGTGCCGAACCCAGAGGCCATGGCGCGGGACGCGAACAAAGGCTTTTCCACCGCTACGGATCTTGCCGACGGCTTAGCCAAGCTCGGGGTCCCGTTCCGCGATGCCCACCATATTGTGGGCGCGCTCGTCGCTCTAGCCGAGGGAAAGGGCTGCCTCTTATCGGAAGTCTCATTGGCAGAAGCACAAAAAGTCAGCCCCCATATCACCCAAGAGATGTTGGAGGGCCTCACCCCCCTGGCCTCGATCCGCGCGAAACAATCCGAGGGCAGCACAAGTCCTGAGGCTGTCGAAGCGCAGATGGCGTATTGGCGGGGGATGTTAGCCACCTAGAGTCGTAGGCGCACACTTATCCAAAAATGAAAAACAATAGAAGGGCGATCAGAACGATCCGAAAGACAACACTATAAGCAGTATACTGCATCTTTATGGACCGCTCTTTAAATTCAACATTTAGGTATTTCTGAGGCTTTGCCCACGGATTAAGCCCAAATTGGTAGGAGACATCTTCCGTTTGAACTTCAAGGATAGGGCAAGGAAACCCCAGTTGAGTCTTAGCACGCCAGACCGTTACGCTTGTCATCTTATCAAACGGAATCGACCATTTCCCAAGCTCGACGCGATCATCAAAGAACTGGACAGCACCCCTTTTAGCCAGACTCCAATGAGGCCCATATTGCGGAGGCGTTGGCGCATCCTTAACAGCTTTTGTTATGAAGCGAGCATTTGGCTTGCCAGACATCTCCCCTCCATCTACCTCACTGAAGTTTGGCCCTATATTTGAGAGCCGCTTCGACCGCCCCTACCCCAGCGCCCGTTTTGCCTGGCGGCGACGTTGGACGGAGGACGCAATGCCCAGGGCCTCGCGATATTTCGCCACCGTGCGGCGAGCGATATCGACATTTTCGTCCGCTAGCAGAACAACAAGCCTATCATCTGATAAGGGGTTCATCGGATCCTCACTATCGATAAGCGCTTTGATCCGATGCCGGATGCTTTCAGCAGAATATTGTCCCTCTCCATGCCGTGCAGCAATGGCGGGCGTGAAGAAATATTTGAGCTCAAAAGTTCCGCGCGGGGTATGGATATATTTATTCGACGTCACCCGGCTGACGGTGGATTCGTGCAGCTCAATCGCATCGGCGATGGTTTTCAGATTCAACGGCCGCAAATAGGCGATGCCTTTCACAAAGAACTCGTCCTGGAATTTGACGATCTCCGTGGAGACTTTCAAAATTGTCCGGGCCCGTTGGTCAAGGCTTTTCACCAGCCAATTGGCGTTGGACATTTGCTCATTGAGGAAGGATTTGGTGTCCTGCTTTTCCGTCGCTGACGAGGCGCTCAGCTTCGCAAAATAGCGCTCATTCGCAATAACTTTAGGCAGGGTGTCAGCGTTCAATTCCACCTTCCACCCGCCATCAGCAGATTCCGTCACATGCACATCAGGGATCACCGTTTGGACGAGATCCCGGCCATATTGCAGGCCCGGCTTAGGGTTCAGCTCCCGAATGGCCTCAATATGGGTTTTTAAATCCTCTTCGCTAAACCGGCAGGCCCGGCGGAGAGCGGGAAGGTTGTGGGTCCCCAGATAATGGATATGCTCCAAAAAGAGATCCATGTTGGGGGTCAGCTCACCCTTATCTTTAAGCTGAAGCCGCAAGCATTCTTGCAACGTCCGTGCACCAACACCGGAGGGTTCAAAGGTTTGGACGAGCTTTAACGCCGTTTCGACCGTTTTTTCCTCCGCCCCCAGGCGAACGGCAATGTCCACCACCTCTTCGCGCAAATATCCACCATCATCAATGAGATCAATAAGATGCGCGCCGATAAGAAGCTGCACTTCGTCCCGGGTGGACATATGCAATTGTTCCGTCAAATGATCATGAAGAGATTTCTCTTCGGTCATTTGAGCGGTAGGGTCATACTCTTCAGACAGGGAGGCGGCACGACTGCCGCTCACATTCGACCAATCGCCTGCCCCCGCCTCCCCGGCGGGCATCTCAGCGCGGGTGGCTTCATTGTCGATGTTCGAATAATCCGTATCAAGCGTTGAGGGATCGGCGCTCGCCTCTCCATCAGCCCGGGTCTCCCCCCGTTCGCTGGTGCCCTCACCGCGCTCGGGGCCGTTGGCCCGCTCATCCCGCTCAAGGAACGGATTTTCCTCAAGCTGGCTTTCCACAAACTCGGTGAGTTCCAGATTGGTGAGCTGCAACAGCTTGATCGCCTGCTGCAACTGGGGGGTCATCACCAGCTGCTGGCCCTGTTTTAGATCAAGCTTTTGCGAGATACCCACGCCAAACCTCCAAACGCAAAACTGGCGCCGCCCGCACAAACGAGAGTCCAGTTCTTTGGGAGGGTCTTACAGCTTGAAGGTTTCGCCCAGATAAACGCGGCGCACCTCATCATTCCCGATAATATCATCGGGGGTGCCTTCGCTTAAGACTTCGCCGCGGTGAATAATGTAGGCACGGTCAATAATATCAAGGGTTTCGCGGACATTGTGGTCGGTGATGAGCACGCCAAGGCCACGATCCTTCAAGTGGCTCACCAATTCGCGAATATCAGAAATAGCGAGGGGGTCGATGCCCGCAAAGGGCTCGTCCAGGAGCATATAGTCAGGACCGGTGGCCACCGCGCGGGCGATTTCGAGCCGCCGCCGCTCCCCACCCGACAGGGCGGTCGCCGCAGAGTTGCGCACATGGGCGATGCCAAACTCTTCCATCAGCGCATTGGTGACGGCCTTTTGGGTCTTTTTGCCCTTATGGACCAGCTCCACAACGGCTTGGATGTTTTCCTCCACGGTGAGGCCGCGGAAAATCGAGGCCTCTTGGGGGAGATAGCCAATGCCTAACTTTGCCCGCTGATACATGGGCAGGCGGGTAACGTCATAGCCATCAATCATGATCCGGCCGCCATCGGCGGGAACAAGGCCCGTTACCATGTAAAAGCAGGTCGTTTTCCCGGCCCCGTTAGGTCCGAGGAGCCCCACAGCCTCCCCACGGCAGACGCGGAAGCTGACATGGTTCACCACCTGGCGGCGGCGAAAGGTTTTTTGGAGATTGTCGGCAACAAGGCCGACCTCATCGCTTGGCGGGAGCCGGTTGGCACGAGCGCTCGACAGCCCTTCACTATCCAAGGCGGCACCATCCATTAGTTCGCCACCACGCCGTCTTCACTAGCGGCATTGGAGCTGGCGGAATTGGTATAAAAAAGCCCGCGAACCCGGCCATCTTCGGCCGGACTGAACACAATGGCGCGGGTGAGGGTATTGTAGATAAGCTGTCCCCCCAACATCACCTGTTCGCCTTGAACCACCACCACATCGCCGGTCACTGTGATCGTATTGGTAGGGCCATCATAGGTGGCCTCATTGCCGGAAACAGCATTGTCTTCACTGGCATATCGAACATTGCCGTAGCCTTCGATCCGCTGGAACCCGTCGCCACCGGTGGCATTGTAGATGATCATCCGGTCAGCAGTGAGAAGCGCCGGGCCCTGGGTCACTCGGACATTGCCGGTGCACTCTACTGTGTCTTGATTTTCAAAGACTTCACAGCGGGCGGCGGACAAATCGATGGGTTTGCTCGCATCAAGGCCTAAGGAAGGCCCATCATTGTCTTGCGCCAAAGCGCCGCCAACGCCGAGGGTCGCTATCACCCCAAAAATCAAAGAATTACGCGCCATGGTTTGCGGCCTGTCCCTCTATGGGTCGTTCACCCCACCTCGCTAAGGGAAGAGCAGACGAAAATCTATCGAAGCGGCGAGGTTTTTTCTGCCGCTGGAGACGCCGGGTTTAGCCGAAGACGCACATTGCCCTGCAACACCAACCGCCCCTGATCTTGATACGCCGTTGCGGTATCGGCGGCAACGGTCCCGCGCTCGCTCTCGCCCGTCACCCCGACAGTGGAGGTAACAGTCCCTGTGTCCAAATCCACGTCCGCTGCATCCGTCTTGATGACGAAGGTATCCCCACCAATATCATGCTCCAACTCCACCTGGGTGGAGAGCGCGATTTGGTTTCGCTCGGTATCCAGCATCCCCTCGACCGCCCGAACTTTCACGGGCTTCACCCCCTCATCCCCTTCCACATTGCGAAGGGCGGTGGGGTTTTCGAGGGCCACAAGGTCCGGCGTGTCGGGGTTTTGCTCCGCCGTGCGGGCCGCAATCTCAAACGGTAAGCCCCGTTCATCCTCACCAGCATAGCGTGGCCGATCAAGGCGCAGGGCCCGCCCTTCGGCTTGGATTTGTTGAAACTCCCGCACAAACTCAGGGTCAATGCGCGGTGGACTGGCGCTGACAGCATAGACCACCAATAGAGCGCCAGCGGTCGCCGGCACAATTAAGCGAAGGTTCCGTACCTGACGGGAATGGCGCTGGGCCGCAGTGGGACTAAGGCGGGTTGACCGTCCGACAAAGCGATCAAGCCGCTCCGGCGTCCCCTTCTCAGAGGCGCCGTCATTATGAGACGCGTCAGCCACCATGAGACCTTGTCTTTATTCCCCAGTCTTTCGAGGGATAGATATGGCACCCGAGACGCCCAACGAAAAGGTGCAGTGCACCAAATTACGTCATGATTAGGTTGCCGTGACCTTTGGGCACCATCCTCACCGGTCAAGAGTGTGAGAAAATATCCGTTTCGCCCCAGCCCTCTAGGTCAAGGACCGCCCGTGTGGGCAAAAAGCCAAAACATGTCTCGGCGAGGGCCGTCCGCCCCTCCCGCGCGAGCATTTCGTCTAGCTTCGCTTTGGCTTCATGGAGGTAGAGCACGTCTGACGCCGCATAGACCTGCTGCGCCTCGCTCAGCTCGGCCGCGGCCCAGTCAGAGGATTGCTGCTGCTTTGACAGCTCCACCCCGACCAACTCGCGCACCACATCTTTAAGGCCGTGCCGGTCGGTATAGGTGCGCACCAGTTTGGACGCGATCTTGGTGCAGTAAAGCGGCGCAGTATCGACCCCGAGCCACCGTTTAAAGACCGCAATATCAAATCGGGCAAAATGGAAGATCTTCACAAGATTGGGGTCAGTCAGCACCCGCTTGAGGTTGGGCGCATCATACGCCCCCGGCGCCAATTGCACGAGGTGGGCATCGCCATCCCCTTGGGACAATTGCACCACACAAAGCCGGTCCCGAAGGGGGTTGAGGCCTTGGGTTTCTGAATCCACCGCCACCGCGCCGGTGAACGATATGTCGGCGGGTAAATCCCCTTGATGCAGATGAACAGTCACGGCAGGCGGCCTCACTTCGTCAATCGAGTTCCGGGTTACACTCCGAGTTTGAAGTGTTGGCAAGGGGTGGTTTTTGAGGCGTCATCATTCTGCCACCCTGCGTTCCCCACGGACGCTGCGCGCCGTGGGGAACGGAAAAATGGCGAAAGTGGTTTACCCAAAATGCTTTGATAATCTCAGCGCCTGGCCCTGATAGTTCGACGACACGCCAGTCCCATAAGGGGTATCAGGAACATCCGTCAGCTGCTCATAGATGAGCCGCGCCACGGTCTGCCCGTGATCAAGGAGGAAGGGGGCGTCATAGCCCCGAACCTCTAAGACCGCTCGGCTACCCGCTTCCACCCCGAAGCCAGGGTCGAAAAAGCCGGCATAATGAACGCGGAAAGCCCCAAGCTCCGTATCGATCGGCACCATCTCAGCCGCCAAATCGTTGGGAATGCGCAAATGTTCCCGACTGGCTAGGATGTAGAACTCATCCGGATCAAGAATGATAAAACCACTGTCAGGAACCGTAATGGGCTCCCAGTATTCCTTGGGGTCAAGGACCCCAACCTTATCCACATCCACAAGACCCACATGGTGCCGGGCACGGAACCCCACCACCTGTCCAAGGCCTTGAGATAAATCCACCGAAAGACGAAGCCCCCCCTCAATATGCTCGGTACCACCTGAGACAAGGCCATCGGAGCGTTGACGCGCCTTCAGCGTATCGTCGTCCAAAATTCCCGCCCCGCGACGCAGACGCAACTGATTGAGGCGCGACCCCTTCCGGACCAGAATAGAAAAAGTGCGGGGGCTGATTTCCGCATAAAGCGGCCCTTCATAGCCATCGGGCACACATTCATAAGCAATGCCATGATCGGTCACGAGACGGACAAAAACGTCAATACGGCCCGTCGAGCTTTTAGGGTTTGCACGCGCCAACACGCCGGTGGGTAGCGCCAACCGCTCTTGCAGTTTCACCACATAGACGCAGCCCCGCTCAAGCACGGCGCCGTCCGTCAAATCCAGTTCGTGAAGGGCCAGCCCCGATTGGAGGCGGTCCTCAACCCGATGGCTTGCCCCTGGCAGAAAGGCTGCCCGCACCCGCCACGCTTTGGTCCCTAAAGTGAGGTCAAGGCTGGCCGGCTGGATCTGCCCCGCCGCTAACCCATCATCCGAGGTCACCTGGCCCGCTTTTACCGCGATGGCCAAGTCCTTGGCGATAAAGACGCCTTTCGGACCGTTTGGAATTGGGCCGTCTGACATTGACATCTCCACCTATTGGGCCCAAGGGCGCGCGCTCTCGGATCGGGTTTGGGCCGGCTGGCTTGCGGCGGTCCGGGGCGGTAAGGCAAGAGCCGAACCGTAGTCAGCACCGCTAAAAGGCCGGAGCGCCGCCCGTCAAGGCTCGCATGAAAGTGACCTTGGGGCGCCAAGCGATAGAAGAGCGCAACATCCGTGACCCAATCTGAGAAACCCGCCTCGCCGAAAAACTGGCGCCCCCGCACCAAAGCGGTCCGCGCCGGCGTCAACCGCGCGTTTCAAGAAACCTCCGAGGCGATGTTCCTCACCTCGGGCTATGCCTATACGGGGCCCGAGCAGGCCGCAGCGCGGTTCACCGGCGAAGACCCCGGCCACCAATATTCCCGTTTTTCGAACCCCACGGTGGAGATGTTCGAAACCCGCCTTGCGGCCCTAGAGGGCGCAGAATGGTGCATGGCCACCGCCAGTGGCATGGCCGCGGTGACCGCCGCAATCCTCAGCGGCCTCAATGCCGGTGACCATATGGTGTCGAGCCGGGCGCTGTTCGGTTCCTGCCGCTATGTGGCCGATGATCTGTGCAAACGGTTCGGGATCGAGACGACCTTCATTGACGGAACGAACTTGGATGCCTGGCGGAGCGCCGTGAGGCCCAATACCAAGCTCTTTTTCCTGGAAAGCCCGTCAAACCCCGGGCTTGAGGTGCTCGACATCAAAGCCATCGCCGGCATTGCCAAGGAAACCGGCAGTAAGCTGCTGGTGGACAACGTCTTCGCCAGCCCGATTTTGCAACACCCGCTAGAGCTGGGCGCCGACCTTGTGGTCTATTCTGCCACCAAACACATTGATGGTCAGGGCCGGGTGCTGGGCGGCGCGGTTCTGGGCAATGATGTTCAATGGAAAGAAGACGTCCTCAAACCCTTCATCCGCAATACCGGGCCCACCATTAGCGCCTTCAACGCATGGGTCCTGGTGAAGTCGCTTGAGACCCTCGACCTTCGCGTTCGCGCCATGACCGCTGGCGCCGCCGAGGTGGCGGACGCCCTTGAGCCCCATTTAGGCGGCCTTTTGAAGACCATCCGCTATCCTTTCAGGGCGGATCACCCGCAGGGCAAGATTGCCCGGGCGCAGATGGAAGGGGGCGGTAGCCTCGTCGCCCTCGAGTTCGACGGCGATCCCGAAACCGCCCAGGCGCGGGCATTCTCCTTCCTCGACACGCTCGAGCTGGTGGACGTGTCCAACAATCTGGGGGACGCCAAAAGCCTTGCCACCCACCCCCGCACCACGACGCACTTTCGGCAAACCGAAGAGGCCCGAATGGAACAAGGTGTAACCCCGGGCCTCGTTCGTGTCTCTATAGGGCTTGAAGATCCGCAAGACCTCAGTAATGACCTCCTTGGGGCGCTGTCACAATGCTGATTGGCGACGAGGATGAGTTGGTGAAGGACGTGCGTGATAAACGAGCCTTATATGAATCTGTGACTCGAGGAATAAGGGTGAGTGTCCGCCCTGATTTCCTTGAAGACGAGTCTGAACCTTGTGACGATCATTATGTCTGGTCCTACACCGTACGGATCGACAATGACTCCGATCATGTGGTGAAGCTGACAAACCGGCGCTGGCATATTACCGATGCCAGCGGCAAAACCGTGATTGTCAGCGGCGACGGGGTGGTGGGCGAACAGCCCGTGCTCCATCCCGGCGACGCCTTCGAATATACCTCCGGCTGTCCCCTCACCACGCCATCGGGCCTTATGTTCGGCACGTACGGGATGGAAACCGAGGCGGGCGAAGCGTTCGAAGCGGCGATCCCTGCCTTCTCCCTCGATAGCCCCCAAGACTGGCACCGGTTTATTTTACCCCCTGAGATCCATGGGGTGAGCCTGCGCCGTTCCCTTGGGTTTGTGCGTGACTTGTCCCTCGGCCCCGAATGGGCTGAAGGCGCCTCATGCCGTGGACACCACGGACAAGCCGTGGTGAACAAGACGAGGCTGCTTTTTTTGACCTATGATTGATATTCGTCCCGTTCTCCTCATTGTGGGGATTTTTATCGCCGCCTTTAGCGCGGTGATGCTGATCCCCATGGCGGTGGACCTTTATGACGGACACTCCAACTGGCAGGCTTTTGGCACTGCGGCTCTGGTGGGGGGGGCCACGGGAGTGGGGATGGCCGCTGCCGCCTGGGGGCGGATCTCCTCTTTCAGTGTACGACAGGGGTTTTTAATCACCACAGCGAGCTGGCTGGCGCTCGTTCTGACGGCGTCTCTTCCCTTGTGGCTTGGGACAATGGATATGTCCTATACGGATGCCTTTTTTGAGGCGATGTCAGGCCTTACCACAACCGGCGCCACAGTGGTGGTCGGCCTTGATGAAGCGCCTCGCGGTTTCTTACTTTGGCGGTCGATCCTTCAGTGGATTGGCGGTGTGGGGGTGGTCATCATGGCCATCGCCCTTTTGCCTTTCCTCTCGGTGGGGGGGATGCAGCTCTTCCGCCTTGAAAGTTCGGACCCGTCAGAAAAAATTATGCCGGGTGCATCGCAGATCGCTACCGCCATTACGTCGCTCTATGTCAGTTTTACCGCCATTTGCTTTAGTATCTATTGGGGGATGGGCATGGGGGCATTTGATGCATTGAACCATGCGATGACCACTATTGCGACGGGAGGCTATTCCACCAAGGACGCATCGTTCGGCCATTTCATCGAAAGTGGCGCGGTGACAGGCCCTATCGATCTGGTTGCCACCTTGTTCATGATTATCGGCGCCCTGCCCTTCGCGGTCTATCTATTGGCGCTTCGCGGAAACGCGCTGGCGCCCTTTAAAGATGGCCAGGTCCAATTCTTTTTCGCCGCCGCGACCATCTTTATTGCCGTGATTGCCGGGCGGATTGTGGCCCTTCTTGACGTTGATGCCTTGACCGCGTTCCGCCTCGCAGCCTTTAACGTGATTTCGATTATGACGGGCACGGGTTATGCCACCACTGACTATAATCAGTGGGGACCATTCGCCGTCGGCTTTTTCTTTTGCATTATGTTTGTGGGCGGATGCGCTGGTTCCACCTCGTGCGGACTTAAGATCTTCCGCCTCCAGGTCGCCTTCGCTGCCCTCACCCTTTATAGCAAACGCCTAGCGCACCCCCATCGCGCGAGCGTTGCAAGATATAATGGCCGTCCTATCTCAAACGACGTCTTTTTATCCGTTCTCAGCTTTTTCTTCCTATACTTCGCGACCTTTGGCACCGTGGGGGTCCTATTATCATTTTTCCAGCTGGACACGGTGACCGCCCTGTCGGCCGCAGGCTCCGCCATCGCCAATGTGGGACCGGGCTTAGGCGAAATTATCGGCCCCGCGGGGAATTATGCACCGTTGCCAATGGGCGCCAAATGGATTTTAAGCGCCGCGATGCTGCTGGGCCGCCTCGAACTCTTCACGGTTTTGGTGCTCTTCGCCCCGGGCTTCTGGCAGCGATAGATCGTCGGGCGATCACATTGAACCATTTTCCTCGTGCTTCGAGACGGTCCGTCGATTGGGGCCCTTCCCAATCAACC
>CALFRH010000454.1 GCA_937919225.1 uncultured Parvularcula sp.
TATATTTCAGGCTGACAGAGGCGCGCCTTCAACGCCAATTGTCTGAGCGCGACGTCAAGTCAGGCGAAGCCAATTTGCGTATCATTGAAAGGCGATATGCAAGGGGAATCTCTTCTAGCCTTGATGTCAGGCTAGCTCGCTCCTCATTGGCGGCTTCTCAAGCCACTTTGACCAACCGTCAGCAAACAGAGTCTGAGTCCGCTCGACGCCTTGAAGTCTTACTGGGACGATATCCATCCGCTGAAATCGCGGCCGCCAAAAACCTTCCAAATATTGATACGTTGAAGGACAATAGTGGGTACGCAGGATCACCTGCCTCTCTTCTTACGCGGCGCCCAGACGTACTGGCATCGGAAGCCCGTCTGAAATCGGCTGGACTCGACGAGCGTGCTGCTCGCAAGGCGTTCCTCCCCACGCTTTCACTATCAGCAAGCGCAATCGAGAACGAACTAAGCAGTCGAGATACGTCATTCGACTATGACGATGCCATCCAAAATTTAGCCGCCAACCTCACCCAGCCTCTTTTCCAAGGCGGACGTTTGCGGGCGCAGGCCCGGGCCGCCAAAGCCGACCAAGAGGCGGCGATCTATAGCTATGCGGACACCGTCCTCACCGCCTATCGTGAGGTAGAAGACGCCCTCGCCGCTGAAGAGTTCCTCACAGCACAGGAAGAGGCACAGCGCCTCGCCTTTGAAGAAGCCGCCGCAGCGGAGGAGCTGACCACTCGTCAGTACCTCAACGGCACAACGAACATCTTCGACCTCATTAATGCGCAACAACGTCGCATCAATAATGAGTCTCAGTTTATTGCCGCGAGCCGCGCAAGGCTGACCAATCGCATAGATTTGTACCTGGCGCTGGGTGCGCCATTCACCCTGCCCTCCGATGAGGGACAATTGGTTGCTGAACCAGCACCGTCCACTTTGGTGCAGGGACCAAAGACCAATTCCAAAGGAGACCGGCTATGAACCGGAAACTCAGTGTTATTCTCGCCAACTTCGGTGTTGTCGCTGCCTTCGTCCTACTCATCGTGGGGATGGGAATGTTGCGCCCCAAACCGGAGAAGCAAGACCCCGTGTCCCTTGCCCCGGTCGTCTTTGTTGAAGACGTTCAGTACAAGCCAGTGGCGCTGGATGTATTCGCCCAAGGGGAAGTACGGCCAAAGCAACAAATTGATCTCGCCACCCAAGTTGGCGGCAAAATCGTTCGGGTTGCGGATAATTTTGCTGAAGGCGGTGTTATTAGAGCGGGCGACGTGCTGGTGGAAATCGAGGATGCCGACTATCGCCTGGCCGTCACCCGCGCGAATGCTCAGGTCGCCACCGCCAAACAAGCTCTCGAGATCGAAAAGGCCGAATCCGCCCTGGCGAAGGCGGACTTTGAGGAACTTGCCGGTAATGGCGAGAACGTAGTCGCCTCGGATCTCACCCTGCGGCGGCCCCAGCTGGCGCGCGCTGAGGCAGAATATCAAAGTGCGCTCGCCAATCTAGAAGAAGCAAAACTATCACTCTCCAGGACAAAGGTGATTGCTCCATTTGATGGACGTGTCCGGACGATTTCGGCGAACCTAGGTCAGTTCATTAACCCAGGCACACCCTTGGGCCAGATTTTCTCAACAGATGTGGCGGAAATTCGCCTCCCCCTTACCGATGAAGACCTATCGCGCCTTAACCTCCCCCTCGCTTTCGCGAGTGATGAGGATGGCCCCATCGTCGGCTTGTCCACCGTCGTGGCCGGTCGCGCCCGTGTTTGGGAGGGGCGTATTGTCAGGGTGGACGCGGCGATCGACCCCTCCACCCGCCAGATTTCCGCAATCGTCGAAGTGAAAGATCCGTACGGGACAGGCGCGGATAGCGGCTTCCCATTGGCCATTGGCCTGTTCGTAGATGCGGAGATTGCAGGGCCAAGCATTGAACGCGCCGCTATTCTACCGCGGATAGCCGTCCGGGATCGCGCCCGCGCCTTTACCGTCGACGATAACAATAAGGTGATCGAACATCAGATCACCGTCGTCGCCGCAACGACCCAGGGGTACGTTGTCACCGACGGCCTTGCGCCTGGGCAGCGGGTCATCGTCTCTCGGCTGGTCGGCCGTGCCGGCATGGAGGTACGCCCCCTCTATATGGATAACCCAGCCGCGACACCACTCGCAGGGGAATCCAACGGAGCCAAAACTGTTGGCAGCGTTACCACCGCCGGCAAGACCGCGACGGGAGTAAACTGATGAGCGGGTTGATCGCCTGGTGGGCCCGCAACGGGGTTGCCGCTAACCTATTGATGATCCTTATCTTGATCACCGGCGTGGTCATGTTCCTGCGGCTTGAGAGGGAAGTGTTCCCTGGCGCCGACATTAACATCGTCAATGTCAGCGTATCCTGGCCCGGCGCCTCACCCGTGGAGGTAGAGAATCAAATCCTTCTACGGATGGAAGAAGCCATTGCCGATATCGACAATGTGAAAGAAATCCGATCCTCCGCGCAGGAAGGGGTAGCCCGTCTCACCATCGAGATGATGGATAGTGCGAACTTCGACAGTTTCTTGAACGAGGTGAAATCCCGGGTGGATGGGGTCTCTAACCTGCCTGAATCTTCCTTTCCCCCGGTGGTCAGTCGCATGGCCATGACCGAGGGCATTGCTTGGGTTTCCTTGTCTAGCGATACTATGAGCGAAGTGGAACTCAATCGCCTGGCCCGGCAGTACCGGGACGAATTGGCGCAAATCGACGGAGGCTCCCCTCTTGTCGAAATTGATGGATACCGCACAGAAGAAGTTTCCGTCGAGGTCAGCGAAACCTCCCTCCGCCGCTATGGGCTCACGTTTGATGATGTCTCCAACGCGATCAAAGCCTCTTCGGTCGAACTGTCTGCAGGCGAGGTGCGGACCAGCACCGGAAATATTCCGATTGCCACACGACAGCTAGCCGACGCGAAAGATGATTTTGAGCAAATCGTCGTGCGGCGGAACCTGGATGGATCTGTTATCACGGTCGCCGATATCGCCACGGTTAAAGACGGCTTCCCCGATGCGAACTTCATCTTCCGAGTCAATGGCAAGCCCGGCCGGGTCATCAATGTCATCCAGCCCGAAACGGTGAACATTGTCCGCTCCTCCAATGTGATAAGAAAATGGGTTGCCGAGAAGCAAGCCAGCGTCCCCGACGGCGTGGAGTTAAAGCTCATTTACGCCATGTCTGAAATCTATCACGGTCGGATGAAGCTGGTGAGTTCAAATGCCGCCACAGGGCTTGTTCTCGTTCTGATCATCCTAATGCTGTTCTTGCGCCCTATCGTCGCTTTTTGGGTGGCGGCCGGGATCGCCATCTCGTTCGTTGGCACCTTCATCTTCTTACCGATGGTGGGCGTCTCTTTGAACATGTTGTCGCTTTTTGCGCTCCTTCTCGTGATTGGGATTGTGGTGGATGACGCCCTAATTGTGGGTGAGAGCATTCATAGGCAAAATGAGAGGGGAATTGAGGGCGTTGATGCCGCCATTATCGGTACTCAAATTGTTGCGAAACCGGTTCTCTTTGCTGTGGTTACGACGATGCTGGCCTTTTCGCCGTTCCTGTTTATTGGCGGTGGTGTTGCAGAGCTCACCAAGCATATTGCGTGGACGGTGATTTTTGCCCTCGTCTTTTCGCTTATCGAGAGTTTTATCATTCTCCCATCGCATCTGGCTCATTTGAAAAAAGCCAAACCCACCGGCTTTGCAAAATTTCAGGCACAGTTTGCCGATAAACTCTTGTGGGTCGGCGATAATATATATCGTCCTATACTGACCAAAGCGCTCGCGGCGCGCTATATGACGGTCACACTCTTCTTTATGCTGTTTTTCCTGTCCATATCCCTATTGGGTCAAGGCTGGATAAAATTCACGTTCTTGCCCGACGTGGAACAGCGGTTCATTCAATTAAACATCGACATGCAGCTCGGCACCCCGTTCAGCCGGACATTGCAGGTGTACGATCAAATTGATCAGGCATCGACGGCCCTGAGCCAAGAGTTGAGTGAAAAGAATGGGGGTACTGAGGTGATACAAAGCTCCCAGATCTGGGCCCATTCCGGCGGTGTTTTCGGTTTCTACATCATGGCGGAGGCTGATCAACGAAGCGAAACGCTACGGAGTATTATTGACCGATATCGTGACCTTATAGGCCCTATTCCCGATGCGGAAAAAATCGATATCAATAATAGTTTCATCGAGGGTGGTGGATCCCTTGAGGTGAGCCTTGAGTCACTCAACATCAATGAACTGACCGCGGCCGTTGAAGAAATCAAAACATACATGGCCGGCGCCACCGAGCTTTACGATTTACGCGACAGTTTTGAAACAGCCCAGGACGAGATGCTCTTTACCCTCAAACCAGGGGCCGACCGGTTTGGTCTGTCAATCGGAGAGATCACCAGGCAGGTACGCCAAGCGTTCTATGGTGACGAGGCCCAACGCCTCCCCCGAGACGGTCAAGATGTGCGCGTGATGGTACGCTACCCGCTGGAAGTGCGTGAAAACCTTGATAGCCTGTCAAAAATGCGTATTCGCACCAATGACGGTCGAGAGATCGCGCTGGAGGCGGTAGTCGATATCACTTTTGCCCCTGCGGTGCGCAAAATAGATCGAACCGACCGCAAACGATCTGTTAGCGTGAGTGCGAACATTCGCGAGGGTGCGGACACCGGCCCGCTTGAAGAAGAGTTCTTCGGCGAGGTTGTTCCCCGCATTCTTGCAAAATATGACGGTATAGAAATTAAACGGCGGGGCGAAGGGCAGCAGCGGCAAGAATTCATGACCGACGTGATGATACTAGGTGCCCTTGCAATATTCGGAATGTACATGCTGCTGGCCATTGCGTTTAGCTCGTATTGGCAGCCGCTCCTGGTGATGACCGCCCTTATCTTTGCCACCATGGGAGCAGTCTACGGACATTTCCTGCTTGGGCAGGACTTCGCCATGTTCTCGATCTTCGGCATCGCGGCGGCGGGGGGCGTGGCCACCAACGACAACCTTGTTCTGGTGGATTACGTCAACCGATTAAGGCGCGAGGGGGCGGGCGCGCTTGCCGCCCTTATCGAGGCCGGGGTGGTCCGATTCCGGCCCATTCTCCTCACGTCGGTTACCACCTTTGTGGGCCTTGTCCCGATCCTCCTTGAGCGGTCCTTTGACGCGCAATTCTTGCGGCCCATGATCATTAGCCTCGCCGTTGGCGGTCTCTTTGCGCTGTTCGTCGCCCTTCTGCTGGTCCCAGCGCTTTACGCCGTGGGGGTCGATGTGGCCCGGTTCT
>CALFRH010000455.1 GCA_937919225.1 uncultured Parvularcula sp.
GCTCACGACCGTCAAAATGGAAAAATCAGCGTGATCTGACGGACCGTATTGACCGCGGACAGAGCCGAAACCCTGCGACCGCACCATTTCCGTGGTCTCTGAAATTCAGGATGTTTGGAAATGGCGCGAGTGACGGGACTCGAAGTAGAACCAAATTTTACATATATAACAATTACTTAGAAGGCAACCAGTTGATTTGGTATGGTCGAGCAATCAGTGTGAGGGTGGTCGTCTCCTCTATAGTCAAATCTGCGGTTGTTTTGAACGTTGATCCTATAGGAGATTCTCCGCTCGAACCACCAGTCTGAGCTCTACAGCCAACCTTGGCTGCTTTAATTGTCAACAAGGTGACAGACCCTTTTTGCAAGGCATGCGAGTGACGACCTTTGAAGGCTGCGCGCACCAGAGCTGCGCGAAAAACTGATATGGTGAATATCGACAAACATTGAGGGAGAGAATAGGTGAAGATCACTCGCAAAGACTTTCTTACGTTGAGTGGAGTCGGTGCACTCTCTGCTTGCACGGCGTCAGATGGCAAAATTAGTGACAGCGCGATCCCTGTTAAAGGCTTGCCCTCCAAGTTACCTCGGGCATCTATAGAACAACTGCACTCAACACATTTGAGTGCATATCAGCTGAGAATGCTCTCTTTTTCCGGTCTGAACATTGTCAATGGCAAACGTGAAGGCGCGCGCATTCAAGACGCTTACACCGATAAATGGTATTGGGACTGTCACCGCTTGGGATCAACCTACAGTGTCGGGCATCGCAATAAGCGCGTTATCGCTGCTTTGCGGTCTGCGATTGAAGAGATTGAAATCGGCAATCTCATGTTTCTGTCTCAGTATCGAGCTGTGACGGCAAGCAAGTTAGCGGCGACAACTGATGGCGCTCTACCTGGGGTCGTGTTTACAGCGACGGGATCTGAGGCGAACGAGGCGGCCATAAAAGCTGCGCGGCGCTTCACACAGCGCAAACAGATTGTTTGTTTTGAAGGCGCGTATCACGGCGCTACTCTGATGACGATGGCAGTCAGTGGCGATGATAAAAGAATCGATTTGTATGGCTTAGATGAGTTCGACACGATCCGTATTCCGTTTAACGATTTGGAACGTGCTAAGGCCGCTATTACCTCAAACACAGCTGCTTTGATCGCGGAACCGACAGTATCTCAATTAGGGTTCGTTGAGCCGCAAGAAGGTTATTGGGCCGCGCTTTCAGCTCATTGTGAGGCGGTTGGCGCGCTCATCATTCTTGACGAAGTACAAACCGGGGGCGGCGCTACCGGATCTTTCTGGCACTATCAACAACTCAACTTCACCCCGGATATTTTGGTGAGCGGCAAATGGCCAAGCGGCGGATATTTCCCGAACGCCTTTGCACTGATGCGCAAAGAAATACATGACGAATACACCAAAGATGTACTCCTACCGCATCCTACTACATTTGGTGGCTCGGAGCTGGGATGCTTGGTTACCAGCGAAGTCATCGACATCTTAAGCGACCCAGAACTTCTGCAACGAGTCCAATCTCTGTCCGAACGATTTGCGGATGGATTTTCCAGCCTTCCGATTTCCTTGAACCGAAATGGCCTTTGTATGGCGATCATAGATGATCGAAGGTCGAGCCTAGAGACAATGCGATTGCTACTAAAGGCTGGTGTCTTGGTTGTTCCTGCGACTCACAATCCGAATGCCGTCGAATTTCGTCCGATACTGACCATAAGCGATACCGAAGCAGATGAGATTATTCAAGCCGTTGTGGCTGCCTTAGCTTAGCGCTTGTTGAGAATTGGGCCAGATCAAAAAAACTGGCCCATCGTCGGCCTTCCAAACTTTGCTCGTAACCGTAAAGTCGTTCGAGCACGCTAACGAGGTCGGCGCTGGTTAAACTATCAGGACTTCGGAATTTCGATACTCTTGGAGCGGCTCGCTTACTCACAAATGCCCATCTTGCAGAAAGTCATTTTTGACTCTGACACGGCCAAGGCTAGTCGATTACAACGCTCATATCACCCGCTTGATCTCACTATAGTCGCCGCGAAGGTGGAGCGTCATGGTTACAGTCTCATCTGATCGATTGCGCCAGAACCAGCCATGTGATCCTGCAAAGGCCGCGATGAGCGTATCTGCGTGCCCCTCCTCTGCACGGCCGTTTCGATAGGTAATTGACTCGCCACCCGCACCGTCGCCGTGAAGGGCCGAATTTAAGTGTCCCGGTGCTGCGACCCATTCAAAGTCAGCTGCCGCGCCGGCTTGCATCACAATTTTGATCTCAGCCGCTTCGCCAGGCTGAAGCACTAGACTGACTTCATCTTTCCATTCAATCTGTTCGGGCTTGGAGACCGGTTCTGTGAGCGTTTCAACGCTCTCCATTTGCCCCTCAGCCGCTTGCGGCTCAACTGGCGCCGGCTCCGCCACTTCTGGCAAAGTCTCAGCTGGCACTACGATTGCGTCACGTGCCGCATCAAGTTCAGCCTCTGCCGCGAGCTGTTGTTTAATCTCACCCATATTGGTGAGCCCTAAGGCGCTACCAATGCCAGTTGGATCGATGGCGTACTCAGATGGGAGGATGGCAGTGAAGAGCAGCACAATCGCTGTTATGAAGGCGATTGCCGTTGACCTTAACAATTGTCCGGTACTCGGAAGCTCAGCACGCGTTGGTAAATTGGTATTATACATTAACAGACTCCTACCCCGTACTGACCATGTATCCCGCAATCTGATAGCCTGCGAGGACGAAACCCGCACCCATCATGATTACATTTGCCGTATAGGCGTGTTTCAGAAAACTCGCCGTACGGCGCCAATAGCCCATGACAATGAGAATAGCGCCAAGCGCCAGCAATTGACCGATTTCAACCCCGACATTGAAGGCGAGCAGGTTTGGCAGCAAACCGTCCGGCGAGATATCATAATCGATGATTTTAGATGAAAGCCCAAAACCATGACAGAAACCAAAAAGAAGCGTGGCTGCTTTAGTATTG
>CALFRH010000456.1 GCA_937919225.1 uncultured Parvularcula sp.
CGGCCCAGGCATCGCGATAGCCATAGGACGTGCCCGTCTTATAGGCGATGGCGGGCGCCTGCTCACTTAACGCAGAGGGCATGCGGCCCGGCGGCGCAGGCGATGCCTCTAAGATAGCGATGATCTCAGCGGCGCTTTCCCGGGATACAAGGGCGACCCCCTGTGCCGTGCGATTGGCATGAGCTGCCACCTCCGTCCACGCCAGGGGAAGGGCTTTGCCGCCATCCCCAAGAGCGCCATAGAGAATGGCTAAATCCTGTGCCGACAAGCCAATGCCGCCCAAGGCCACGGCAAGTCCAGCGTCCCGCACCATGGTCGAGGGGAGTGATGGTTGTCCGCCCGCAAACCGCAGGCTCGCTAAAAACCGATCTGCCCCAACCTTATCCAGTACTCTGACGGCCGGGACGTTAAGGGAGTGCTGTAGGGCCTCGGCCACGGTGACCTCCCCGCGGAAGGTGCGGTCGAAATTTTCGGGTCTGTAGGACGCAAAGCGGGCGGGGAGATCGTGAATGCGGGTGTGGGGCGCGGCAATGCCATCATCGAACGCCATGGCGTAGATGATAGGTTTGAGCGTCGAGCCGGGAGAGCGAGCACGGGCGGTCAGATCCAACCATCCCCCAGGGGCCTCTCGGCTGGCCGACCCCACCGCGGCGCGAACGGCCCGTCCGTCTAAGGAGAGGATAAGAGCTGCTGCTTGAACGCCATCGCCACCCTCCTCCGCTAGGGCGGTGACCAGCGCTTCGGCCTCTATCTGGAGGGCCTTATCAAGGGTTGAGCGGAGGATGCCATTCGGCGCGGCACGGCGCTGCCTTACGGTTTCCGCACCATGCCACGCTGTGGCGGGGAAGGCCTGACGCTCACCTGGCACGCGTTCGTCGGCGGCATCGGCCGCACGCGCTTTCGTCAGAAGGCTTCGTTCTGCCATTTGTATCAGGATCATTTCCCGCGCGCGCTTGGCACGGTCCGGATGACGATCTGGCCGCCGGGCCTCTGGTGACTGCGGCAAGGCAATGAGGAGAGCAATTTCATCAGGCGTTAGGACATCCGGCTCCCGCCCGAACCAGGCCCAGCTGGCCGTGCGTAGCCCTTCAATATTACCGCCATAGGGCGCGAGGGTAAGGTAAAGAGAGAGGATTTCGTCTTTAGACAGCCGGGCTTCCAGTTGGAACGCTCTAAAGGCCTCAATGGCTTTGGACGATAGGGTACGCGGCCGGGGTTCTAGTAGGCGAGCGGTCTGCATGGTGATGGTCGAGGCGCCCGAATGCACCTCCCCGCGGCGTGCCATGTCAAACGCCGCACGCCCCACAGCCCAAATATCGACACCATGGTGCGCGTAAAAGCGCTTATCCTCAATGGCGAGAAGAGCCGCAACAAAGGCGGGGTCCACCTCCTTCACATCCGTGTAAAGACGCCAACGCCCTTCCTCCACCGGAAAGGCGCGCAAGGGGAGACCATCCCGGTCTGTCACCACTGTTGAGACCATGGCCCCCCGTTCAAGCGGTGGTGGGAACAGCCGGTCGAGGACCAGAGCTGACAGCGCCACTAGGGCGAGGCCGCCAAGGGCCATCACCGCGAGGCGCCGCACCCGGATTATCATGGGGCGACCCGGATACGACCCGGCGCACTTCTGCCATATATTACCGGGTTATACATATGCTCGGTCACCGTGCCCGGCAGGGTAAAGTCCCCCGGTGTCACGGCGCGTGCGATGTAGGCAAAACGGACAGGGTTTGTGCCCGTCGTCGTGATGGCTGCGACGAAGCGGTCGTCCCGTGCCTCCGCCACCTGGGGCCGTGCCAGATCGCCAAGGAAGGCGTAGGCGCCCTTCTCGCCCGCATCCTCGGGCCTAAGGATGGTCTCAATCTCAAGTCCCGCCGCCAGAAGATCTGCAATGATGAAGGGGGTTTGCGCCTCGCGTCCGGGGGTGAGGGTGATGCTCACGACCAAACGGTCACCCCGTTTCAGGGCACCAAGGTCAACCGCCTCCCCCGTCACCTTACGGAAGGATTTTTCGATGCTAACGTCTTGGGCATCCGCTGGGGGCGGCGCTGACGGGGCCCCCTCCGCATAGGTGGTGATCCAAAGGGGTGTGTCCCCCTCATTAGTGAAGGCACCTGCGGCTTTGAGGCTTTCCTCGTCATAGGCCACAAGGGACGGCGTCGGTGCCTCCCCACTATAGGCGACGTTCAGCGTGTCCCCGTCCCCCGCAAGGGCCTGCGCGGCGAGGAGAAGGTGCGCCTTTTCTTGGGTGGTAAGGCGTGCGGGTTCGGGAAGATCAGTCGTTACTTTCTCCGTTAACGGCTCAATAAGATCCGTCATCCCCGCCTCAGCGGCCAGGGCGAGGACCCCCGCCACATCTCGGCGGGTGGTTTGGTACCAGTCCCCGCGGTTTTGATAGCCAAGGGCGTCGACAGCCTTTTCAAAAGCGCTTGTTGCCCGCCCGCGATCACCAAGGGCCGCCAGCGCAGCCCCCACATGGGCACGGGCAAGAGGGCTTTCAATTTTATCGATCAGCTCATCATGCATGTAGCGCAGGCGCGAACGGTCGGCCCTCTCATTCCTAGCCAGCACATAAAGGGCGTAGGCCGATGATCGATGCATTAGCCGGTCTTGGGTATCGCTGGTCCAGCGCGGCTGTGCCACACGTGCGACATAGCCGCTAGACCGATAAAGCTGCCCCTTGGCAATGGGCAATAGCGCATCAAGGGCGCGGGTCTTCGCCGCCTCGGGGACGGCATAGCCTTCTGTCGCCGCCCTGGTAAGGAAGTCCGCGGCGTAGGCCCCAATCCAAGGAGAGGCCTGGCGGTCCCCCTGTCGCCACAAGCCGATGGCGCCGTTCCGCCCCTGCCGCGATAGGAGCGTTTCCACCGCCTGGCGCACGGATTTACCGGCCTTTTCGGGCGCTGACTGCCCCGACATGGCTGCAAGGTCGCCTGTATAAAGGGCTGGCATCGCACGGCTTACCAGCTGTTCTGTGCACTGATAGGGGTAGGTGACGAGCGATTGGTAAAGAGAGCTTATATCAATCGGGCTCGGCGCGACACTGACTTGGAGGAAGGACGATCCCGCCTCATAGCCGTCAAGCAGCGCTGTGCCGGGGGCGAAACTTTCGCCCGGAGCAAGAACACGGTTGGTCGTGCGGCTCACCGGCAAGAAGGCGGAGCGCACCTCCATCGGATAGCGGCTCTCTGCGCGGAAACCGCCGGGGCCTGAGACGTTGAGGCTAAGGTTGGCAATCCCCTCGCCGTTGGCGGTGATGGTGACAGGGCGGTCAGTGCGTTGCGATTTCTCCAGCGAAACCGAGGTTTCGTCGGTAGGCGCACTGATGGGACCCGTCGCGCCCGTGGAAACACGATACTCGCCAGCTGCACCCGCCACATTATCGAGAGTAAGGGTTGCGGATGCTGTATCCCCCGGGGCTAAGAACCGAGGTAGGATCAATTCTGCAGGGACCTTATCCCGAACCGTCATGGCTTGGGATGTCGCCCCAACGCCTGTATCCGACCAAGCGACGGCCATTAGTCTCAGTTCACCGTTAAAGTCCGGCAAGGTGACGGGCACCGCAGCGCGGCCATTGCCATCAACGGACACGAGGCCGGAGAAGAGCGCCACGGTCTTCGTGGGCACCACCGTTAGGCCCGCGCCGCCAATCTGGTCACCGCCCGACCGTGTGGGCGCCGCCGCCCCCTGGTTGGGGTCCAACAATCGACCGTAATCGTCATGGAGGGAGACGCCAAGCCTGGCCTTCCCGTAGAACCAATCCGTTGGGTTGGGAGAGGAGAACTTTGTCAGTTGTAGGATGCCTTCATCCACGGCGGCGATGGTGGCGTAAACAGCCTGCCCGCGCGGCCCACCGGAAAC
>CALFRH010000457.1 GCA_937919225.1 uncultured Parvularcula sp.
CATGGGAAAAAGAGTCCCCCTCAGATTTAGGCGATAGGACCTCCATCCTCACCGCGACTATCCTCTACACTCCTCCAATAAAGATAATCTGGAGGATTTCTCGCATGGCTTTCGACGGTATTCGGCACAAGGATAAGTGCGTTCTGATCACGGGTGCCGGACAAGGGATTGGGCGAGCGGCAGCCCTTCGCTTAGCTGGCGAAGGCGCGAACTTGGTCGCGCTCGATCTGTCCGCAGAAAATCTCGAGAGCTTAAAAACCGAAGCGGAAGAGTTTGGCGTCGGTTGCGAACTCGCAACTGGCAGCGTCGCCGATCTCGCTATTTTGGACCAGGCATTTGAACTCGCCAGCGTTCGTTTTGGTCGCCTCGATGGCTTGGTCAACAATGCGGGCATTGGCGGATATATGAAACGCTTCGATGAAGTTGAGATCGAAGAGTTTCACACCATTGTCGACATCAACCTCCGCGCGGTTTGGTATGGGATGAAACTCGCTTATGGCGCCATGGCGGGTCGCGGAGGTGCGATTGTAAACGTGTCATCAATGGCGGGCATCCGTCCCAATCGGCACCACTCGCCATATGGCATGACGAAAGCTGCCGTCATCAGTCTGACGCAGCACGCCTCAATGGACTACGCACCGGCAAACATTCGAGTGAACGCACTTTGCCCTGGACCGGTCGAGACGCCGATTTTCGATCAGATGCGCAATTATATGGACGAAGAAGGCGTTCAGCGCGCGCGCAGTTTGGTGCAATCGCGAACCGTCATGAACCGGTTCGGGACGCCTGAGGAACAAGCCGCTGCCATCTCCTTTTTGCTGAGCGATGACGCCTCCTTCGTGACTGGGATCGCCATGCCGGTGGATGGTGGCTGGTCGGTCTCAGATGGGCGGCGTATGTAACCACACCGCAGCAACAGACTGAGAAATCGGAGGAAACAATGAGCGCAGAACGCTTAAAAGGTAAGGTTGCGGTGATCACAGGCGGGGCTAGCGGCATTGGCTTGGCCACAGCAGAGAAGTTTTTGTCCCATGGCGCCAAAGTCGTGATTGGTGACTTAAATGAGGAAGTCACTGCGAATGCGAATACCTATCTCAAGTCTCAAGGGTATGACGGCCAATACGTCTTTCGCCGAGTGGATGTTTCGGACGAGGCCGAGATTGAGGCCCTGATGGCGGATGCCAAAATGCATTTCGGCGGACTGGACATTGCGTTCAACAATGCAGGTATTGCGGGCGCGATCGGTCCGATCACGGAAGTTGATGTCGATCATTGGGACAAGACATTTGCAGTGATGACGAGAGGCGTTTTTCTGGGAGTTAAACATGCGGCCCGCCTGATGAAGGAACGAGGGGGTGGGTCAATCATCAACACGTCTTCGATTGCCGGTCTCGCGAGCGGCGTTATCCCGACCGCTTATGCAGCGGCAAAAGCTGCTGTGGTCAGCCTTACACGAATCTGCGCTTTGGAACTCGCCGAGCATCGGATCCGCGTGAATTGCGTCTGTCCGGGTATTATCTTTACGCCGCTCATGCACCAGGGCCGGGAAGAGGTCGCGAAGGCGGTGGCAGAAACGATTCAACCGTGGCCGGATCGCGGGGAGCCAGAGCATGTCGCCAATGGCGTGCTGTATCTCGCCAGTGACGACAGCGCGTTCGTTACGGGTGAAGCTCATGTGATTGATGGCGGCTATCTGTCCAACGGATTGTTGAATGTGCATCCGCTGCATGGCGACTCCGAAAAGGCGAAACAGTTTGCTGGCATGATCTATGGCACGTCCGGTCAAAAGCGGGAGCTGCGCAAGCTCGATCAATGACGTTTTGTCCAAAAGTGTCCGGGTTCGAACGGGCAAGCCGACCCTAGCTCCACCCACGATCCTGTGAAAAATTCAATACCAGAACACGACAACGGCGGTGCAAAGAATGTCGCCACGCATGTGAGGAAATATTATGTCCGCAAGCCAGACCGAAGATTCAAACGCCAAGCCCGAGGCCCCAGCGGAGCATTTTGACGTACTCGTAATTGGAGCCGGTATCGCCGGTATTGGCGCCGCACGCGGTTTACAAGAAAACTGCCCGGGGAAGACTTACGTCGTGCTCGATGCGATGGAGAGTTTTGGCGGAACCTGGCACTGCCACACCTACCCAGGCATTCGCTCAGACAGCGACCTCTATACATTTGGCTATAAATTTAAGCCGTGGATCGGAAACCCGATTGCCTCTCGAGAAGCCATTCTTCGCTATCTCGGTGAGGTGATCGACGAGTACGATTTAGACAAAAACTTCCGCTATGGGCACCGCGTCCAGTCAGCGGATTGGGACAGCAAATATCAAATATGGACCTTGCGGGTGGATACGGGGACGCACGTGCAGACCTTCACGGGGAACTTCCTCTGGATGTGCCCCGGTTATTATCGGCATTCGAAAGGCTATCAGCCTGATTGGCCGGATGCCGACAAATTCGAAGGCACGTTTGTTCACCCCCAAACTTGGCCAGATGGACTAAACACTCAAGACAAGCGTGTCATTGTGATCGGTTCTGGCGCGACGGCGGCGACGCTGGTGCCTGCGCTGGCGGGCAAGTGTAAATCCCTCACCATGCTGCAGCGATCTCCAACCTATTTCGTACCTGCAGAGAACCGCAACCGGCTCGCAAATATGCTACGTGAAATCGAAATTGACGAGCAAACGATCCACGAAATCGTACGCAAAAAATACGTCTATGATCAGGGGCGTTTCCTCCAAAAAACCCTCACTCACCCTGATGAGGCGACTGAAGATCTTCTCAAACCGCTTCGCGAATATCTGACGCAAGACCAAATCGACGAACACTTCACGCCAAAGTATCGTCCGTGGCATCAGCGCATTGCGGTCGTGCCGGATGGTGATCTTCTAAAAGCTATCCGCGACGGCGAAGCAGAGATCGTCACCGATCATATTGATCGGTTCGACGAGACTGGGATTCACCTGAAATCAGGACGTCACGTGGAGGCGGATATCGTCGTCACGGCGACCGGGTTCAGCATGAACGTTATGGGTGACATCGAAATGAAAGTGGATGGCGCAGCCGTCGATTTTGCCGATGTCATTACCTATCGCGGCTTCATGTATACAGGCGTACCGAACATGGCGGCGATGTTCATCAGCTATCTACGCGCGGCGAGTTACACGCTGAAGGTCGACTTGGTCGTGGATGTGGTGACCCGTCTCCTGAACCATATGGATGAGACCGGTTCATCGATGGTGGAAGTGGCTTTGCGCCCCCAAGATCAGGGCATGGAGCTCGAACCCTTAATCAATCCAAAAATCTTCAATCCGGGCCTGTTGCAGCGTCATTTGCACGAGCTTCCTAAGTGCGGCGACAAAGAAGAGTGGCGGCTCAGCCAAGACTATTGGACTGAGAAAGACGTGCTCCCCACGCTCGATTTCACAGCGCCAGAGTTCGTCTATTCGAAAGAAACTGCGGACGCTTAGCATTCGAAATGTTCAAAACACTCATGGGCATCCAACGGCGCGCCGATTTGAGCTTCGATGAGTTCATGACCCATTGGACGCAAATCCACGCAAACGTGATCTCTGAAAACGCAGCCGCGCTCGTGATTGTCAAATATATCCATCTTCATCGATCCGATGGATCAGAAAAAGCGCGCTCACACTCCGCATCACGCCCTCAATAAGATGGCGTGGCGGAGGTTTGGTATGAAAGCGAGGATCACTTTCGCGCTCTAGGTAAATCGGATTTGAGCCGCGCTGCCGCCCAAAAAGTGATCGAGGATCAGAAGAAGTTTATCGGTCGTGAAACGCCACTCTTCAAAGGCTTTGAGTGGAACGTAATTGATCCCTAAAGCGACATTTCGCTGAAGCATGAACGCACTTCGCGAACAAACAAGTTGGGTTGTTCCAGCGCTGCAAAATGGCCGCCCTTTTCCGGCTCCCCATAATAGATGAGATTTTCGAAAAAAGGTTCTGCCCAAGACTTTGGTGCCGGAACAATCTCTTTCGGGAACTTGGAATATCCCACCGGAATCTTGATGGATAAATCCGCACCTTCAAACGGGTTTCCGAAACTCTCCCAATAGAGTTTTGCCGATGACGATCCGCTGCCTGTCATCCAATACAGAGTCACCGTGTCGAGCATCTCGTCGCGACTGATGGCACTTTCAGGATGGCCGTCATTGTCGGTCCACGCCCAAATCTTTTCCACGATCCAGCTGAGTTGAGCGACCGGTGAGTCAGCCAAGCCATACCCCATCGTTTGGGGTCGCGTGCGCTGCTGGTTCGCATACGCCATGCCCTGATCTTGGTGGTATTGCGCAGCGATTAAAGCTTCCTGGTCCTCCGGTGATGGATTCGCAAAGAATTCGGGCGGCGGCATAGCCACCAGCATGTTGACGTGAAGGCCGGTGCACTGGCCAAGATTTTGATAGCCGATCGCCGCCGTCACGACGGATCCCCACTCGCCGCCTTGCGCGAAGTAACGCTCATATCCGAGGCGTTCCATCAGCGTGTTCCAGGCGGCCGCGATTTTCATCACCCCCCAACCTGCTTCGGTGGGTTTTCCTGAAAAGCCAAACCCAGGCAATGAGGGGCAGATCACATGAAAGGCATCTTCCGCGCGTCCACCATGAGAAACAGGATCAACCAGCGGCTCGATAACTTCGAGAAATTCGAATACAGACCCTGGCCAGCCATGGGTCAGGATGAGCGGCCTTGCTCCAGGTTCTGCGCTTCGCTTGTGCAGGAAATGGATATCGAGCCCTTCTATTTCTGTTGTGAAATGGTCAAATACCGCCAGCTTCGCTAAGCGGTTTTGCCAGTCATATTCCGTGCGCCAATAATCCGCGAGTTGCTGCGTATAACCGAGCGGCACACCTTGGCTCCAATCCTCCACAGTCTCTTGCTCTGGCCAGCGCGTTTTGGCGAGTCGTTCTCGTAGGTCTGCCACAGCCGATGCGTCAGCGGTCAGAGTTAAAGGCTTGATCTCAGACAAGTCAGGACCATCCTATTCAAATTGAGGCGATTGCAGTAAGTGCGGTTAGGCGAGGCTCTCATAAATCGCAGTGTAAAGGGCAACGATACGAGGATCCGGCTCCAGGCCTGGCTCGGTCATGTAGTTCATCGTATACCCAACGCCGATGCCTGTGACCGGGTCGGCAAAGCCAAAAGACCCGCCCCATCCACTATGACCGAACGTCTCTGCTGTTGGACCAAGCAACATTTGTGACGTGTTGATGGCAAAGCCCACCGCCCAAGAAAGCGGAAAACGAATGACCAGGTCTTCGCCTTCGATCTGGATTGTGGTTCCAGCTGTTAGTCCGGCCTCGCTGATAATTTCTGTCCCGTTCAATTTCCGGTCCGACGCCAGTGCGCCGTAGAGCGTCGCAACGGATCTAGCATTTGCTTGAGCACCTGCCGACGGAGTGCCTTGCGCCCGCCAATCTCGGCGCATGGCGATCGGCACATGCACGGGTGTGTTGTCATAGACGAGATGCTGATATTCGTTCCAAGTCTCCCGGCCGCCGCCCTGAGGCCCGCCATCGTGAGACAGCTCAGCGACTCGATGATCTTCCGACTCTGGTAAACCCAAATGTAGATCCAAACCAAACGGGGTTGCGATCTCATCGCGAAAATACTCGCCGAGCGTTTTGCCGACAATTCTCTGGAACAACCGATCGGCAAGTGGTCCAATCGTAAGGGCGTGATAGCCGGACGCTGTGCTTGGCTCCCAGGCGGGTTTATCTTCCGCGAGTAAGTCTGCCACCAGATCGGTTTGAACAAACTCGTCGCGCGACAAAGGCCGGCTTGGCCCGCAGAGTCCAGCTTGGTGTGAAAAGAGCTGCGCCACCGTTATGTTCTCTTTGCCATTCGCGCCAAACTCAGGCCAATAGTGTGAGACTTTTTCTTGCAGGTCGAGCTTGCCTTGATCGGCAAGCCGCGCCACACAAAACGCCATAATTCCCTTCGTGGTCGACCAAACGTTGACCAGCGTATCTGTTTCCCAAGGTCGTGTCTTGGCGGTATCCATGTAACCGCCCCAAATGTCGATTTTCTTCTCTCCGTTTTGGAAGAGACAGAGAGCTGCACCAACTTCGAGCCCATTCTTAAAATTCTGCTCAAAGGCATCAGCGACAGCACGAAACTTTGGATCGACCTCGCCTGAAATTTCCATAGTTTCCATTTCATCCTCCTTTGGTTCTGACCGACGGGCGGTTTATTATGGAGCTGAGTTTTGAGCAGAAACGTCAGCGCTAAAAGGGTCGGTGCCCCCCAATTCTCCCGGACCTTTTTGGACACGGTTATCTTTGCTGAAGGCCGATAGTTCCTATTAGCGGACATTAAAACCGCGCGTTCAAGCAGCGTCCTCAACCATTCTGATGACGTCCCGCAAAAAAAAGACCGGTCAGAAAGTAACTGACCGGTCATCTGAGAGTTGGGAGGAATTTCTATGGGCTAGGATCCGGTTTCTGACCTCAGACAAGAGTTTCGTCGTAAGATGAGAACCGGATTAATCAGAGAGAAACGTACAGGACTATCCACTTCGATCGCAGCATTTCTGATGACACCGGCTTTTCCACATCGGACGCCTTAAAAGCTGAGACTAAACTCTGCACCAACGGTTCTTTCAGCGTTTCTTGGTATAATATGGAATGTCCCACCCGGTGCATTCACAAACGTTCCTCCGATGGAATTGAAATAGAGCTCATCGGTTGCGTTTTTGACAAATAGCGTGAACCGATAGCGATCGTCTGGCGCGATGTATCCGGCCGTTAGATCAACCAGCGTGTAACCATCCTGAATGGTCAGAGGATTCTGATTTAGACTGTACTGCACCTCGCTTTGGTAACTCGCCACAGCTTGACCAAAGATTCGACCGTCATTCGCTATTGTTCTTTCATAGCGCGGCGTAAATGAAAGCTTCCATTCCGGAGCATTCTGAATCGTTTGTCCGCTGACATCCTGAAAACTTCGTCCAGCCGCGTCGGTCATGCAGCCCTGCGCAGCAGTTTGGCCAGGGAAGCACGACGCGCCAATGAAGTCTTCGAAAGTTGCGTCAAGATACTGCGCACTTGCATCGACGGTGAACTCTTCGGTCAATGGCCAGTTGATTGCCAATTCAACTCCCGGTGTATCCGCTTCTCCAGAATTGAGGAGGCGGCTATT
>CALFRH010000458.1 GCA_937919225.1 uncultured Parvularcula sp.
CCAGCCATGACGCTCAGCTTTCCCATTTCGCCGGTCACATGCCACAGGCTAAGGAATAGCAGGACGGCGGTTGGGATGATGGTCCACGCCTTGGACATGATCGCTCGACCATGATGCGAGAACATCAGCCAATAAGTCACACCGGACCAGGACCAACCTACAAGTGTCAAAAACGAGAACAGTGTTGGATCTGGCAGCATGCGCCTACTGGACCGATTTATTTCTTCGGATGCAGTCGCACAGGCAATTCGGTAAAGCCCATTACGAAATTTGAGAGCGTGCGAACTGGTTTGCCCACGACTTCTACACGGTCAAACCGTTTCAAAATCTCTTCCCAAAGAATGCGGACTTGCATTTCTCCAACCCGATTACCCATACAACGATGGATACCAAATCCGAACGATAGATGCCGACGAGCATTCTCCCGCTCAATCAGGAACTCATTCGGCCGTTCGATTGCGCGTTCATCGCGATTGCCTGATACGTACCACATCATTATGCGGTCGCCCTTTTTGATCAGTTTCCCACGAAACTCGATATCTTCATTCGCTGTACGGCGCATATACGCGAGTGGTGTCTGCCATCGAATGATCTCTGACACCATGTTTGGGATGACTGACGGATCAGCTTTAAGCTTAGCAAATTCTGCAGGATTCTCGTGCAGGGCCAGCACGCCCCCAGACATCGAGTTCCGGGTGGTATCGTTGCCGCCAACGATAAGAAGCACCAGATTGCCCAGGAGATTCATGGGGTCGAGATCCTTCATGTCCTCATTGTGAGCCATGAGCGAAATGAAATCGTTGGCAGGCGGCAACTGGGCCCTTTCTGCGTAGAGTCCGCCAAATATCTCCAGGCACTCATACATGGCGTTGCGGCGGTCTTCTATTGTGAGGCCCATCGCCGCCAGTGTTTCGGGATTGGCAGTGGTCATATCGGACCACCGGGTCAGCATGTACCGGTCTTCAAATGGGAAGTCGAATAGCGTCGCCAGCATTTGGGTGGTGATCTCAATGGAGACCAGATCCACCCAGTTGAAGGTTTCACCAATCGGCAGACTGTCGAGCACTGTGGATACACGTTGACGAATGAGCGGCTCCAGATCTCTCAAGGCAGGTGGCGCAACCGCCGGGTTTACGGCGTTTCGCTGCACATCATGCTTGGGCGGATCCATGGCGATGAACGTCGCCGGATTGAAATTTTCGTCCTCGTCAGAGTTCGTGTTGCCCAGGAAGATGGATGGCTCTGATGAGAACTGCTGGTGATTGGTATCAATCGCCATGATGTCCGCATGCCGCGTCACGGACCAGAAACGCCCGAACTCTTCATGCTCAAAAAAATGCACAGGGTCTTCGTTGCGCAAGCGTTCGAACAATTTCCAATGGTGTTGATTGAAAAAGTGGTTCGCGTCCGACAGATCAATGTCTTTGAGCGCTATTTCAGCTGGATTGAATTCGTCTGTCAGAGGGGTGGCGGCAGTGGCGTGCGTCATCAAGGTCTCCCAGCATAAAACTACAACAATGTTGTAATTTGTAACAATATTGTAGTCAATAGTGCTTCGATTCTAGGATCGGCAGGGTTCGCCAAGGCTCAAATTTGCCGGGTCGAGCCCTGGAAATTTGGATTGGGACGTTTCGCATGGATGAACGCACCGCAAACTTGCAGGCGCGCAGGGACCGCATTATCTCGTCGGCAGAGACCCTGATCATCCAGGACTCACTTGCGGCATTCAAAATGCGCGATTTGGCCGAAGAGGGCGGTCTTAGCGTCAAGACACTCTACAATTTGTGCGGCGACAAATTTGCCATTGCAGCCGAAGTTGAGCGTCGTGCCTATGCAACCCTTGAGGCAGAGCTCCTGTCGCTACCGGTGCTGGACGATCCTATCGAGCAGGTCCTGGCTGTAATGCAGGCCGGTGCGCAAAAGGCGATAGATCGCAAAGGTATCATTCACCCCTTGTGGCGTGGCGGCGACATTGCAGAAAAGCCAAAATCTCGCCGCGCGCTTGAATTGGTTCAATTGGGATCTCACTTGGCCAAGCAAGCTTTGATCCAGGGCGTCGACCAACAGGTTTTCATTGCCGAAGTCGCCGCCCCGGTCGTTGCACACCAACTTTCAGTCACATGGTTTGGCAACGCGATGCTTTGGGCCCGGGATATCTTCAGCGACGAGGCATTTCTAAACCATGTCAGGTATGCCGGGCTATGCAACCTGCTCCCCTACATAGACGCTGAAGCTGTAGCCGACGTTCGAGACAGCATCATCTCATCGCAGCCAATGCTTTCCATGGGCAATAAACCAACAACAACGTGATCTGCACCTCCCGCTCATAAGCGCCTGAGCTAGCCGGCGGTTCTTCACAAAGTTGGAGATTGGTCTACGGACTTGGTTCTGCAAAGCGACTGATCAGGCTTCAATTTCGCAGACGCGACACTCGCGCGAACGGGGCCAAGTGTCGGCCGCAAGAAGCACGCGAGGCCGGCTAGAGCATTTGTAATGCTGGCCACTTTTGGCAACGACGGTTGAGCTGTCTGGGACCTAATTGAGGGGTATGTCCAATCCGCCAAGCAGGCCTGTGGAGACCGGTTCGAGACAGACATAGTGCAGTATGAATCCTGCGAACTCAGCCAGCTTTTTCGGCCTTCGTTGACCACCTACCGAGGTCGAGAATTATGAGATCAATTCAAAGGGTACCGGATATTAATCTGTATAGAGATCAAATTGGTTGCAGAATTGGGGTTGACAGAATTCGAACTCTCCGGGCATGTCTGACACAACTACTCGGATATCCGTTTTTTGGCGGCTTTTTGGGGCAGTGACTAGTTCAAAATGGCCGGGCACCAGCTCGAACAATCCGGGCTGGCAGCGAGGGCGCCGGTAGATCGGCATTCGCCTAGGGACGCCATGCTAGACACCGTCTTTAAGCGAACCATGTAGCGAAGTTGATTGATCGCTTGGCCCTCATTGCGACCGGAAGCTTGGCGCAATTTGTTATTGAGTTGGGCGATATCGGGGAAGCGATACTCACCGGAGGAAATCATTTTGAAGTAGCGCGAGGAACAGGTTCTTCTGGTTCAGCGTGTGGGTGTTGAGCGGCCACTCACTAAGCGTTGGCGAGAAATGCACGCCATCCACCAAACCCGGAGATGTCGTCGGCCTCGGCCAAAGCCCATGGTTCACATACAAAACCTTTTACCCACCGCCCGTCAGCAAGTTCGACATTTCCTATGGCCAGGGGCGCGGGTACTTCAGCGGTGAAACTTCCGAACGCCGCGTCAGAGAGCAGCCACACTTCAACTTCGATGGACACGCCGCCGGTGGTTGATCGAGCCAGGCCCGGTTTCGCCGGCTGGGAATTTGCCAACGCATATAGGCTGTAGTTTGCAGTCGTGTGAGTGGCCTCTTTCAACTTTGCCCCGCGAGAGGTGAGTTGCCAGTTCAGGGGTTGCCCAACAAGGTGCGCGCCGACAACTGCCAGTTCGACGCCTTGCTTGCCTGCTGCAACTGAGGGGGACAGAGGCAAGTCTGTTGCTCCAACCGTCGGCTCAGTGAAAGATGCTCGATGCAATTCATCTCCTAGCGCCAGCAGCCCGTCATCAGTGAAGGCCGGTCCGACAAGTGTGGCGCCGATAGGCAAGCCGTTACAGAACCCAACCGGTACCGACACCGCCGCACAATCCGTGAGGTTCACAAAGTTCGTGTACAGGCCAAGATTTGCATTGAGGCGGATTGGGTCTGCATTGACTTCGTCTATGCGATATGTTGTCGGTGTTGTAGGCAACAACAAAACATCAATTTCCTCCCATGCCTGATCGATCGCCCGACGATATGCGGCAAGTGTGTATTGACCGGAAAAGGCATCAACTGCCGACGATGAC
>CALFRH010000459.1 GCA_937919225.1 uncultured Parvularcula sp.
GTTTTAGTTGAGTATGGAGCGTAGCGCTCTACCCCGCGGTGGCCTCGGGTGTACGGGGGGCGTTTTCAAAAACGCTTGGTTTCAGCCAAGCTCGAATATTCCGTGTGAGTGCAGGGTCGCCTTGGACATTAAGGTCCCCTGATTTCATGGCGTCGCGATAGGTACGCTCTCCCATCCACACATCATGCATGGTACGGACGGTTCCAGTGAAATAGACATCCACGTCGCGGCCAGGATCCCTAAGGCAGAGATCAACTTCCCGGTCGGTGATCACCAACCACCAGTCCCGTTGCTCTTGAAGGTCGGTGAACAAGAACCGGATGATCGCAGAAGAGCCAGGGATGGCTGAGGGATCAACACTCCGCTCCAGGTAAAACATGAGGAATTCCACATCAAAGTCCTCATCAAGTAGGGTGTGTTTGGCCCAGCAAATGCCCCATTCGCCAAGGGAGATGAGGACGGGAAGCAGAGCTTCGCAGGCTTGCGTGGGATAATACTCAAAACTCTTCTGGCCTGAGACCCTACGGCGGATCACCATGCCCTGTTCTTCTAAGGATTTGAGACGGCTGGTCAGGAGGGCGGTGGAGATGCCCCCAAGGCCACGTTGGAGTTCGTTAAATCGCCGTCCGCCCATCAAGATTTCGCGGACGATGAGTAATGTCCATCGCTCTCCGAGAATTTCGGCGGCCTTCGCCACGGGGCAGAATTGTCCATACCGCATTGGTGACCCTCCCAGGTCGGGGCTCATCCCTATTTTTGAAGTGGCATACTTTAGAAACTGAAGCGATGAGCTTCAACAGGTGAACTATCGGGCGCGCTTCTTAGGGATCAAACCCTCCTTATCGCTGGATGAGCCCGCGCAACGGCAAAAACGGAGAAAAACCATGCCCTTAGTCACTATCGATGTCATCAAAGACGTGTTCACCCCCACTCAAAAGGAAGATCTCATTTCTAACGTCACCGACGCGATGATTGCCGTTGAGGGTGAGGCGATGCGGTCTGTAACCTGGGTGCGGATCAACGAGATTGAAGAGGGCGATTGGGCCATTGGCGGGCAGATGCTGAACGCCGCCGCTGTCCATGCCATGGCGAGCAGTTCGGCTGATACATAGTGAACGAACTTTATACAGAGCGTTTGCCGCGGCTTGTCCGGGGCATCTAGGGGCGGCGGCGATAGCGCTGAATAATGGACACCACGGAAAAGCCGTGGTGAACGAATAAAGGCTGACCTTCGAGATGTGCCGCTCCGGCTGGGATATGTTATACTTTCAAGGACCCAATCTTATGGAAACGGATTATCTTATTGTTGGCGCCGGGGCCCAAGGCCGTATCTTTGCCGATGAGCTTCTTGCCCACACCGACGCGCATATAACCCTTGTGGATCGTCGCGACCACGTCGGCGGCCATTGGAACGATGCTTACTCTTTCGTGCGACTTCATCAGCCATCGGTTTATTACGGCATGGGCTCGCAACCTCTCGGTCGAGACCGTATTGAGACAGATGGGGTGAATGCAGGCCTTTTTGAGCAGGCGACCGGTCATGAAGTTCTCGAGCATTTTCAAAACGGTATGCAGGATCGCCTCCTATCGTCGGGACGAGTCACTTTCCTGTCCGGGCATGAGTATGGGGGAGACTGGGTAGGCGAGCATGTCGTCCGGTCTCTCTCCGCGGATAAAGAACAACGTATAAAGACAAAAAATGCTTTGGTCGATACAACCTGGTTTAACGTGCAAACGCCTGAAACCCATACGCCCCGTTTCTCAATAGACGAAGACGCTCCTTTAACCACTCCCGCTCGGCTGCCGTTAGATTTGCCGGGACACGAGAAGGTGGTGGTGATTGGTGGTGGGAAGACCAGCATGGATGTGGTCATCTGGTTGACGGAGAATGGGATTGCTCCTGACGACATTTGTTGGATTCGGCCCCGCGATTCATGGCTTCTTAATCGCGAAGCGGCGCAGCCTGGCGACGCGGGGTATTTGCGAATGGTGAGGAGCCAGCTTAACCGAATGGAGGCCAGCGCGCAGGCGACAACGGTGGAGGAGCTTTATCTGCTGATGGAGCAGCGGGGAGAGTTTCTGCGCATTGACCCGAACGAAGTGCCTACGATGAACCATGGAGCGACTATTTCTCGTGGCGAAATCGATGTCCTGGCGCGGGTTCGCGATGTTGTACGCCATCAAAGAGTGCAAGCGGTCTCGCGGGGATGCCTGACCTTTGACAAGGGTGATCGTCATTTTCCTGAGAACACATTATTCGTAGACTGCACCGCGAAGGCCTTTCATTACCGGCCACCCGAACCTGTCTTCAAAGACAAAACTATTACTCTACAGATTATTCGAGATGGGCTTATTTCGTTCAGTGTTGCAGCCATCGCCTATATTGAGGCGAACTATACTGATGAGCAACGAAAGAACGCGTTAGCCGTCCCGGTCCCCTATGAAGAGGATCCGGCGAGCCTCATTAAACGCTACAAGGTCGATATGACTGTTCAAGGGGTATGGGCGAAAGAGAAGGCGTAACGAAGCTGGGCCAAAGCGCATCGCCTGACCGGTTATGGAGGTCACGCCGATGATGTGGCGAACGCAGAATTGGCCGATTTAGGAAAAAGGATGGCAGCGTTGCGGACGCCGGCTTTTGAGAATGTCTCACGGTTGACTGCCGCGTATGTGGATCTCCCCCACGATAGCTGAAGAGCCGTATGCGAATAGGGTTGGGTTCACTGCAAGGGCGGAGACTTAAATTAGGCCGGAGTCAAAGGCCTTGACGACGATATCAGTTCTGTTCTTGGCCTGAAGCTTTTCGGCGATTGCTTTGAGATGAAGTTTTACCGTCGTTTCGGCAATTTCGAGTGCGTTGCCGATTTCTTTGTTCGACCCGCCAAGACGCAGTTGGGATAAGACCTCCGCCTCGCGCGGGGTTAAAGCGGATGTCATGCCCTCCGCCATCGAAGGTTTTGTCGCTGACAATAGTGAGGACGGGGCGTAGGTCTCGCCTGCGATAATCAGCCTTAGTGCGTTCATCAAGGCCGGCCCAGACAGCGTTTTAGGTAAAAAGCCCCGCACACCGATTTTCAAAGCGGCTCTGACAATAGTGGACGTAGCGGTCCCTGACAGGATCACCAACGGAAGGCTGGGATAACGGCTCATC
>CALFRH010000460.1 GCA_937919225.1 uncultured Parvularcula sp.
GAGCGCGGCAGGGTTCCAAGGACTGGCCAACCTTCGCAGATCGCACGGAACCCGGAGAAGTGACTCCGGATTTCGATTTAATGACAACGTCGGGCGGCCGCCTGAAATTGTCAGATTTACGCGGTAAATATGTAGCTTTCATGTTCGTTGCGATCACTTGCCCGCCTGCTCGCCTGGAAACAGAGCGGTGGGCTCGGCTGCAAGCAAAGTACAGCGCTGACGATGTGAAGCTATTTGTCATTTATTCAAGAGAGCAGCATGCTGGCGAATGGGGGTATCCGGATTACCAAGACACAACAACGGATGAAGAAAAACTTGCCTATGCAGAAGCACTTGCTGCCTTGCCGCCATTGGACGTTGCCGTGGACCCCATTACGGAAGATACATTGGAAGCGTATGGCATTGTGCCTAACGCTGCCTATGTTCTGAATAGAGATCAAAAGCTTGTTTTTAAAAGTTCGTGGTCAGACTCACTGAAAGTCGAAACGGTGCTGGACACGCTTCTGGCTCTTGAGGGTTAACACTACCATCTACAGCATCAGACTGTGACTGTCTGATCGAATCAGGTAGATGCTGTAGAGTCTTCGTTTTTCGAGCGTGAGCCGACTTTCTCTGATCCAATATGATCGTCCGGCGCGCTAAGCGCCACAATGCACCCGCGCAATCGCCTCGGCTGCCTTGGCGGCAGCGTTTCCGCTACCAACGAGGTCAGGCAACAGCCGTCGGAAGGCGGAGAGTTGCTGCCGGCGAGCCTCATCATCGGTCAAGAGGCGGACAATATCAGCGGTAAGCTGCTCTGGCGTACAGTCCTCCTGCAGGCGTTCGGGGATCACCGCCTCTCCTGCCGCGACATTCAAGATACTGACATATTCCGTCACCAGCACTTTTTTCGCCCAATAGGCGGTGAGCGGGTCCACGCGGTATGCCACCACCATGGGCGTATCGCTCATGGCGAGTTCAGTGGTGGCAGTGCCTGACGCCACGAGGCTCACATCAGCGGCCGCATAGGCGTCGTAGCGCTCTTCCCCCGGAATAATAAGGGGGTCAGTTGGCCATCCAGCCACCCCTTCACGCACCAGCGTCTCAACAGCCGGCGCCGCCGCCACAACGACACGAAGACCTGGGATACGAGAGGCAACCGTTGTCACCGTGTCCCCAAAACAATCCAACAGCCGCGCTACCTCCCCTTTCCGACTGCCCGGCAGGACCACAAGGATAGGTGCAGCCCCAAGGTCATGCCGTGCCCGGAAAGAAGGGCCGGACCGCGGGGCGCTCGCCACCTGTTCGAAATTGGGGTTCCCTACAAACTCGGCTGGGACGCCCACTTTTTCGAAGTAAGGCGGCTCAAATGGCAATAGGGTCAGCACCAGGTCAAAATGATCTTTGACAAAGTCAACCCGCTGAGGGCGAGACGCCCAAACCTGGGGCGCCGCGAATTTGATGATTTTCGTCTCTGGCGCCCGCTTGCGGATGCGTTTCGCCGCCAGGCGGGAGAAGCTCCAACCATCTACGAATACGGCTGTGCCCACTTTTTCCTCCGCACACATGCAGGCGACCTCACGCGCCCGGCGCCACGCCTCGGGGAGAACTTTCGCCACGTCTGTGAAGCCCATGACCGAAAAGGCGCTCGTGTCAAAGGCACTTTCAAACCCCTCCGCCGCCATTAACGGTCCACCACAACCAATAAATCGGGCTTCGGGCACTAAAGGCCGCAATTCTCTTAAGAGCGAGGCACCAAGGGCATCAGCGGAGGGCTCCACCGCGGCGAGCAAGATTGGAGAACTGGTCATGAGACGGATAAGTCCTCTCGCCGTGCCCCATATACAAACAAGCCAGCAGCATCAGCCTCAGCGATCACAGCCGCCCGGTCGATGATAAGAGCGCCCTCCCCCTCGACAGCGACACCAGCTAGCCCCGCAGCGACAGCCCCCTTAATGGTCTCCACACCGATGGTGGGCAGATCAACGCGACGTTCTTGGTCCGGTTTTGGGCGTTTCAACAACACGCCCCGCGGCCGTGTGGCTTCACCAGGATCGAACCCTTTGACCTCATCTGGTAACGCAGCACAGCGTTTCAGCATCGCATCGGTACCCTCCGCGGCCTCGACCGCGAGAACGAATCCATTCCGCACCACAGCCCCCTGGCCAACGTCAAAAGGGCCGATGGCCTCCACCAACTGCGATGCCTTCTTTATGTCACACAAATCGCCATCTGTTGGCGCATAAGCGCCGAGGGGGCCAAAAGGGGCCTTAAGCGGGGACGCAACATCCTCCGCCCCCAGAACGTTAAACCCTTCCCGTTCAAATGTTTCCACCAGGACATTCAAGAGTGCGCCATCCCCCTGCCGCGCAGCCGCCACCACCTTGGGCAGAAGGGAGACCCCTCGCCAATCAGGCCGCAGACGCGAGAAATCAGGGCGACGAACAATACCCGCCATCACGACCGCATCGCAGCTATTTTCCTTAAGGATTGAGATCACTTTGCCCGGCGCAGCAATCCCGCAATCATCCCCCCGTAGATCGGCTAAATAGTGGTCGGTATACCCCTCAAGACGAATAAGGTGCCAAGCTTTTCCGCCTTCCTCGCATGCCTGAATGAGGCGGAGAGGCAATGCGCCGCCACCCGCGATAATCCCCACCTTTGTCCATTGGGCCACCATGTCACTACCGCGCAGGCAGGCAAAGAGGACGGTCGGCATCCACTTGCATAAAGGCGATAATCGTCATCACCTCCTCCACGTCGCCGAACCGCGCCGCCGCGTCTTCAAGGCGCTCTTTGAGAGTGCCCTCCTCCGCGAACATTAAGCGATAAGCAGATCGTACCGCGTGGATTTTACCCCGCTGCATCCCGCGGCGCTTCATTCCAACGATGTTAAGGCCCTCAAGTTTTGCGTGGTTCCCAAATGCAGAGCCGTAGGGGATAATATCCGTTGTCAGAATACCGCCGCCACCAAGAAAAGCGTAGGGCCCGATACGGCAAAACTGATGGATAGCCGACAGGCCGCCAAGAAAGACGAACTCGCCAATCTCGATGTGTCCGCCAAGAGTGGCATTATTCGCCATAATGACATTATCATGGATAATACAATCATGGGCGACATGGGCCCCCACCATGAAAAGGCCATTATCCCCCACCCGGGTTTCCCCGCGTCCCTGCACGGTGCCTGGATGCATGGTGACATGCTCCCGGATTTGGTTATTCTTCCCGATAAGGAGCGTCGTTGGCTCGCCCTCATACGCATTATGTTGAGGCGATGTCCCAAGAACAGCGAAGGGATAGACCTCTGTCCCCTCTCCCACATGGGTGTGCCCCGTCACAACCGTATGGGCGTGGAGACGCACACCAGGACCCAAGGTCACATTTGCGCCCACATGGGCGTAGGCACCAATCTCTGCTGACGGATCAATGCTGGCGCCGTCTTCGACAATGGCGGTGGGGTGTACAGCCATGGAGCTTGTCCTTCGTATTGTTACTTTGGCTCTGTCAGCATCGCGCCGAACTGGGCCTCTGCCACGACTTTCCCGTCGACCATGGCTTTGCCCTCATACTTCCACACAGGCGGACGGCGCTGGGTGACCGACACATGGATGCGCAACTGATCCCCAGGAATCACCGGCCGACGGAACTTCGCCTTATCGACCCCCATGAAGAGCACTATTTTTCCATCAGTATCAATTTTATCCGCATAGGCGGTATAAGCAGCGGCGGTCTGCGCCATCGCCTCAATGATCAGCACCCCCGGCATCACCGCCATTTCGGGGAAATGGCCCTGGAAAAAGGGTTCGTTGATCGTCACCCCTTTAATGCCAACGGCGCCCGCGTCGGGCGTCACGTCCACAATCCGATCCACCATCAGCATGGGGTATCGATGGGGAAGGAGGCGCTTTAAGGTCTCAAGATCAATCGGCGGAAGAAAATCCGTCTCCCCATCACTCATTCTGCTTTTCCCTTCTTGGTCAATTTTGATAGCGCGGCCACATCTTTCATCCACTCCCGCGCTGGCTTGGCGGGAATACCGCCCCAACGTTCGCCGGGGGGCACATCTTTCATCAAGCCCGATTTAGCGCTGATGATCGCACCGTCACCAATGGTCAGATGGTCGGCCATGCCCGCTTGGCCACCGATCAAAACGCCGTCACCGATGATGCAGGAGCCAGAGACGCCGGTCTGCGCCGCCACCAGGACACCGCGGCCCAAACGACAATTATGAGCCACCTGCACCTGATTGTCGATTTTCGTCCCTGCCCCAATGATTGTGTCCTCAAGGGCACCACGATCCACCGTGCTGTTGGCACCAATATCCACATGATCAGCCATCAGGACCCGTCCCAATTGCGGTACTGTTTGCGCCCCAGTTCCATCATCTACATAACCGAAGCCCGGCTCACCAATGCGTGCGCCGCTATGGATATGACAGTGCACCCCCAATGTTGCGTGGCTTACCGAACAATGGCTGGCAATTTGAGTCCCTGCCCCCAGGACGACCCCGGGCCCAATAAGCGAAAAAGCACCAATCCGAACCTCGTCCCCGATCTCCGCGCCTGGCATGATGATGGCGGTTGGCGAAATCATGGCACTCTGGGCCACATCGGCTTCCGGCGATACGCCAGGCGCTGCCGGTGTGATCGACAGTAAACTCTGATGGAGCGCCCTGGCCACACTCGCAAACGCCGCCTTCGGGTAAGCACTCACAGCGATTGTGGCATCGGGGAAATGCTCGGCCGCCAACGGTGCGTCGGCGTCCCTCGTGAAGACCAGCGCCGGGGCGCCATGCACATCGCTGTTTAAAGCCTTCTTGGTTTCAGCAAAAACCACCGCCCCCTCGCCGGCGCGCGTTAGAGGAGCGGCGTGGGTCACCGTCTTTTGAGCCCCATCGGAGTGGTGGATGTCCGCCCCGGCCAGGGTAACCGCGGCCACCACCTCGATAGGCGGTGCGGTCGCGAAGAAGCGGGGATCAGGTTGAAGGGGCTTTTGCCCAAATGTCGTCATCATGGATACTTATCGGATTTGGACACAAAAAGAGAGGCTTTCCCTTTTTTTGCGCAAAAAAAGACCGAGCCGCTAAAGGCTCGGTCTTTGTCGTTCCAAAGTAAGGGCAGCGGACTATCGCTGCGCGGCCTGGGCCGCTTTTGCCTGAGCAATAAGGTCCACCTTCTCGACCTTCACGGTTTTCACCTTTTTATCGAGCGCTTTGACGATCTCCTCGGTGATATCCATGTCATCATTGGCGAACACCACAGCGCTCCGCTCAAGCAGAACAGTGGCTTTTTTCTTGTCGAGAATGTCTTTCACGACCGGCTGGAGCGCCTTGTTGAGGTCAACCAGCGCTTTACCGCGAGCCTGGGCCAGTTCGGCCTTTTTGATTTGCTCAAGCTGACCTACCTGCTGGGCCCGACCGAGGAGCGCCTGATAGCGTTTTGCAAAATCCTCTTTGCTGAGGGAGTCTTTGGAATCCTGAAGCTTTTTGCCTTCGTCCTCGACCTTCTTGCCTTCCGCTTTCAGCTCCGCTTCCGCGGCTTCAGAGAGCGTTTTCAGCTGCGCGGAAATCGACTGTCCCGCTTTGGACGTGGCCATGAGCTTGCCTTCGTCAATAAAAAGAATGACCGGCGACTTTTGCGCCAATGCTGCGGTGGGGACTGCGACGATCAGGAAGGCCGCCACAAAGCCAGTGAGTAGAGTGTGAAGTCGTTTCATGTTGATGTCCTTGCCCGTGTTTTTGGCGTTCCCCTGCAAAAAAAGCGCCGTAGAGCTCTTTTGTACAGGGAAGGCGCGATTACTGCTTGTTAACCTTTTATGAAATCAAGAGGGTTTTGACCATAAATGTTTAGAACTGCCCACCCGCGCTAAACCGGAAGGTTTGCTTTTCATCATAGTCTTCAGCCAGGAAAGCCTCGGCGATATCGATCTGGACCGGGCCAAAGGGCGACCGCCAATTGATCGAAATGCCCGCGCTGGCGCGGAGGGAGAAATCATCCTGGACGGGCTCGTCACCGATACCATCACTATTGAAGTCAACGAAATTCTCGGCGTCTAGATTGAGCTGAAGGTCCACCTCGTCAACGATCCCCACTGAACCAAAGTCCGTGAACAGCGCCGCACGGATGCCATACTCTGCCGGCAACGGTAGCGGCAGATCGATCTCGCCGGTGCCGATGGCATAGGCCTTCCCACCGATGGCGCGATCAAAGCCATTGTCGTCAAAGAAGCGAGGGCCAACCCCGGCCACATCGAACCCGCGGAAGCCCCGATTGCCGCCTTTAAAGAAGCGGTCATTGAGACGAACCCGATCATCGCCGAAACCATCAATATATCCGATATCAAACTTTGCCGCCCCCACGAGGCCGATGATCGGCAACCGCTTATAGTAAGAACCTCGGCCCACCGTCCGCAGATAATTTACGTCACCGCCAATACCAGCAATCGTTTGGGAGAGATCCAACCGCCAGCCAGCGCTAGGCCGTAGGGGATCATTACGCTGATCAAAACGCAGATTGTAGCCAATCTGCGAAGTGAGAAACTCACCACGGCTTTCGCAAGTGGGATCGAGCTGACGGTCGATGAAGTCACAAACGTCCGCCACCACAAAGTCCTGACCACTCGATTGTGAGGTCGAGAAATCAGCGCCCGGCAACAATAAATCTGATGGATCTAAGCGGGTAGTCGTGCCGTCATCATTTGTTCTTGTCAGGCTTTCGGAGATCTCCCGATCGAGCTGCACATCATCATTCCGCAACTGATAGGATAAGCTCAAAGACCCGAACTCCGACACCGGGAAGCCAAGATTAACCCCCGCCCCGATGGAGTCGGCCACATAGCCCGCCTCTTCAAAGTCCGTCCGGTTCGCAAAGGCCGTGAAGCCCGCACGCAAACGGCGCCCAAGGAAGTAGGGCTCAGTGAAGGAGACCCGTGCTCGGCTGGTCCGAGAAGAGCCTTGCAAGTCGAGAAGCAGATACTGCCCGCGTCCGAGCAAGTTCCGCTGCTCAATCTGGAAGTTCAAAATGAAGCTGTCCGCGGACGACACACCCGCCCCCACCTGGAACGAGCCTGTGGATTGCTCCGTCACCGCCACATCCAGGACAGTTCGGTCAGGGGCGGATCCTGGTGTCTCTTGGATGGCCACTTCAGAGAAATATCCAAGGCCCTTAATCCGACGTTCCGAACGGTCCACCAAAACGCGGTTGAAGGCATCGCCTTCGGCCAAGCGCATCTCGCGACGAACGACACGATCCAAGGTCTGAGTATTCCCGCGAATATTAATTCGCTCCACATAAACCCGGGGGCCTTCATTCACATCAAATGAGACGTCTACGGTGCGGGTTTCTGGATTTTTGGTGAGGCGTGGGCGCACATCCACAAAGGCATAGCCCGCCACACCGGTAGCATAGGTGATGCTTTCCTCTGCCTTTTCGAGGAGTTCAGAGTTAAACTGCGTTCCCGTCCGTACAGGAATGACGCGCTCCAGACTGCGGCCCGGCACTTTGGCAAGGGTGGTGCGCACATCAACCTTGCCGAACTCATATTGCGGCCCTTCTTCTACCGTGAAGGTGATGAAGAAATTTTCGCGGTCCGGGGTGAGCTCCGCCACCGCAGAAACCACGCTAAAGTCCGCATAACCCTGTTTGGTATAGAACTCGCGCAACAATTGCCGGTCATATTCGAGCCGATCAGGATCGTAATTGTCATTACTTTCAAAGAAATTCCACCAACGGGACTCAGCGGTCAGAACAGCGCCGCGAAGTTCATCGTCAGTGAACGCCTCATTGCCAAGGAAGTTGACCTTTGCAACCCCGGTTTTGGGGCCCTCGTCCACCTCAAAAATAACATCGACCCGATTCTGTGGCAGCTCCACCAGCTTCGGCGTCACCGTTGCCGCAAAGCGGCCACTGCGGCGGTACACATCAATGATACGCTGGGCGTCAGACTGAACCTTTGCGCGGGTGTAGATCGCCCGGGGCGCCAGCTGGATCTCTTCAACAAATTTGTCTTCTTTGGTGGCTTTATTGCCCTCAAAAATCACGCGGTTGACGATGGGGTTTTCCACAACCGCCACCTGGAGAACGCCGGTATCAAAAGTAATCTCAGCATCAGCAAACAGGCCGGTGGCAAAAAGGGTCTTGAGCGCTGCGTCGATGGCCACTTGGCTGACGGGTTGGCCCGGAACGATAGGGAGATAGGATTGAACGGTGCCCGCTTCGATCCGCTGATTGCCGACGACCACAATGCGCTGCACGATCGGGCTAACGGCCTGAGCCGCTTGCGCATCTTCAGCGCGCGCGCCGTCCGCCGATTGGGCCATGGCCGTTGGCCCAACGCCGCCAACCATACCGCTGGCCAGGACTGCCGCCAAAGTGATCTTTGTCCAGTGTCCCATGCCCGCTTGTTCCTTCACCGTCTTTACCATACTGAAGTCGCCCACTTTTCACCGGCCCACTTTTCCAAGACTTGTTGCCGATGGCCTAACTCGTTTTGGGGCTTAATGCCCACCTAACCCGAAACCCTTTTGTCAGAATAGCTGGATGACGTCATTAACCAGCACAAAAATCATGAAAGGACCCAGTATCATCATCCCCACCCGAAAAGCGATTCCCTGAATTTGATCGTTTAGCGGCCTGCCCGCAAGCAATTCATAGGTGTAGAAGACCAAATGGCCGCCGTCGAGAATAGGGATTGGCAACAGGTTGAGAAGCCCGATTGAGACGGAAACAAGTGCCGCCAGGTTAATAAAATTGATGAAACTCATGAGTATCCGATCACCAAAACCGATCTCAAACCGTTCATCAAAGCCAGAATTCGCCGCCTGCCCCGCATAGGAGGCAATCTTGATGGGACCGCCAAGCTGCCGCGGATCCTCCTGCAAGGTCACGAGCCGCCCAAGGTACCGCAAGGTGGATGCAAGAACGCTGCGCACTTCTTCCACAGCCCCAAGCAATGCGCCAACGGGCCCATATTTCTCTGAGCGTCGAGCATTGGGCGCTTCCCCAACCCCCAAAAACCCAACTTCGATCTCATTTCCAAAAGCGTCGACCTGCTTGGTCCGCCGCGGCGTCGCCACAAGATCAATCGACTGTCCATCGCGCAAAACCCGAATATCGAGCGACGTGCCGGATGATAGCTGTACCCATCGGCGAATGTCCTCGAACTCATCCACGGCGCGACCGTTGATGGCAACAATGCGGTCCCCCGCCACGAACCCCGCTTCCGCCGCCGCCGTGTCTGGCTGCACCTGACCGATAACCGGATCGACAACGGTCTTTCCAAGCGTGCCCAAAATCAGCGCGAAAATCACGATCGCCAAAAGAAAGTTGGCAAGCGGCCCCGCCGCCACCACCGCCATCCGCTGCCACACTGGCTTGAAATGAAAGCAGACCTTTTTTTCTTCTTCCGTCAGAAGGGCGGCCAACCGATCCCGCTCAGAGTTGAATTGTGTCGTGATCGGCTTGGCTTCCCCCTCTTCATCGTCGCCATCATCGTTGGCCGAAGCCCCAGCGGAGGCCGCATTGGCATCGCCAAAGAACTTCACGAACCCACCAAGAGGGATGGCAGCAATCTTCCACACGGTGCCCTTTTTATCCGTCCACTGGAAAAGGGATTTGCCGAACCCGATAGAGAACGTGTCCACCCGAACACCGCAGAGGCGCGCCACCTTAAAGTGCCCATATTCATGGACAAAAACGATAAGCGGTAGCATCACCGCAAAGGCTGCAATAGCCGTCACGACACTGATGAGAATATCCATCATCTATTGAAAATCATCCTACCCCAGGGGTGCCTCTGTGACCCACAGTGTTGAAGCGCTTGGTTTGCTTTGGTTTGCTTTGGTTTGGCATGGCTTGCCCACCGGTGCCAGCGAAAGCTGGTGAGGCATTCACCTGATCACCTTTCTTAAGTCGCCAGGGCGGCAATCCGCTCACTGGCTGTATTCCGGGCCGCCGCATCCGCCGCCAAAACGGCCTCGAGCGCGGCGGGATCGCCAACGGCTTTTGTGCTTTGAAGACAGTGGTCGGTCACGTCCGCAATGTCCAGAAATCCAAGGTGACCATTGAGAAAGGCACCGACCGCCACCTCATTGGCGGCGTTGAGGATCGCCGTTGCCAGCCCCCCCTCGTCCAGGCTTTCCCGCGCCTGACGCAGCGCCGGGAACCGCTCTTCGTCCGGCGGTTCAAACGTCATGGTGCCAATTTGAGCGAGGTCTAGAGGCTCAATTGGCGTCGGCACCCGGTCTGGCCACGCCAAAGTCGATGCAATGGGGATGGTCATATCCGGCGGCCCAAGCTGCGCGAGGACAGACCCGTCCACATAATCCACCATCGAGTGGATCACCGACTGAGGGTGCACCAGGATCTCAATTTTTTCATGGGGCACTGGGATGAGGTACGCCGCCTCAATCCGCTCTAGGCCCTTATTCTTTTTGGTGGCACTGTCCACCGAGATTTTAGCGCCCATGGACCAGTTGGGGTGCGCCACCGCTTGGGCTGGGGTAATGCCCTTCAACTCCGCCCGGATGCGCTCACGGAAGGGCCCTCCCGAAGCGGTGAGGATGATTTTGCGCACCCGGTGGGGGCGTTCAAAATCAAATACCTGAAAAATCGCATTGTGCTCACTATCCACCGGTAGGAGGCGCCCACCCCCCCGTTTCATCGCCGCGAGCACCGCGTCGCCGGCGCAGACGAGGCATTCCTTATTGGCAAAAGCAATATCTGCCCCACGCTCGGCCGCCGCCAGAAGCGGTTTAATTCCCGCCGCCCCCACAATCGCCGCCATCACCCAGTCGGCATCCCGCTGCCCGGCCTCGACCACCGCCTCGGGGCCGACACCCACCTCGATGCCTGTGCCGCTGAGCGCCTCTTTAAGGACAGGGCCCGCCCTTTCATCACAAACGGCTGCGAACTTCGCGCCATGCTCAATGGCGAGGGCAGCCAACGCCTCGGCATTCCCGTTGGCTGTCACAGCCTCAACAGCAATGTCCGCATCCCCGCTGGCTTTTGCTGCTTTAACAAGAGAAAGCGTGGAGGTCCCCACCGATCCCGTGGCCCCGAGAACCGTGACCCGTCTTTTTATCGTCATGGGTGATCCGCTTATCCGCTCAACCAAGTTAAAGTCCTGCATATTGCCCAAAAAGAACCAGAAGCGCCAGCGCGACGGCTGCCACAATAAATCCATCCAACCGATCCAGAACGCCCCCATGGCCCGGAAAAGCGGCCCCCGTATCTTTCACCCCAAAAACTCGCTTGAGGGCACTTTCCAGTAAATCCCCAATGATCGCAGCAAAAGGCAGGATGAGCCCCAGCGCCACAAGCGCGCCCATGGGCACCGGCAACCGCAACAATAACCCCAAAACCAACGCCGTGATGAGGCCCGAAAGCGCGCCCCCAAGAGCGCCTGCCCAGGTCTTCCGCGGCGATAAGCTTGGCCATAGCTTCGGCCCGCCGATGTAACAGCCCGCAAGATAAGCCCCGCTATCAGTTGCCCAGACCGTGAAAAAGAGAAGGATGGTGAGGATCAGCCCCTCCTCCGGTCCGTGGCGAACGTAGAGCGCGGCGATCGCTGGGATGACCAGATAGACCGCTCCCGCCAGCGCCCAAGGGACAGATGGGCCGCGCCGCGCCTCCATGAGAGTTGCCAGCCCTCCGCCCACCAATGCTGACAAAATAGCCCACCCATAAAGACCGCTGGCTGCCACAAAAACGGTCACAATAGCGGTGAGGGAGAGGGTATAGAAGCCGCGGGAAAACTCAGCGCCATCCACCATTCGGGTCCACTCAAAAATGAGAAGGATCGCCATAAAGGCGATGACAGCAGAATAGATCCGCCCCCCTAGAACAACGATCAACACCGCAAGGGGGATGAGAACCGCCGCCGTTAGGACCCGCCGCCAGAGCCCCCTCACCCTCGGGTTCGCATCGGAAGATGGATTGGCATCAGGCGGTGTAGACAAAGTATTGATGAGGGGGCCTCAAAATCGATCACCCCACGGGTTTGCCACGGCTTGGCGGCCTGTACCAGCAAAGGCTGGTTTGGCCGCCACCGCCCTCTCCTACCGTCATCCAGTGCGCGGCGCTGCACGATAGTGCGCGCCGCAGACACGGGATCGTGTGGTCAGGGGTGAGACCCCAGATCTGCGCGGGCAGCATTACATGCCGCAGCGCGTCTGGGGTGACGAGGGGGCGACGTTCACCCTACCACTTGGCCACCCGGGGCAGAACGATCCGGGCAACAATGGCCACCAGCGCAATCCCGCCCACATACCACGCACCCAGATAGTATAGACCCACAAATGGGCACTGCAGGGCATAGGTAAACGCGCCCCAGGTACCGCCTGCAAGGCCCACCAAAAGAGCTGTCCGGTCAGGTTGGGTTGATGCGCCTCGCACCATGAAGAGGGAGAGAAGCAACGTGACCGGCAAGGCCAGGAACAGGACACTGAACAAGCACCGCATCCCGAACTGAGGCGCAAACGTACTCGTCAGACTACCGCCAAACGACCGATCAAACCCGATAAACCCGGCAAGGGCTACCACCCCAATAAGGGCGGATAAATAAGGCCCCACCCGGCGAGCAGCAGGGTCGAGAGACCAAAGCGCCATGGCCGCAAAAGACACGGCGCTAATCCCAAGGAGGCTCACCTTGAACACAACCCGGGCGCCATCGCCCATCATCGCTTTTTGAAAGGCATCATCCCCGAAAAAGAGGGTCGCACCGATCAACTGGACGAGCGCAATGGCGCCAAGGGCAAGAACTTCCATCGACACCCGGCGCCGCGCTACCGGTTCCGCCGTCGCCACTAAACCTTCAATAAATGCTGAATTACTCATTGGACTACTCATAGGAATTCTCGAGGGTTTTCATTAGTTTCTTCCGTGCCCGGTGAATATTCACTTTCACCAGGGACGCGCTTTGCCCCGTCATCTGCGCGATCTCTTCAATAGACCGCCCCTCAATCTTAGCGAGCTTTAACACAGTGGCTTGCGCTTCAGGCAAATGTCCCAAAACCCGCTCCAGCACGATGCGGGACACCACTTGCTCTTCATGGCCATCGATACCGTGATTATCGTCAAGCTCCACTTCTTCCGCCTTATAGGCTTCCCGCAACTTATCGAGCCATTTGAACCGCGCGATCGCGACAAACCAGGGGGGAAAAGGTCGCGTCGAATCGTAGGTGTGCCGCTTGCGATGCACGGCCATCAGGGTTTCTTGGATGACATCATCCACCTGGTCGGGCGCTAAACGCTGGGACAGATAACGCTTCAGCCAGTCTTGGCAGAGGCTGAGGGCCTCCTCATAGGCACGCTTGTCGCCCTTTTGCGCTTTGGCCATCATGGGGCCGACAGGACTTAAGTCGATGAGGCCCGCTTTCCTGCGGGACGGCGCATCGCCAAAATCCACAACTTTTACAGTGTCTTGCGCCATGGTAGCCCTTGATTGTGCTCGCTTCTGGCAGGGTATTCGCCTATCATCACCCAAGGGTTACAGGCTGGTCACAGAAAGTCGATGTTTTCTGGCCGTGGACCTGACGAGTTCATCACCTCAACCAAAAGATGAAACTTTCTCAAAAAATATATTTAAAAGTGTAACTGTTCATCCCCTCCTCACGAATAGCGCCACGTGCATTCCGCACGCTTAAACGAGGAGGTTTTATGAACCAAAAGCGTACCGCAGCGTTGGCTGCGGCGGCCATTGCATTGTCCGCAATGACCTTGACCGGGGCGCACGCCGCCGCGGTCACCGTAAACATCACCAACAATAGCCAAGGGTTAAGCCTCACCCCCTTATTCGTTGGGTTCCATAATGGAAGTTACGATGCCTTTGATGTGGGTTCGCCCGCATCCCAAGGTACCGAAAGGGTGGCCGAGCTTGGCGCCACCACCCAAAACCCCATGGGGACCATCCTTGGGGCAACGGAAGAGACGTTAAACGCTGACGCCAATGCCGTCGTCCGCACCTTCGGCAACCCAGCCGGTTTTGGCGGGGCACCGATTATTGAAGCGGGGGAAACGGCATCGATCACCGTCGATCTTGATCCCACCCAGCATCAATTCTTCAACTATCTATCGATGGTTATTCCGTCCAATGACACTTTCATTGGGAACGGCGACCCCATCCAGATCTTTAATCCGGATGGATCCTTAAAGACTGGTCTCACCTTTGAGGTGACCGGCAACAATATCTGGGATGCCGGTACCGAGGTGAATGACTTTACCAACGGACCGGCGTTCGTGGTGACCACGGACGGTCAGCCCATTGATGCAATGGGCGGCGCAGAAGAAAATGGCGTTGTGACGTTAAGCAATGGGCTCGGCCTCTTGAATGGCCAGCTAGTGGCATTGCCCACGGGGTCTACGCTCGACGAAGGCCTCGTTGACTTTGTAACGGACAGGGCGGGTTTCTCTCTCGCCACCATTACCCTGTCGGCAGCTCCCGTGCCTCTTCCCGCGGCCGCCCCCTTTATGGCGCTGGCCTTAGGCGTTGGTGCAGCGGTCCGCCGCCACCAGAAAAAGAAAGTGGCTTAAGCGATCACTGATCTTCCGGGCGCGCCCCAAACCGGCGCGTCCGGCCCTGATACTGGTCCACTGCCGCCATAAAGTGGTCGCGGTTAAAGTCCGGCCAGTAGCAATCAAGGAACACAAACTCTGAATAGGCCGCCTGCCAGAGGAGGAAGTTCGAGATCCGCTGTTCCCCTGATGTCCTGATAATAAGATCAGGGTCCGGCGCATCGCCTGTGTCTAACGACTGAGAGATCATCGCCTCATCAATGGCTTTAGGGTCAAGCCGCCCGGCCTTCGCCTCCGCCGCTAGCCGTCCAACGGCGCGGACAAGCTCATCCCGCCCGCCATAATTAAACGCGATTTGGAGGGTATAGCCGTTATGGCTCTGCGTTCGAGCTTCAGCATCCTCCACCAGGGTTTGAATATCTTTCGGCAGGGTTTCGCGATCACCAATGATCCGCACCCGCACCCCCTCCTCGGAAAGATCTTTCAGATCCTTCTCGAAGAATTGGCGGAGCAGGTTCATCAAATGCTCCACCTCCCAGTCTGGGCGGTTCCAATTCTCCGTTGAGAAACTATAAAGTGTGATATGGCTGAGGTTCAACTCTTTCGCCACGCGCACCGCGCGTCGGGCAGCCTCCACCCCCTCACGATGGCCTTTAAGGCGCGTTAGCCCCTTACCCTTGGCCCAGCGTCCATTGCCGTCCATAATGATGGCCACATGACGGAGCGCTTTCTCCGTTTGCGGCGCATCATTGTCCGTAGACCGGGCAAACATTCGGCCGGCAAAACGCTGAAGGGGAGTTGAGGACATGGGCGGTACGAACTCAGCAGGTTAAACCTGCATGATCTCTTCTTCTTTGGCCGCCTGCATGGTGTCGACCTCTTTCACCTTAGCGTCGGTCAGCTTTTGGACCTCGCCTTCCATCCGCTTTTGGTCGTCTTCTGAGACGCCTTCAGCCTTCTTAATGTCGTCCATGCCGTCCCGGCGGACATTGCGAATGGCCACCTTGGCGGCCTCGCCATATTTGCCGGTCATTTTCGCTAAGTCCTTCCGGCGCTCCTCAGTCATGGGCGGCATCGGCACACGGACAGTTTGACCATCGGTAACGGGGTTAAGGTCGAGACCTGATTCGCGAATGGCTTTTTCAACAGCGCCCACAAGGCCCTTGTCCCAGACCTGTACCGAAAGGGTTCGCGCATCGGGCACACCGACGGTGCCCACCTGGTTGATGGGCATGTCCGACCCGTAGGCGTTGACCATCACCGGCTCGAGCAGGTTAGCGGTGGCCCGACCCGAGCGTAGCCCCGCGAATTCAGACTTGAGCGACGCCAACGCGCCGTCCATCCGCTTTTCCAGTTCTTTCATATCGGGACCGTCTGACATGATGCCTTCTCCTCGCGAGGGTCGTTAGACTTGAGCGCTTCCCCACCTCATTCCTTGGCGGACCGGTGGGCTCTACGCTCAAAACAAAAGGTAGAACGATGGCTTATGGCGCAAGCCACGCCGAAACAAAACCACTGTTGGCGGTGCGCCCCGCGATTTGCGCAAAAACTGTGAAAAGCCCGGGCCTTAGGAGGGCTCCACCGTATCGTTTCCAATGACGGTAAACCGACCCTCACCGGTGAGAGCGCCTTCAATGCCGCCCCCGGCCAGGGAAAAGACCACGATGGGAATGCCATTCTCCCGCGTAATCGCGATGGCTGCCTGGTCCATGACTTTGAGGTCCTGACGCAAGACATCCATATAGGTGAGCCGCTCAAACCGCTCCGCATCAGGGTTGGTTTTGGGATCCGCTGAATACACACCGTCCACCTGCGTGCCCTTCATCAGGGCATCGCACCCCATTTCCGCCGCCCGCAAAGCGGCCGCCGTATCGGTGGTGAAGAACGGATTTCCTGACCCCGCGGCGAAGATAACGACCAGCCCCTTGCTCAAATGGCGTAGGGCCCGGCGGCGAATATAGGGTTCACACACTTCGGTCATTTGAATGGCGGACATGACCCGAGTTTCAACGCCGATAGCCTCAAGGGAATTCTGAATAGCCAGCGCATTCATGACCGTGGCCAACATGCCCATATAATCGGCGCTGGCCCGCTCCATCCCCCGCGCCGCCATTTGCAGCCCGCGGAAGATATTCCCGCCACCCACCACCAGGCAAACTTGGGTGCCCAAGGCCTGGGCCGCTTTCACCTCGCTCGCGATCCGCTCCACCGTCTCAAGATCGATACCGAATTCCTTGGGGCCCATCAGCGCTTCGCCCGAAATTTTCAGGCACACGCGTTTGAAGGCAGGGGACGCCGTGGAGCTTGTAGACATGCGTGAAAAACACCCTTCCTGACTTATGGCGCACTATCAGAGTCGGCGGGCGCACGCCAGGCCTTCGATAAGGAGGAGAAGAAGAATAGATAGGAGAACGGGGAGCGACCGGCTGTGGCCACTCCCCGTACAAACATCGCTCTAAAATCTTGAGGCCGACTAGCCCTTGGACAAGCTCGCAACTTCAGCGGCGAAGTCGTCTTCTTCTTTCTCGATGCCTTCACCGAGTTCAAGGCGGGCAAAGCCTGTCAGCGTCACATCGGCGCCGGCCTCAGCCTTTGCATTAGCGACCACATCCTTGATACGGGTCTCGCCGTCCATGACGAACACCTGCTCTAGCAGGACGCTTTCTTCGTAGAACTTTTGGAGACGGCCCTGGACCATCTTCTCAATAATGTTCTCAGGCTTACCGGACGCCCGGGCCTGGTCGGCGAGTACGGACTTTTCGCGCTCAACAACCGCCGGGTCGAGGTCATCCACGGTGAGGGCCAGGGGACGAGCCGCCGCCACGTGCATGGCCAGCTGCTTGCCAAGTCCGGCAAGGGCACCCGCATCCCCGGCCGACTGAAGCGCAACCAGCACGGCGATCTTACCGGCCTGGTCAGCGATTTGCGTGTGGACATAGGGCACCACGGCACCTTCGGTGACGGATAGACCCACGCTACGGCGCAGAGCCATATTTTCACCGATGGAGCCAACCATCTCCGCGATTTGCTCTTCCACGTTCTTGTCAGCACCAGGATAAGGCGCGGCTTTGAGCGCGTCAGTGTCGCCGTCCACGGTGAGGGCCGTCTGAGCCACCTGGCGGACCATGTCTTGGAAGGTCTCGTTCCGCGCCACAAAGTCGGTCTCTGAGTTCACCTCGACAACGGCGCCTTTGGTGCCCTCCACAGCGAAGGCCACAAGACCGTCAGCAGCGGTCCGACCGGCTTTTTTAGCGGCTTTCGCGAGCCCTTTTTTGCGCAGCCAATCAACGGCGGCTTCAACGTCGCCGTCGGTCTCTTTGAGCGCAGCTTTGCAGTCCATCATCCCTGCGCCGGTTTTGTCGCGCAGGTCCTTCACCATCTGAGCGGTGATTGCAGCCATGGGATGTCTCCTTGGTAACGTCGCGGCCAGCCTTCCTGCCCGTACTTTGGTGGGCAGGGGCACAGGCCCACTGAAAATTCAAAAAATTGCCCATCAAAAGGCATTGCGGGCCTTTGGTCTCAAACCTTCCACAAGGTCAACCCCCAAGGCACGCGTCATCGAAGCAAACGAGATTTCTTGTCGCCGAAAGGGGGCAGATAGCGCCTCAGGACGACGCTTTGATCATATCGCAGGCCTTTTCAGCGATCGCGATGGTCGGCGCATTTGTGTTCCCGCTCACAAGGCGCGGCATGACCGACGCATCGACCACACGCAGACCATCGGTGCCGCGAACCTTAAGCTCGCCCGTCACCACCCCCATCGGATCACTTTCCGGCGCCATTTTGCAGGTCCCCACCGGGTGATAGATGGTCCCGCCCTGCTCCTGCGCAAAGGACAAGAGCTCATCATCGGATTTGAGGTCCGTGCCTGGATCAAGCTCATGGGCAATATGACGGGACAAGATTGGCTGCTCGGCAAAACGCCGCGCCCATCGCAGGCCCGCCACGGCGGTTTGCTGGTCGACTTCATGGGATAAATAGTTTGGCACAATGGCAGGGTGGTCCTGAGCGGAAGCGCTTTTGACATGAACTGACCCCCGGCTCTCGGGCCTTAACTGGCACGGCGCGATAGAGAGCCCCGGCTCATCCTCGAGCACCATGTCACCGGTCTCCGTCAGCTTTTTAGCATCGGCCGTGGCCGGCAAGATGTGGAATTGCACATCTGGGGTCGCAAGCTCTGGCCGGGTTTTCACAAACGCCGCAATGTGTGCCGCTGATAGGGTGAGCAGCCCCTTGCGCTGGGTAAAATATTTCCAAACCTCACCGACAAGCGGTAGCCCACGGGACTGTCTGTTTACGGAAGGCGTTCCCGGTTTTAAGCGGTAAGTGTTCCCCAACACGTAGTGATCCTGCAAATTCTCGCCGACGCCAGGCAAGGCGGAGATCACCTCAATATTCTGGTCCGACAAGCGCTCAGGATCGCCCACACCGGAAAGCTCTAACAGTTGGGGGCTGTTAATCGTCCCCCCTGCCAGAATGACTTCACGGCGTGCACGCACTGTTTTGATGGCACCGCCCTGGGTATAGTTCAGCCCCACCGCGCGACGTCCCTCAAACCGCACTTTGGTGGCGAGCGCCCTCGTTTCAATTGTCAAGTTCGGCCGTGACTTTGCCGGGTTGAGGTAAGCGACGGCGGCGCTGCATCGACGTCCATTTTTCACCGTCAGCTGGTAGTAGCAGATCCCCTCCTGGTCCTCCCCATTCACATCTCGGTGCTGAAGACCCAAGGCCTTCCCTGCCTCAATCACCGCATCGGATATGGGATGGGTCTCGGTGACATCAGATATGTGTAATGGGCCACCGCGCCCATGATCCGTAAGGCTATCACGCTCCTGATGCTGACTTTTCAAAAAGTAAGGATGCAGATCCGCATAGGACCAACCATGCAATCCCGATTGCGCCCAGCCGACATAATCGAGCTGTTGACCGCGAATATAAAGAAGACCGTTGATAGAAGACGATCCGCCTAACACCTTTCCGCGTGGCCACATGTGGGTGCGGTTGTTGGTCCCTGGATCAGGCTCCGTCCGATACATCCAGTTGATGGATGGATCTTTAAGGGTCTTAGCATACCCCACCGGGATATGGATAAGGGGCGAGCTATCCTTTGGGCCCGCTTCCAAAACCAACACACTGGTCTTTGGATCTTCCGTTAGTCGGTTTGCAAGAACGCACCCCGCACTGCCAGCGCCGACAATAACGAAATCAAACACGTCCATCACCAACTCCCTATTCTCTCCGCTTGCTCAACGGCACTTCCATTCGGACCGGCAACGCCGATCATCATATTATGGACGATAGGGTGTAGACTGTTTGACCGCCGACAAAAATGCCCACCCGCAGCGACCAGCGCCGCTGTGGGGGGGCATCAATTTCTCGTGGGCAAAGCCCCCGCGCTATTCGGCAGGAGGCTGCGTTGGTTCTTCTGCGGGAGCGGCATCCCCTTCAGGGGCGGCTTCAGGAGCGGCAGCTTCCTCAACCGCATCCGCTAGAGCTGGCTCCTCGGCAAAATCCTCAAGAGCACCGATATCTTCGCCCATGGCCACGGCAGAAGCCCCAAGGCCATCGATCACCGCATCGGCAACAAGATTACAGTAGAGGGAAATCGCACGGCTAGCATCATCATTACCCGGAATGATGAAATCCACACCCTCTGGCGAGCAATTGGTGTCGACCACGGCAACCACAGGAATGCCAAGCTTCTTCGCTTCTTTAATAGCAATTTGCTCTTTGTTGACGTCAATCACGAACATCAGGTCCGGCAGGCCGCCCATCTCTGCGATACCGCCCAAAGAAAGCTCCAACTTGTCCCGTTCGCGGGTCATGTTGAGCTGCTCTTTCTTGGTAAGGCCAGTGACGTCACCACCAAGGGTTTCGTCGATGGACCGTAAACGGCGGATTGAATTCGACACCGTCTCCCAGTTGGTCAGCGTCCCGCCGAGCCAGCGGTTATTCATATAATACTGCGCACAGCGGGTTGCGGCTTCCGCCACTGGCTGTTGGGCTTGGCGCTTGGTTCCGACAAACAAAACCCGGCCACCACCGGCCACCACATCGCGAACCTTTACCAAGGCCTGGTGCAACAAGGGCACGGTTTGGGAGAGGTCAATGACGTGAATACCGCTGCGTTCGCCAAAAATGAATTGGCGCATGCGCGGGTTCCAACGGTGGGTTTGGTGGCCAAAGTGCACACCAGCTTCCAAAAGCTGGCGCATAGAAAATTCAGGCGTCGACATTGCGAGCGTCACTCCTTCGGTTAAGCCGCCGCGGGGAGGAAGCTTGGGCCCTAAAGAACCGTCGCCACCGAAGTATGGCCCCCGCGTGGGATTTCTAAAGAGCGCGGGCACTACCGAACCCGTGCGCAAGTGACAAGCCCCAAAAGACCATCAAAAGTCACAAAAAACATCCTCAACCAATAGTTTACGCGAGTGTGGCACTCTGTGCGACCAAGACGGACAAACAGGCAAGGCTGCTATGGCGGGCGCATTGACGGGGGACTTGTCCCCGGAAGTTGAACAGAAGCGGCTTGAGGCGCTTTACGACTACGGCATTCTCGAAACAGCTCCTGAACCTGCTTTTGACCGGGTCACCCGCCTCGCCGCCACCCTGACGGAGGCACCAATCGCCCTCCTCTCCTTCGTGGATAGTGATCGGCAATGGTTCAAATCGCGCTACGGTACAGACCTCACGGAAACACCGCGGGACCAGTCGTTTTGCGTCTACACCTTCCCTGAAAAAGCTTCGTTTGTTGTCAAAGACACCCATGCCGATGACCGGTTTGCCCAAAATCCGCTAGTCACAGGCGCCCCTTTTATTCGCACCTATGCGGGCGCCCCGTTGGTGACGGCGGAGGGCAAAGTGCTCGGCGCCCTTTGCGTTCTGTTCGACAAGGTCACGCCTCTCGCCGAAAGTCAGCTTTCAGGGCTTGAAGACCTCGCCCAGTTGGTGATGGAAGAGCTGGCCTTACGTAAGATCGCACGTCGCAGTGTAGCGACCCACACAGCGCAACGGGACGCCTTATCCACCGCCCGGCAAACCGAAGCCCTTCTAGAGAGCGTCGCTGCTGTTGCGGGTGTTGGGGGTTGGGAAGTCGATCTTGAACGGTTGGAGCCGATCTGGACAGCCTACACGCGCGAGATCCATGAGGTCCCCGCCGATTTTGTACCGAATATGGATGAGGCCATTAATTTCTATGCGCCCGAATATCGGGACATGGTCACTCAATCAGTGGAGCATTGCATCGCCACCGGTCAACCTTTCGAGTTTGAGGCGGAACTGATCACCGCCAAAGAGCGACGGGTTTGGGTGCGCTCTGTCGGTCGCGCCGTTATGGAAAATGGCAAGACCGTTAAACTCATTGGCGCCTTCCAAGACATCACCAAGCAGAAGACCACCCAAGAAACGCTTTCGGCAACCCTTGCCGAAAAACAGCATGCCCTCAACGCTCTTTACGCCTATCAGTCCGCGCTTGATGAACATGCCATTGTTGGCATTACGGATGCTCGTGGGACCATCACCTTTGTCAACGACAAGTTCTGCGAAATCAGTGGATATGATGAACACGAACTGATTGGACAGAACCATCGGATTTTGAACTCAGGCCACCATGAGCAAGCCTTCTTTGAGCATATGTGGAAGACCATCCGCCACGGCCAAGCCTGGCAAGGGGAAATCTGCAATCGCGCCAAAAGTGGTGAGGAATATTGGGTGAATACCACCATTGTCCCCATCATGGACAATGACGGCAAACCCGAGCAGTTTGTCAGTATCCGGCACGATATCACGTCGCGCATTCGCACCCACAAGGCCTTGGCGGCCCGCACCCAACAGCTTGAAACCACCAGTCGCCGCCTTGAAAAGGAACTTGGGCGGCGGGCGGAAACCGCAGAAAAACTCCAAGACAGTATGCGGCAGGCGGAAGCGGCCAATATCGCAAAAAGCCAGTTCCTGGCCACCATGAGCCATGAGCTACGCACGCCGATGAACGGGATCATGGGGATGCTAGACCTCGCCCTTCGCAGCGAGTTGACCGCCTCCCAAACCCAACAATTAGAAACCGCCCGACAGTCGGCAGGTATTCTCCTCCAACTCCTTAACGATATCTTGGATCTATCGAAACTTGAGGAAGGGCAGGTCGAGTTTGAACATATTCCGTTCAGCCCCCGTGCCCTTGTCGATGAGACGCGCAAATTTTTGCAGTTCAGCGCGGAAGAAAAAGGCCTTCAACTTCGGGCGGATATTTCAGACAGGGTGCCCGAAACCCTGGAGGGCGATCCCACCCGCACCCGTCAGGTCCTCATCTACCTGATCGGGAACGCCATCAAATTCTCCGAAGACGGTATTGTCGACATCCGTGTCGATTATGATCCGGACAGAGCGGATTTAACCGTTGATATCCAGGATTACGGCATTGGCATTGCGCCTGAGCACCAGCCCAAGCTCTTCCAACGGTTCGCCCAAGGCGATGCTTCGACCACCAGG
>CALFRH010000461.1 GCA_937919225.1 uncultured Parvularcula sp.
GTTGCTGATCAATCACGGCATACTAGTGACTGATTCGAGCCGTTTCCGATATCCAAAACATTGCGCTCGACCCGATGATCAAGAGCATGGCCAACGGCAAAAATATGCTTACGCGCAGAGATCTAGATCCGCCATTCATCGTTTCGGCACCTCGGGCGGAAGTGCTGGAGTTGTAACGTGAACATTGTTGGCGGAGAGCGTTTCAAGGAATGCGATAATCGCATCCATTTCTGAATCTGTGAGTTCAAGCTCAGTGACGTCCTCTGATTTGGACGGCCGTGATAGTCCTCCCTCATTATAATGGCGCAAAACATCCCGAAGCGACTGAATATTCCCACGATGCATATATGGCGCTCGAATGGCGACATTTCTCAATGTAGGTGTCTTGAAGGCAAACTGTGCTTGGGCGTTATCTGGCTCGTATTTTCCCCGTCCGATGTCATCTGTGTCGAGACCAATGTCGTGAAACTCATAATCGGTGAATGCCCAACCAGAATGACAAGCTGCTCATTTAGCTTTGAAGATGAATAGATCGAGCCCTGCGCGTGCTTGCTGCGAAATTGCGTCATCGTCACCATTAATCCAATCATCGAACGGTGCGTGGCCAGATCGCAAAGTGCGTTCGTAAGTGGCTATGCTACGCACAATGGTTCCGCCCGATATTCCGTCGTCGAAGAGTGTTTCAAACCAGCTTTTATACTCAGGGATCTGCAACAACCGTTCGACGACATCGTCGATTGTGTTGTTCATCTCTTTTGGGTGGGTGATTGGCTGACTTGCTTGTTCTTCCAGCGAGCCGACTTTGCCATCCCAATGTAGCCGTTTTGCTTCTGCCAAGTTTTCAATAGTGGGAGCATGTCGATCCAGCGGCTCATTCATGGCGCCGATTGTTCTAGCTGCTGGTGTCTCCCATCCAAATGATGGATTGTGGCATGATGCGCAGCTCATATTCTGAGCGCCAGACAAACGAGGATCGAAGAATAGTTTCTTTCCTAGCGCCGCAACCTGGGGAGAGTATGGAGCATCTTCGGGGAAAGAAATGACATCAGGTCTACGGAATTCATCGCGAAGTTTCTGGTCATCGGGCTGTCCGAGCTGACTGAAAACCGCAATAGTTCCAACGCAAATCAGTTGAAGAAAAAAGTGCCCCATCTGAGACTAACAACCCTGTTTTTCGACCTAGGGTTGTATTTTGTTTTGGAGAATATTTAGTGAATCACTGCGGTCGAATGTAAGTGAATAGCCCCGGAATGCGCTGAATTCATCACTTTCGCCTAGTCGGTTCAGCGAGCAAAAGCAGATATGATCCAATTAGCTCGGGTTACCCTAACGTGGACGTGGGGAATTCGGCTGTATGGTGAACCCTAGTGGTGTCCAGGGGGAAACTTAAATGACTTCTTCGAAAACGCTGCCGTTTCACGCGGCCGCAGCGATGATATTTATTGCCGTTGCGGTCGTAGCATTCAGTCCTCGTTATTTGCTTCCTCTTTTAGGAGGAAGCGATGAAACAAGATGGATCCTACACGCGCACGCCATCTCTGGGTTTCTTTGGCTGTTACTGTTCACTGCGCAGATGCGCTTCATTCAGAAAAAGAACATTCGCACGCATCGGACTTTTGGGTTCTTTAGTTTCCCGCTCGCCATCATTTTGGTCGCGACGGGTGTATACGTCACTCTGGAACTGTTTTGGCGCGCCCGAGGTTTGACAAATCCAGGTGCCAACCCTGTCTTGCTGGTCAATCTCAGCGATATGTTGATTTTCGGAGTGCTTTACGCAGTCGGCGTGATGTCGCGCCGAAGAACACACGACCATAAGGCTATGATGTTTTTAGCGGCATTAAGTCTGATGAATGCCGCGTCCTTTCGTATAATCGCCCTCATCACAGGTCCGGGACCGGTGCCGGTGGTTAGGTCACATATTCTGATGGCAGGATTTATCGCGCTGTACCTACTTTGGTTTCGAAGACGGCAGGGCGAGCTGTCACTTCTGGTTAAACTAATCGGAGCTTCGTACCTCTTAGTGATATTGATACACGTCCCCTTCGGTCTCTCGCCACTCTGGGCGCCAGTTTCAGATTTATTCGCATCAATGGCGTCTTGAGCTTCGGGGAGCCGATGCTCTCTCTTTCTTCAGAACGGCAAAATTTCAGGTCGGTTGAGCGAGCAAAATCAGAGATAACCGGTGGCTGGCTGACTTGGCATAACAGCAACCCTTCAACTATATTTTGCCAATGCAGACGCCTCGCCGCACCATCTTTGTGGTTTTTGAAGACTTTCAGCTTCTCGACATGTCGGGACCAGCCGCCGTTTTCCACGCAGCATCAGATTTCATGGAGGGGCTTCCTTATGAGATTGTTGTCGCCTCCGTAAACGGCGGGTCTGTTCGCAGTTCTTGCGGCGCTGAGATTGGGAGCATCCCACTATCAACGGTTTCCGTAGATGCAAAAGATACCGTTCTCGCTGTCGGCGGGACGGAAGCTGGGCTCAGAAGCGCAGTTGAAGAAGAAGGCGTCCCGATGTGGCTCCACCGAGCAGCTGACGCAGCCGAACGAATTGGATCAGTTTGCGTTGGGGCATTTCTTTTGGGGGCCGCAGGTCTATTGGACGGCAAGCAGGTTTGCTCCCATTGGCGTTCGTGTGGGCTCCTTGAAGAGAGCTTCCCCAAAGCCCGAGTTGACGCAGATGCACTCTATACCTGTGACGGGGCGCTGTGGTCATCTGCCGGGGTCAGCTCGGGCATCGACATGGCTCTAGCTATGATCGAAGCTGATCATGGGGCAGATTTGAAAGCCCGTATCGCGCGCGGGCTTGTGGTCTATGCGCATCGCCCCGGTCTACAATCACAGTTCAGCGAAGTCCTGCAAGTACAGTCGCGCCGCGACGGTCGGTTTGCCGATGTCTTGGACTGGATCGGCCTTAATTTACACGTTCGAATACGTGCTGAGGAGCTAGCTGACCGGGCGGGCATGTCTCATCGGAGTTTCCTTCGGCATTTTCAACAAAGTATAGGGAGCACTCCCGCACGCTACGTCGAACAGTTACGACTCGCTCGCGCCAAGGAAATGTTAGAGAATGGCGCCGCCGTCAAAACGATTCCGGGGCAAATAGGCTATAGGTCCGAGGCCGCTTTCCGCACCGCGTTCGAACGCCGTTTTGCGCTTACCCCGAATGAATTCAAAAGACTCCACGGCAGGTAACCGCTGAAGCATTGCGTTCTGTTGTCGCCTCAATTTGGCGTCGACCGATTGTAGCGGGTATTGCTTCCCGAGAGAACGGAGCGGATCCGACGTTTCGCTTCGCCTCTCGGCGACATAGAGCCGTCACGTCAATCTCTGCGAGGGCTTAGTGAAGAACAAAAGTGCGCCAACGATCGTCAATGAAACAAGGTGAAACGCAACCAAACCAGTGAGATAATTTTCGCTTTCAGGCGAGACGACGAAGGCCGCTGGCACATCCAGCACCCATGACCGTAGCACCGTGTAAAGCACAATCTGGGAAGTTGCAGCGATCCCGAAAGCAATGATCCAGACCCTCCTGGCTAAAATGACACCGGCAACGACGACGAGGTCGAGCACGAGATAGACAATATCCAGACCCTGCCATTTTAGGGGCGCAAAAGGCCAATCGAAGCCGGATAGACTGGCCATGTTAGCCACGTGGTCATAGGCTCCATAGGCATAAGCCGCCGCGATCCCGTAGCTTGTTAAGCGAAATGCTCTTTCCATCTTGCGCATCCTTCGTCTTCGTTGGGTTGACTGGTTTCGCTGCGTGTATGGGACAAATGGACCGTGGCGAAAATGACAGTTAACGACTAATTATTGCCAAAACGCTGTCCTGCCGTTTCCGGCAAAGAGATCGCCGGCGCGCGGATTCACGGCTCCATCAGGTCAGTACCGCGAGCAGAAGGAGACAATCCGGAGTTATTCCGCATCTTGCTTTTTGGGGGTCCCGTCATGATCGTGTGCCTCCCGGTATGCATCCAGTTCTTCTGCCGAAATTTCATTCTGCAGCAAGAACGATCTGATTTTCCGTTGGTTCGCATCGGCCACTACATCATCGCAACTTTTGCGCAATACAAACTCTGTTGCTGTCAATGAAAGAGTCTCTCGTACGTCTGATGACCTCACGGTTCTCCACTCGGACCGTTCGATGTCGAAGAGAAGTAATCTGCTGCCCAATCTCTTATGGGTCGTCACGCAGATGTTTGCTCCGCTTTCGAGTTGAATGATCCCACGGTAGTGCATCGCATTTTCGTGCATCGATGCATGTAGCGCTCCAATAAAAATGCTGGTCACCAAAAAGTAGAAAGCCGAAATCAGCATAAGATAGTTTCTGATTAGCCAGCCGTACCTGGCCTTAACGTACTGATAGATTTCATTTGCGATGAACATCACCGCCAAAGTGGTGAAAATTCCCAGTGACGGGGAAAGGTCCATGTTCGCTCGTAACGGTAAACCAAGGATCGAAGCAAAACCGATGATGGCGGCGATTGCCCCAAGTCGATAAAGCCACAGCGTAGATTTTGACCACTGGCCATCGTCATTTTTCCAGATCGGCTGCATCAAAGGAACCAACGTTTGATCCGACCTAAAGAAAACGGTGAAAACGTTGATAGCACCGAGTATCAATGCCACGGGCAAATATACGATTGCTGCATTCACGAACTCGACGCCGCCGAGATACGAAAACAGCGATGTGTCTATCTGCTCAATGTACCCCAAAAGGTATGATGCTCCTGAAGTCACAATCATCGCAGACGCGAACCTTAGAATTTCGCCGGCACTCAGGCCCAAATTTTCGGGCTGAGGCTCGCTGGTTTGCGATGAAGAAGTTCTCGTCTTGCGACTCATGACCTCTGTTTATCAAATAACTCGCCCATTGGGTCCAAAAACATCGAATGCCTTACAAGACAAAGCAACTCCACGCCCGGCATGGGGACTAACCCGCGCTATCGTTATGTCTGCTTCTAGGAATGAGCAGCCGCGCCGCTGACGAAC
>CALFRH010000462.1 GCA_937919225.1 uncultured Parvularcula sp.
TCGAGGAGATGCGCGATGATGGGACGATTGGAAATGGACCGGCAGCGCCGTGCGCGCGGATCGATGCTCATCAAGTTTGCGCACTTTCTCACTTAGAAAAACGTAGACTTACATAAACTGTTGCGCAGACGATTAATTATTTATGCGAATCCAACTATATAAATGTTATTTTTCACAGCAAAACAACGCACTGTATATAAATTCACTTTTTTTAATAAAATATTTGTTTACATGGTAAAATTGCTATTGATAATCATTCGCATGAAGCCTCTCATCCCCCGCCTTGCGATTGTATCTCTCATCCAAATGGTAACCGCTATGACTGCCAACGCCGAAAACCCTCTTTCTGATATTTGCCGCTATTCTGGCGATCAGAGAGCTGATCTCGAAGCGACCATCAACGCCGCATATTCAGGACGTTCCATATCCGAGCTATCAGATTCAATGGATGCTCAATGGGAGCGAGTGGGTGTAATAAATCCCGACGTCCTCTATGACGATGTTCGGGGACAATACGCTAACTCTGATCAGAAACAGTTTTACGTGTTTTCTCGAAAGTGCTCAGACGACCATCAGAATGTCACAGAGTTTAACATCACCGCTGAAGTCGATTCAGGGAACACCTCAGAGATAGAACTCGTTGTTCTTTACGCCGATACCGACTTTTCTAAACGAGGCGAGGCGCTAAACGCGGAAAGATATTGGCGATACGGCGATTTACTGTCGGCCGTTCGTGCATTGAAGCCAGAAATAAAGAACGAAGAATCCTGGGACAGAATCATGACCGATGCAGGGTTCGTTGAACAGGCTGTGTGCACTGTTGACGGCGTGACGTATTCCTCATTCGAAGCGCCCCACATCGAGACCAATACCCTCTCATACAAAATTGGGGTTCAGCTGGTTCCCAACCGAAGACCCGTGGCTACGGCGGTAATTGATTCCGCTGGTCACATCATCGAATTCACCAGCAGGAACCCCAAGTGCCTGTAATTATGACCGTTTAATAGCTCAAGAGGTAGAACACCATGTCGGAAATTCGCATTGAAGGCTACACCACATCATCAGTGGCGGGGGTAAATGTAGGTCATCTTTATTTGATTTACACGAACGATATCGGACAGGAATTCACGATTCGTGGGGGTCCGAGCCCGGGCACCCACCCCTTACTTGGCGATCTCACGGTTGAGATTGGAGAGGCGTTTACAAGTTTCAATCCCGATTGGCGTCCAAACACGGCGCAGGCTCTCGCAGATCGAGGAAGCACCGTTTTAGATCTTGGCGGCCGAGAAGCAGCTGAAGTTTGGGCCAGTATGCTTCAACGCGCCGCTCAGATCGAATCCGCTGGTGTCCGGTACGGTGGAAATACCCAAAACAGCAACACGACTATTGCGAGCATTCTAGATAGTGTGGGAATTGATATAAATAGCTACCTTCCCCCAGCCAACGGCGTTGATGCCTGGTGGGGAATTGACGATATACCGAGCTTAGGGACGATGCCCGCAATCACGGACTTAGCGCCCCATGCAGCTTCAGAGTATTTCGATGCGGTTTCGAATGCCCTTAATGAAGCGATTGAAGACTTCTTTGATGGCCAAGGTATTCCAGCGGACGAAAATGGCTGGATGGCTGGTGTGCCCTTCGACGCTGAGCACACGCCGGCCGCTTACAACGCTCTGCTCGCGTCGTTAGGTTTGATGGTCGCGCAAATTGATCAGTATATTGAAGACAACGAGGGTGAGCTTTCTGCTCAAGAGCTGCAAGAGCTGCAAGACACCAGAGAAGATTTGAAAGACTTATCGGACAATGCCACACTTGCTTTGATTGACCCGCTTGTCATTGACTTAGACGGAGATGGAATAGAGACAATCAGTGCTCAGCTTTCTGATGCAAATTTTGATTTGCTCCAAAGCGAGGGATTTATCGTAGACCACGGTTGGGTCTCGCCAGACGACGCTCTTCTCGCAGTCGATGACAATGGAAATGGCCTCATAGACGATATCAGCGAACTGTTTGGTGATGCCTCGACTTCTGGTTTCTCCGAGCTAGCCGCATACGATTCAAATGGCGACGGACAAATCTCAGCGCAGGATGACAACTTCACCGACCTTTTGGTGTGGCAAGATGTCAACGGTGACGGGATTTCTCAGCAAAATGAAGTCGCAACGCTCGCTGATCATGGAATCAATTCGATCTCTCTTGGCGCTGAAGCCGCTAATACAGTCGATAATGGAAATGTCATCACCGCTAGCAGCGAAATCATCTTTAATGATGGACGTACCACGGAAATCGCTGACGTAAATTTTCGATCTGATTTCGATACCATGCGCACCAACGGTGAAACCGATCTGTTTGATTATTCAGACCTGCCAGAAGACGATGCACTCTATTCGTTTGAGGACGGCGTCGATCAAATCATCCTCTCCGGGTCTGGATTTGACGAGTTGGAGCTTCAACAAACCACCACCGGCACCATCGTAACCAACGAGGATGGCGTAGACCTGTTCTTAGCTGGGATCAGTCAATCTGATTTAAGCGCCGACGACTTTATGTTCGTTTGATGCTTGCCATTAGCTGGCGAGATATAGTCTGTTCTCGACCACTCTCGCCAGCATACTCCACCGAAGCTTTGATCTGAGCGTCTCTTCACCAATTATGGGGCACAAAAGGTCGCTGGAGCGTTATACTTTCTGAACACTTCTCTTAAAGGCGTGCGGTAGAGTTGTCCGATTTTCAAAACCCTGATCCGCCAATGACCGATCGTCTGGTCAAGGATGCACGCAGAGCAGTTCGCCCGATACTTATCGTCTCCGCATTCATCAACATTCTAATACTGACTTCGCCATTTTACATGCTGCAAGTGTATGATCGCGTCTTAAGCTCATCCCAACTGGCAACGCTGATTTTAGTGTCGTTGTTCACTCTGGTGGGGCTCATCGGATTTGGGCTGTTTGACGCTTTGCGAAGCCGCATGCTTGCCCAAACCGGCGCCATGATCGCACGACGTTACACCCCAGACGTATTTCGTATGTCATTGGGTTTAGCAAAAACCAATAGCGCCCAGAGCACCAAACTCCTTCGTGATCTAAAGCAAGTCCAGAGCTTCATCGGGTCCAGCTCAGTCGTCCCGTTCTTTGACGGTCCGTTCGCCCCATTATTTTTGGCCCTCATTTTTGTGCTGCACTGGAGCATAGGCGTACTGACGCTGCTCGGAGGCGTGATACTATTTGCGATAGCATGGGCTTCAGACCACTACGCCCGACAAAGAGCTCAAATTGCACGCTCCAGCGGTCTCGAATCGATGACGATCGCTGAAGGCTTCACAGCAGGCGCAGACTATCTCGAAAGCGCTGGCATGGTCGACCTTGCTGTAAAACGGCATACGAAGATCGAAAACCAGTCGCAAATGCTATTACAGTCTGGTCAGGCCATAACCGGACCTGCGGCGAGCATATCGAAAACGATTAGGCTCGTATTTCAATCCGCAGCACTAGGTTTGGGAGCCTATCTCGTTATCCGCCCGGATATCGCCTTTACGCCCGGTGGTATGATTGCAGGAACTATATTGATGGCGCGCGCGCTGTCCCCTGTCGAACAATCAATCAATACATGGCGCGGATTTCGAGCTGCGAAAGAGAGCTTCGACGCGCTCAAACAATTGGCCGAAAAGCAACCTTCAGAGCGAACAGAAATTCTTATGCCACCCCCAATTGGAAAAGTATCGGTTGCTGGCATTGCTTACACGCATAGAGGCGCGAAAGACTCTCTGGTTCATAGCGCGAGCTTTGAGATCGCACCGTCAAACGCGCTCGCGATCGTCGGCGCATCAGGAGCGGGCAAAACGACCCTTTGCCGGTTGCTCACGGGCGTCGAGAAGCCAGTGCGCGGCAGCATTCGTATTGATGGCGCGGAGCTGATCAATTGGAATAAGTCTCAGCTTGGCTCTACTGTTGGCTATCTTCCTCAATCACCAGTCTTCTTTGATGGAACAATTGCTGAGAATATTTCTCGTTTCGGCGAACCTCTCAGCGACGCGGATATCATCGCAGCTTCTACATCGGTAGGCGCACATCAACTAATATTGCAATTGCCGGATGGATACTCGACGGTGATTGGACCGCGAGGCGCGCGATTGTCTGGTGGCCAGGCGCAAATGATTGGTCTGGCTCGTGCAAATTTTCGCAAGCCCAAAGTGTTGATCCTCGACGAGCCGACCGCACACTTAGACATAGAGACCAGAAGAGAATTCGATGCATTTTTGAAAGCTTCGCTTTCAGACGGTCAAACTCTGATCATTTCGACTCACGATAAAGCGGTTGTGGCCGCCTGCGACTTGGTGCTCGTAATGCGTCAGGGCGCTGTATCGTTGCGCAAAAACGAACGTGCTCGTTCGATAGGCGTTTTGGGTGCCGTTTGATGCAAGCGACTTACTCGAACGTCGGTGACGCACCTGAGTCAGACACACCTCTCTTCGGGGCTTCCCTGCGTTGGGCGGTCTATGGCGGCGCATTTGTATTTACGGTTTTGTTTTTATTTGCTGCGTTTGTACCGCTGGCAGGCGGAGCGATAGCGTCCGGCATCATCAGTCCTGAAGGATCGCTTAGGACGGTTCAACATCTTGAAGGCGGCATTATCGCCCAATTGAATGCACGAGACGGCGATACTGTCTCGTCAGGTTCGACCTTAGTCGTCCTGGACGAAACGCAGAGTCTCGCAGAATTCAATATCTCACTCAATCGACTGAGAACTCTACAAGTCAATGAGGCCAGGCTAGAAGCTCAGCGCTTGGCAATCGATAAAATGACATTGCCGTTTGATCTTGAATCACAAGACGAGTGGGTAAGAGCACTCGTTACCAAACAAACGGAATTACTCTTACAGACGATAGACCACAAAAAGGCGCGCATCCGTTTATTTGCCGAGAGATCTGGGCAATATATGGCCGAGATCGAGGGGCACGAAAGTAGTATTCTGAGTTTTCGCGGCCAGATAGCACTACTAGAAGACGAAATCGAAAGTGGTGAGCGCCTTCTCGCACTGGGAGCGTACGCGAAGCCTCGACTATTATCTTTAAAGCGAGAGGCAACTGATTTGAATGGTCGGGTTGCGACGACGCGAGCCACTATTGCTGGGCTCCAAGGTGCACTGAACGAGAACAGCGCTGAACGGCTGGAATTCGAAGCCAGTTATCTGACCGAGATTGCAACCGAGCTTGCTGACCTCAGGTCTGAAATTGCTGGCGTATCCGAAGAATTAGGTGCGCTAGAGGATGTTCTATCGAGATCTCTTATTCGAGCACCAGTAAATGGTACCGTCGTTGGATTAAAGCATAAGACAGTCGGAGGCGTGATCAAACCTGGTGAACAAGTCCTCCAACTCGTACCCTCAGATGAGCGTCTAATTGTTGAGGCGCGGATCAAACCTGCGGACGTTGATATAGTGAGCGTCGGCCAACAAGCCCGGGTCACCTTTACGACCTTGCCACGAACTCTTCCTCAATTCGATGGAACAGTACTGCGTGTTTCAGCTGACGCACTGCATGATGAACAAACAGGAGTTTCTTATTATCAGGCAGACGTATTGGTCCCTATGAATCAGGAAAACGCCGATGCGGTTGTTGGGCAATTGGTTCCCGGGATCCCTGTTGACGTCATGATCATATCTGAATCGAGAACACTTCTAAGCTACTACATCCAGCCGATGACTGATGCTTTTCGCAAGGGACTTCGAGAGAGCAATAACAGCTCAGAGTTAAAATAGAGCTGCCCAGAACAACACTGGACTTCGAGACACCAGCTGAGCGATTAAATGCATGTGTTGCGATGACC
>CALFRH010000463.1 GCA_937919225.1 uncultured Parvularcula sp.
GACGCAGGGGCAACCGGACATTCTGCTTCATCGCGAGGGGGGGCGGGAGAATGTTTTCGATTATGATGCTCCGTACCCCGACCCTTATATCCCGCGCGCGCTGACCCGTGAAATTTTAGGACGTATCGATCGAAACGGTGATGTTATCACCCCGTTTAACGAACAGGCTGCGCGTGAGGCGGTGTCTGATCTGGTTGATCGGGGTGTTGAAGCGTTTGCCGTTTGCTTTCTATGGTCAATTGTTAATCCTGAGCATGAGCTTGCGATGGCGCGAGTCCTGGACGAAGTTGCGCCAGGTCTTCCGTACAGCCTCTCCCACAAGGTAAGTCCGACGATCCGCGAATATCGCAGGGCGAGAGCGACAGCGAATGCTGCATCGCTAAAGACTTTGATGGCCAGTTACATGAACAATCTTGAGGGACGTTTGCGAACAGCCGGTTTTCCCGGGCGGGTACTGATCGTTACGTCCCAGGGCGGGGTCAAAGATTGCCGCGATATCGCCGAAGCGCCGGTTCATTCGCTGAATTCTGGCCCCTCTATGGCGCCCGTTGCAGGTAAAATCTATGCTGCACTGGAAGGGGATTGGCGCACCGCCATCGTCGCCGATACGGGGGGCACCACTTATGACGTTAGCGTCGTTCGTGATGGCCAAATTCCGACCACCCAAGAGACCTGGATTGGAAAGCCATATCTGGGTGTCATGACAGGCTTCCCGTCCGTCGACGTCAAAAGCGTTGGCGCTGGGGGCGGCTCAATCGCCAGCGTTGATGAGGGCGGGTTGTTGCGTGTCGGACCGGAGAGTGCAGGTGCCGACCCCGGGCCTGTATGCTACGGACGGGGGGGCGACCGGCCGACTGTGACCGACGCCTGCGTCGTTATGGGGATATTAGATCCGGAGTACTTCTTAGGCGGGCGGTACGCGCTTGACGCTGAAGCAGCGCGGCGGTCGATTGATCAGTATGTGGCGCGCCCGCTCGGCCTCGATATTGACGCGGCGGCGGCAGCAATTGTTGACCTGGCGACTCAAAATATGGTCAGCGCCATTGAAGACCTAACGGTGCGGCAGGGTATCGACCCGCGCAGTGCGGTGTTGATTGGCGGCGGCGGTGCGGCGGGCTTGAACTCCGCTTTGATTGCGAAGCGGCTAAATTGCCGCGAACTGATTGTCCCGGAGTGTGGTGCGGCCTTGAGTGCTGCGGGCGCTTTGATGTCTGACTTGACCGGGCGATATAGTCGCGTCCTATTTCAGTCCACAGATCGCTTTGATGAAGAAGCCGCGAATGCAGTTTTGAGCGCGCTTAAAGACGAGTCTGAAGCGTTCGCGCAGGACGCGGGCAAGGCGGCTCTTGGACACGAGATCGTGTTATCCGTGGAGGCGCGTTACGCAAACCAGGCGTGGGAAATCCCCGTCGTTTTGCCCTTTGAGCGGTTTTCTGGCGTTGAAGATCTGGAAGAGTTCAAAACTGCTTTCCATAAGGCTCACGAAGCCTTTTTTTCCTTCAGTGACGAGGGGGCTTCCATCGAGATTATCTCTTGGCGGGCGGCTGTGCGATGTCGGCTGAGGGAAGCGCCAATCCGGCTGTCGTCGATGGGCGCGAGGCAAGAGGAAGGTGCTCTATCGCGGTCAGTTTACTTTGCCGGCGCGGGGCGGCTTGAGACACCAATATTGCGTCTTGAGCGAATGTCCGATGAGCCGGTGCAGGGACCGGCGGTGGTCGAAACGCCATTTACGACTATTCTGGTGGATCCTGACGCCACCGTCCGAAAAACCGCTGGTGATAGCGTTGTTATTGCGCGCTTAGATGAGGCGTCAACAAACGTTCAGCGTAGCAGCGAAATTGACAGTGTACAGATGGCAATTCTCGCTAACCGGATGGATAGCGTGGTGAAGAAAATGGCGAATGCGCTTATGCGGACCGCCCGCTCTGGTGTCATCAATCTCGCTAAAGACTTTAGCTGTGCCATTGTTACCGTCGACCACCAGCTTTTAGCGAGTGCTGACAGTTTGCCGATCCATGTGCTGCGCGGCCCGGATATGATGGCGGAACATACCGCGCGCCACCATGACTTCACACGGGGGGATGCCTTCCTTAACAATTCGCCCTATCATGGCGGTGGTCATGCGGCCGACCACACAATTCTTGTCCCCGTGATCGATACTGATGGCAAGCACCGCTTCACGGTTGTGGTCAAAGCTCATCAGGCTGATATCGGAAACTCTCAGCCAACCACCTATATGGGGGCGGTGAAGGACGTCTATGAGGAAGGGGCGCTGATTTTTCCTGGCGTCAAGGTGCAGAGTGATTACAAGGATATTGAAGATATCATCCGCATTTGTGAGATGCGTATTCGTGTACCGCAGCAATGGCGTGGCGATTATATTGCCATGGTGGGTGCGGCCCGCCTTGGGGAAAAGGCGATGGAGACCATCGGCGAGGAAATTGGCTGGGACAGCCTTGACCTATTTGTAGACAGATGGTTCCGTTATAGCGAAGAGCGCATGATCGCCGCTATCAAAATGATGCCAGCAGGCGAGACGACAACGCAAAGCATCCACGATCCGTTTCCGGGTGCGCCTGAGGACGGTGTGCCTGTGAATGTCTCCTTGCGGGTCGATCCGGACGAGGCGCAAATTGAGATAGATCTACGCGATAATCTCGACAATTTGCCATTTGGTCTGAATACGACGGAGTCCACTGCCGAAAGCGCGTGCCTTATCGGCGTATTTAATAGCTTGCCGGCCACCCCGCGTAACGCCGGTAGTTTCCGCCGGGTGGACATCAAACTGCGCGAGGGGTGCGTTGTTGGCATTCCAAAGCACCCCTATAGCTGTTCCATCGCGACGGCGGGACTTGCAGACCATGTGGCAAATGCCATCGCGGCCGGTTTTGCGGAAATTGGAGACGGTTACGGCATGGCGGAGGTGGGGCGTTGTAGCCCGCCCTCTCTCGCGGTTATTTCCGGCGCGGACCCGATGAGTGATGAGCCGTATATTAATCAAATCTTTTTCGCCTCCACAGGCGGCGCCGGCGCTTCGCACCAAGATGCGTGGCTTACCACTATTCATGTGGGCAATGCCGGGGTATGTGCGATGGACTCTATCGAGCTTGATGAATTGAACTTCCCGCTCATGTGCCATGAGCGCCGGTTGGCCATCGACACGGCGGGGCCTGGGCGTTTTCGCGGTGCCCCAGGTTTTTGGGTTGATTACGGACCAACGAATACACCCATGGACTGCAGCTATAATAGTGACGGTAGTGTTTATCCCGCCAAAGGTGTCCGCGGCGGTGGGAACGGCGCTAAGGCGGAGCAATTTATTATTAATAGTGAGGGCGTGTGTGAACCGGCGCCCATCGCCGGCACGGTGACGCTTGCCGCTGGTGAAATTTCCCGGTCTCTATGCGCGGCCGGTGGTGGATATGGTCCGGCCTATGAGCGCCCGGTTGAGGCTGTTTTAAAAGATTATGAGGAAGGTTGGGTTAGCGCTGCGCACGCTGACGCGGCTTATGGTGTTGTCATATCCAATGACGGACAAGTGGACACGCAGCAAACACAAGCACGCCGCCAGCAAATGGCTGTTGCGAATGCCCATACGTAAACTGAGGGACTGGAATGACGAAATTGCAGGGTAAGGTAGCTTTGGTAACAGGTGGCTCTGACGGTATTGGACGCTGCGTCTGTCAAACCTTGGCGCGCGAAGGCGCCCATGTGGCCGTGGTGGCAAGCCGTGACATCAGGAAAGCACAAAGCGTTGTGGACGATATCGCGCAAAATGGTGGCAATGCCCGCGCCTATGCTGCGAACATTGCAGAGGTCAGCGCTGTGCGGGGATTGGTTGAAGCCGTTGCTAAGGATTTAGGGGGGATCGACATTGTCGTCTGCGCCGCGGGTGTTTTGGGCACAACGCCTGTGGGCGCCACAGAGGAGGCGGAATATGATCGGATTATGGATGTCAACGTAAAGGGGGCATACTTTACGGTGGACGCCGCTGCGTCGTATCTGAAGGCCGCTGCGGGCAAGGTGGTATTATTCTCCTCGAGTGCCGCCTGGCTCGGTTCGTCCCCCAACCACGTATACGGCATGTCGAAGGCAGCCCTTCTCTACCTTGTGAAATCCTTCACCGCAGAGCTCGGGCCCCACAATGTGAACGTGAACGCGGTTGCCCCCGGCATGACCGAAACGGCGATGAATGAAACTTACCGGACCTCAGCACAAACAAAATCCGTACGCGACTATGAGTGGGATCATACGCCATCGTCGCGTCCTTGGTCGGAACCTCAGGACATCGCTAATGGCGTATTGTTTCTAGTCTCTGATGAAAGTCGAGCGATGCAAGGCACGCATCTTCTAATGGATGAAGGGCGCGTGTGTAATTTTTGGCCCGTGCGCGGCGCGATGGTCGAAGACATAGAGCTATGAAGCTTTTCGAAATTTTGAGCGATATCCCCTCCGGCAAGACCGGGTGCGATGCCGTTCTGTCATTGAAACACATATTAGTTTTGGAGTGAAAGATGCGTAGTCGGAAACAATTTATCGGTGTTGAGCGATCTTTGCAGCGGTCATGGATCAAGGGCGCAGGCTTTACGGACGAAGAGTTGGAGCGTCCACTGATCGGTATTGTGAACACGTATCAGGATTTTTCACCGGAGAATTTCCACTTACGAATTCTTGGTGACGCCATCAAGGCTGGGGTACGGATGGCGGGTGGGACGCCTGCTGAATTTAATGCGTTCCATGTCACGGACTCAGAGGCGTTCGCTGCTGCCAGTATGCGGTATGTCCTACCAAGCCGCGATGTTGTTGCCGATCTTGTAGAGTTGATGATGTTGGGCCATGGCTTTGACGCCATGGTGTTGCTTGGTTCAGGTGATAAGCCGATGCCGGGCAAGGCGATGGCTGCGGCGCGCCTCGACGTACCGTCTATCGTTGTCTATGGCGGTCCAACACCCTATGGCGTTCACGACGATAAAAAAGTCTTTCTGGAAACGGTTTATGACGGGGTCGGCGAATATCAGCGCGGCGTCATTTCCGAGGAAACCTTGAAAGGCTATGAAGATGCGCTGTTCCCTGGGCCGGGCGCGTGCGACACGGCGACCTCTGGCAATACGGCGGGCATGTATATTGAGGCGCTTGGCTTATCCTTGCCAGGCAGCGGGACATTGCCAGCGGCGAGCAACCCGCAGATCCGCGCTGCGAAAGCGGCGGGGATACGGATCATGGACCTGCTCCGCGATGATGTGCGTCCGTCGAAAATTCTGACCCGTGCCGCTTTTGAAAACGCCATGCGCGTCGCCATGGCCGTAGGCGGATCGACGAACATGGTTTTGCATTTTATTGCCATCGCCAAAGAGGCAGGGGTTGAAGGCGTTGATTTTGATTTGTTCGACGCGCTTGGTCGCACGACCCCGACCCTGACAAAGCTTGCGCCGTCCGGCCCCTGGGGCGTGACGGAGCTTGGCGCCGCTGGCGGTGTGCCTGGCGTCATGAAGGCGCTTGGCGACTTAATCCAAGGTGATGCAATGACCATATCGGGCAAGTCCGCCGGGGAGATCGCTGCGGACGCAACAATTAAGAAGCCTGAGATCATCGCTGATCGCTCCAGCCCGGCGGGGAACGACGGCGCGATATACATTCTGAAGGGTACCTTGGCGCCCGACGGTGCCGTCGTTAAAGCGTCCGGCGTTAAGCCGTCCATGTGGAACATGACGGGCACAGCTCGCGTCTTTGAAGATGAAGAGGACGCCATCACGGCTATTCGTAATGGTGATATCGCACCCCAATCAATCATCATTATACGTAATGAAGGGCCGAAAGGCGGACCGGGCATGCGGGAGATGCTCGGCGCCACGTCCGCACTTGTGGGCATGGGCCTGGACGAAAGCTGCGCGCTCGTTACCGACGGTCGGTTCTCTGGCGCCACCCATGGGCCGGCCATTGGCTATGTGACGCCGGAAGCGGCGAGGGGTGGGCCCATTGGTCTGGTCGTTGATGGTGATAAGGTTGCCATTGACTTAGAGGCCCGTCGTTTGGACCTTGAGGTCGCTGAGGAGGAGCTTGAGAAGCGCCGCGCCAACTGGACACCCTATCCACCGCGGGTGACGCGCGGCTATCTCAAGCATTATGCTGATCATGTGGCCCCGGCCTCAGAGGGTGCTGTGATGCCTCGGTAGGGCGAGGGCGGAGAAGGGAAGATAAATCGTCTATGGGCGCTGGATACGAAAATCCCATCGGTTACCTTCTGTCTCAGTTCAGCCGGGCGACGGGTGAGCCTAAAACCATACGGGGGTATGAAGCCCTCGCTCGCCGTCGCTTACATCCGCTGATGTATGCGAATATTGCCGGAGGCGAGGGGCGTGAGCTGACGATTGGGCGTAATCGCGATAGCCTTGATGCGGTAATGCTAAACCCCCGTTGCCTTGTCGATGTTTCAGCGCGGGATCTTTCGACGACGATCCTCGGGCAAAAAGCCGATCTACCCATCATGATGGGGTTTAGCGGCGGGCTTGGGCTTATCGACAAATCCGGCGAGCTGGGCGTCGCCCGGGTGGCGGCGAAACATGGTATGATTTCGGGCGCACTGATGCATTCTAGTTTTCGTTTTGAACAGATGGAGGCGGAGGCGGGTGGTCCGTTCTGGCTTTCAATCGTTCACCACGACGACAGGGCGACAGCCCATGTGATCGACCAGGCGAACCGCCTACAGAGTTTCAAAGCGGTATGCCTGACGGTGGATACAATGGTGCAGGGCGGTGTGCCTGATCGTAAAGCCGCGCGCCGCGGATTGCCGTTAAAGCAGGCTATACTCAGCCGAAAGAATAAAATGTGGGCACCGCTAAATGATATGACGGACCCCGTCTTTCATGTGGGCGAGCCTGCGGGAGAGGTTTTAAACTGGCGGCCCCAGCCTTTGACCCAGCTTCAAACCTGGGAGCGGTTAAAATGGCTCCAATCCTTAACGGATCTGCCAATCGTGTTGAAAGGGATTATGTCCGTAGAGGACGCTAAGCTTGCGGTTCAATATGGGTGCGCTGGCATTGTGGTGTCCAACCATGGCGGACGCATTGTCGATGAGGCACCTGGCGCGATGAACGTTCTGCCCGAGATTGTCGACGCTGTTGGCAATTCGATAGAGGTCTATTTCGACAGCGGTGTGCGCAGCGGCCATGACGTGTTCAAGGCGTTAGCCGTTGGTGCCCGGGCGGCATTTATCGGTCGACCCGTATATTGGGGCCTTGCGGCTGATGGGGAGCGTGGCCTCGATTGCGTCGTGACGATTTTAAAACGCGAGCTAGATCGAGCCATGGCCTATTGCGGGTGTACAGATATTGCAGCCGTCACGCGGCGGTGCATCCGCTTGCCTCACCCCTTGGGATCTTATCCAGACTAAGGTTTATTCCGATGATAGGAGAAATGCGTGGCGTTGATATTCAGTTCCGATGAAGATGATACGGTTGCATGGCGTGAATTGATGCCGGACATTCTGCCGGATCTCGATTTTCGGATCTATCCGGACGATGAAGGCGACCCTAACGTCATTGACTATGCGTTGGTGAACCCCGCTGCATGCGGTATATTGCGCCGTTATCCGAACCTTAAGGCGGTGTTCTCGCTATTCGCTGGTGTTGAGCACATCGTCGCCCAGCGTGAGATATTACCGGACGGTGTTCCGATTGTCCGTCTTGTGAGCCCTGACCTCACGGACGGTATGGCAGAGTATGTGGCGCTTCATGCCCTTCGATATTATCGAAGCCATGATGCTTATACTCAACAGTCCACTGACGGTGTATGGCGCAGCCGTCCATTAAACGAGGCTTATCGTAAAGTCGGCATCATGGGCCTTGGCGTTCTTGGGCAAGCTGCAGCGCGCATGTTGCGCAATTTGGGGTTCGACGTTGCGGGATGGAGCCGCAGCAAGAAAGTGATTGAGGGCGTCGAGTGCTATGCCGGTAGTGATCAGTTAACACCATTTTTAGCGCGCAGCCATATGTTGGTATCGCTCTTACCATTGACAGCGGAGACGGAGAACCTCATCGACGGGACGCTGTTGGCCCGCTTGCCGCAGGGCGCTTATTTCATCAATGCCGCTCGTGGCGCCCAGGTCGTTGAGGCGGACCTTATAGCTGCTCTTGATAATGGTGACCTTGCTGGGGCGACGCTAGATGTGTTTCGTGAAGAGCCGTTGCCCTCGGATCATGTGTTTTGGCGGCATCCGAAGATTACTGTGACGCCCCACGTGGCAAGTGTGTCGCGCCCCTGTCACGTTTCTGCAAAATGGTATACTGACAATATTAAGACTATCGAAGCAGGCGCGGGGCCGATTGGCGGCGTTGTCAACCTTGACGCAGGATATTAGGGTAGGGAAGGGCGGTTTCATGAGACTTATTCAGTATATAAATGATAGGGGAGATCGCGGCGTTGCAGCGCGGCTCGAAGCCGGCAGCCTGCAGAATGTTGAAGGGGTCAAGACCGTTTACGACCTCGCCCTCTTGGCCATAGCGGAGGGACGACCGCTGGCCGAAATCACCGAAAGTAAACTGTCATGGGATGTCGGCGACATTGCGGATATGCTAGCGCAAAAGCGGATTTTACCCCCTACGGACCACCCTGATCCACGTGCCCACTGGTTGACGGGAACGGGGTTCACCCACATGGTTCCAAGCGCTCAAGCGGCTCGGCGCAATGATCCACCAAGCGCCGATGAGCTTGCGGCCATGCCGCCCGCGGCGCAACTCGTTGCGCGAGGTGTGCTAGAAGGAAAACCGGAACCGGGCACCGTTGGTTTGCAACCGGAATGGTTTTATAAAGGGGATGGTAGGGGCCTTACGGTACCCGAGGGGCCGCTCGCATGCCCTGCCTTTGGGGTAGACGGTAGTGAGGAGGCCGAGGTCGTTGCCCATTACATCATCGATAAAACGGGGACGCCCCATCGAATCGGATTCACCCTCGGGAACGAATTTACCGACCACGCGATGGACGCCGAAAATGCGTACTATCTTTCCCATGCTAAAATCCGACCTTGTTCCTTCGGGCCAGAACTGCTCCTCGGCCCGCTACCGTCTAACATAGAGGGGCAGACACGGATTTTTCGCGGTGATGACGTCATTTTTGAAGCGCCGTTTTGGTGCGGTGAAGACAATATGACTCATAGCCTAGAAAACTTAGAACACCATCATTTTAAGTATGATCTATTCCGTCAACCAGGGGATGTGCACTCCCATTTCCTTGGTACCACCACCATGAGTTATCAAAAGGGCGTGCGGTTACAGGCGGGCGATATTATCGAGCTGCAGAGCGATGTTTTTGGTGCTCCTTTGCGAAACAATATCGTAGAGGGAACAATGGCCGATGTGAGCGTTGAAGCCCTATAACCCCTTTTACCGTAGTGCCCTTAGTTCATGCGTGGTCTATCTATAGCGCAGGACGTTCGTTTGTACTCACGCCTTCGCTATCGTCTTTTGTTTTCGCATCTCTTTTCGCCGAAAACCGCGTACACTTTTCGGCGCGATGCTCTAATAAACCGCCGCATATTTCGCACACAGTTCATCATCACTCAAATTTTCAACCGACTGAAGTTCCGTCCGTTTCACGGCAACAAAGGCATCGCGTAGTGGTGCTGGCATCCAGCTGGCTGCGACTTCATCGCTTAGAAGGACGTCAAGGCTATCTTCGAGACTGGATGGAAGCCGTTCAATATCGCACGCCTGGCGTTCTGCATCTGTCATATCCGCGGGGTCCTTATCGGCGGCCTTCGGCAAGGCAGCGTTGCTCCTCAGGCCTTCTAGGCCTGCGTTAACAATCATTCCTAGTGCGAGATATGGGTTGCACGTACCATCAGCGATACGGTACTCAAAATTGAACGCCTTTGCGTACCCTTCAGGGTCTTTTGCGTAAGGTGGGCAAACGCGCACAGCGCATTCGCGATTTTGTACACCGAAACTCTTATAGGCACAGCTCCAGCTATGTGGCTGCAACCGCATGTAAGACAATGGCGAGGGGGCGGTGATAGCACAAAGCGCTTTGGCGTGGCGCGTGACACCAGCGACGAAGCACGCGGCCTCTTCACTTAATCCGTAATTTCCATTTGAATCGTAGGATATGGGAGCGTCCGTCTCTGCGTTCCAAAGGCTGAAATGAATATGCATTCCATTGCCAACGGCGTGAGGCGCCGGTTTGGGAGCGTAGGTTGCCGCCGCCCCGTTTTGAGCGGCAATATCGCGTATAATCTCGCGTACCAAGACTGTCTCGTCGGCGCTTTTTAACCCGTCAGCGGGGGAGAAGCTTATCTCTAACTGAGCTGCGCCAAACTCGGGTTCAACTGCATGTGGCGGTAATCCCGCCTCCTGGAGGGCGGCGACGATGTTGTGAATAATTGGGGCGGTTTGGCGGTAGGCGGCGAAGGTATAGGTCGCTTCTGTGGGGATGAGATCGCGATGGGTGATGGAAAATTCGTGTTCGAAAGTTGCCTTGAGGGTTAAGCCATATTCTGTTCGCAGTTTTTCAAGAGCGTCCGCGAGGAAGGTTCGTGGACAACATTCCCAGGGGCTTCCCTCTTTTGTTTCAGACCGGGTTAGGATCAACCGTATAGGCTCCTGCGATGCGTCTACGATCGTCACCTCGGTCTCCGGCACTGGAATTTGCTGAACCTCGGCTGTGGCCCCCCAGGGGTTGGGGGCAATGCCGCCAAAAGGGGTCATCGCCTGACCCGCCGCAGCCCAGCCGAGGCCGCGGGTTATCGTCACATCGCGCGCGCTTACAGGAACGCCGCGCACACGAACGAGCCCGACAAGATCGGTCCAGCCCAGCATAAGGAGCGCTGAGTTTTCTGTTTCCCCGTTTTTATCGTTTTTATCAGGCATGTTAGCTCCTTTACACAAAAATGATCCCTATGCACGCGAGAGTAATGAAGTAAAAAAATACGTAATGGGATAAAATAAAAGTACTTAAGTGTTTAGAATAGGCCAGTATCGTTCCACTTGGAAAAGGTTCTTACTCGACAGGGTTGGTTTTATACTATCATATAGGATATCCGCCCATTTTTCAGGCCCGCCCTCTTTCGTGAGGTGGTCTTGTCGAAACTCAACTTCCAAGTGTGGCAACCCCCGCCTGAGAGCATGTTCAGAGGCTGTATAGTCGACCCCAAGGTCTAAATGGTAAGGCTCATTGTTCCCTATGACATAGTTCCCCGACGCGTTAAGAGAGTCCATAGCGGGAAGGGCAAGACGACCGTCTAGCGCCCACAGGATGCCGATATCCCATATTCTTGGTCGGCTGCCGTTTAATTGCGGCGTGCAAGAATGAATGAGTAGAAGAGCAGGGAACGTACCAAGATTGATAAAACTCTCTATACGTGCAGAAATGGCTTCATGATAGGGGTGAAAGATCTCTCTCACGCGGTCCTGGCGATTTTCTAGTGTGGCGGTGACGTTGCCTGGTATCCGTATACCATCGCTGACAGTGGCAATTGACGCCTCGTCTCCCGGATATCGATTGCAGTCGATTACCAGGCGAGAATAGTTACTGTAAATCAAAGGGGCATCGATCAGATCGGCAAGCGCTTTTGAGGCCTCTAATGCGCCGATGTCGAACGCAATATGTTCCGC
>CALFRH010000464.1 GCA_937919225.1 uncultured Parvularcula sp.
AGATCAGCTGCGCTGATACGCTCTGGGCGCCATCGATGCGATATTGACCGTTAATCGTACCGCCGTAGCTATCCGCTGAAAAATCGTTTTCAGCTGGGAACTCCCGATCAAACCAAAACACCTGTGCGCTCAAAGTTGTCTTGCGAAGTTGACGGACAAAAGCCAAAGACGCTCGTTTTTGTCGAAAAACGGCATCTGTCAGAAAGACGTCAGGACCAAGAATTTCATTATCGTCGGGAATCAAATCCGGGATTCCATCACCATCAGCATCCAGAACTTGATCGAACAAATTCAGCCTATTGCGGTTTGGTACCGTTAGGTCTTCAGAGTAATTGGCAACTAGCCGATCACTGGCTGAGAAGGCATATGATAGTCGTCCTGAGAAGACAGTGCCGTCAAACCGCTCACCAACACGGCCTTCAATCTCAGTGCGTGGGCCGGGGCTTAGACGAAGGCCAACGTCCCAGGTTACACCCTCAATAGGGTCAAGAAGGGTATCGTCGTCAAATTCCTCATAGCCCACACTTCCGAGGAGAGACGTACTCCGGCCAAGGTCATATCTTACATCAAACAGTGTCCGCCAGGTTTCAAATCGCAGATCTTGGAATGTCCTTAAATTTGTCTGGTAACGCGATGAGAATGTCCAATTCAAACGGTTGAATGCGCGGCCACTGTTTAATCGAAAATTAACGTCTTGGCCTCGCCCATCAGAGTTAAAGCCGATGGGAGCCCCCACATCCCCTTCACGTTCCTGTTCTGTGACAGAATAGGTGTAGGTCAGATCCGCGGTAGCAAAAGAGCCAAATTGTTCCCTATAAGAGGGCGAAACCGCGTAGGTCTGAATAGTCTGTCTGTTTTCCGTAAAGTTCTGTTGGACGTTTGTGACCTGCCCTGTGAAATCATTAAATTGTTGGCGTACACTCGCCCTAACATCGACGAAAAAATGATCATTAATGACTTCGGTATTCACACGGCCATTGAGCTGATGGCGAATATCGCTGTTGCTACTGTCCCGGAAAAAAATCAGACCATTTAAAGTGTAGTCGATAAAAGCCTGAACGCGATTTGTTTGCCCGGCAATCTGCACGCCAGGAGAAATGGTGCTAATCACTTCTCCGTTGTTACCATCAATCCGGTCTAGGTTACCGGTATCAGTCCATGTTTGACGGACTTGAAGACGCGGTGTGACCTGAATTTCAGCAACGGCGATGGGTCCGCACGTCAAACCAATCAAAGCCGCAAAGGCGGTACTAGCGCGCCAACGGGCGCGTCGCGAACCTGACGATCGCCTGGTCACAGCTGACCCCTTTCCATTATAGCCCCGCATTTGCGTTAGCCCCACACGCGTATCGTTAGCTGCCGTAACCGTAGTAGTTACCAAAACGACGGTTTTTCTTATGTAGGCTGGTTTTATTCAGCAAGAGATTGATTTCACCACACGCACTGACCATCGACAGCCCATCTTTTAATTCAGACTCGGTCGTGTTGTCGGCTTCAACAACAAACACAACCTGACCGACGTGCATGGCAAGCACAGAGCCTGCGCTGCTGGCCAGCGCCGGCGGGCTGTCAAAGATCACCAGCCGATCGCGGTAGCGTGCAGCAATCTCAGACACAATTTGCCCCATCCGATCCGATGCAATGAGCTCCGTCGTGAGATGATGCTGTCGCCCTGTCGGCAGAACAGACAGGTTCTCGATATTTGTCCGGATCAAGCAATCCGACATATCGAGGCTCGGATCGGTCACAATGTCCACAAGCCCTTTGCCACCCTCTAGGCCAAGGGTCGTCAATATCTCCGGCTTTGAGAAATCAGCATCCACCAGCAACACTGTGTTGTCACGTTCCGACGCCATTGAAAGCGCCAAGTTAATGGCGCAGTAGGTTTTGCCTTCATTGGGTTGCGCGGAACAGACCAAGATCAGATTGCCGTTCTTGATACCATTTCCGTTGCTCGAGTCGAAAGCACGAGACAACAGCTGGCGCTTGATAAGGCGAAACTCCTCAGCCGTTGTTGTGGTCGGCGCATCGGGCACGATAAAGCCATTTTCGCGGAGCGAGACCAAATCAATGTCGCCGCGGCGACTACGCCTCTGGGAGCCCGATTTTTGGACTGGCTCTTTCGCTGGCAAAGCTTCAGCAGCAGCCGCTGGTCGCCGTTTCAATAGCGAGGTATCAACCGCAGGTGTTGTCGACAGTTTTTCAGCTGCACGCTCTAACAAAGAGGCCGACTGATCGCGGTCAGCAGCATTCTTTTGATTATCTTTGCTGTCCATCGTTCAGCACCTTTCCAAGTCTTAAAGACAACGCTCTCACACTTACGCAGTGAGCGGTTTACGCAATATTTGAGCCCAATTGCTGGGTCAGCTCCCACAACATGACGGCGCCATATGTCAAAAATACAGCAAAGAACAGCACGCCAAAGGCCCACACTTCCAATTTACGCTGCGATCTTTGCTGATCCGACAATACTGACGTGACGCTGCCCAAGACTGGCATAGCAAACGTCTGGCGCAGCTGCTCCATCGTTGCGAAGGAGGATTGCAGCTGGCTAAAGATGAAGGAGATACCAAGGCCGGCCGCAAGGCCAGCACCCAGAACCATCGTCAGGAGGAGCTGCCTGTCTGGTGCCACAGGTGTTAATGGCACTTCTGGCGGATCAATGATACGGAACTTCACTTTGTCCGCTTTGCTATTGATCTCGCGATACTGTTTCGCTTCCTCGCGGTTAACAATCAATTCGTTATATTTTGACTGCAGGATATTGTAGTCTCGGTCCAAATTCGCCATCTCCGCTTCAACCAGCGGGGCATCTTTGGCCGCGTCTTTTAAATCCGAAATCTCAGCAAGAAGCTTTTCGCGGCGCCCATTGAGGCTGGCGATTTGGGTTCGCGTGCGCACCAATTGCAGCTGAATATCGGTAAAGACGGGGTTCGCCTGGCCTTGCCCAATGTTGGCATCTGGGTCATCTGCTGGCGTGGATTTGAGCTTTTCCTTCAGATCTTCGATACGGCGATTGAGAGTAACCACATCCGGGTACTTATCGGTATAGCCACGCGCGAGAAGATCCTCCACCTGCGCTTGAAGAGCCTGTAGTTGTTGGGCCTGGACGCTTCCAATCGGTGAACCACCTACAAGACCCGTTGACGTCATAACGGGAGATACAGTTTGCTTTTGGCGCTCGAGCTCCTGCACTTTGAGGCTCAGCTCATTGAGCTGATCTTCTGTTTTAGAAAGCTCTTGTTGGTTGCGTTCGATCCGCGAGAGGAAATTGCGGTCGCCGGGCAGGAGACCGAGATTTTCACGCTTGAATTCAGCGCGCCGCCGCTCTGCTTGCGCAAGCTGGCGCTCATAATCCTTGATTTGATCTTCCAGAAAACGCTGCACATTTGCAATGTCGTCGCGCCCTTCCATCACATCGCTATCAAAGAAGATCGCAATGAGGTTTTGGACGATCCGCTTGGCAAGCTCGGCGTTCTCGCGGTCGGAAAAGTCAGTGGAGCCGCTGACATAGGATATCCAAAACAGATCATCGCCTTCGCTGCGAATACGAATATTCTTCGACAGCTCGGTGATCAGTTTTTCCATCTCCGCATCTGTTTCCGTGGTCAGATCGAGATCGACACGGCGCACAACCTTCTCGAGGTTCGGGCGACTGACCAGTGTCCTGCGCATGGCAAAGACTTGGCGCAGCGCGGTACTGCTCATGCCACGGTCACCCATAACCTGGCCTAAAACCGAATTTGTATCGACATAGATGCGTGCGGAGGATTCATACTTATCTGGAATGAGAGCAACCACGATCCAGCCAAGAACGCAGATCAGCCACATGGCAACCAACCCATACCAGCGTTTTCGCCACACGCCGTAAAGAACGGTTGTTAGCTGTTCGATATAGGCGTTCATCGCCGCACTCCTACTTTCACCCAAATATCTGCCGGGCCATCCGGACTAAGCCCTAGCCAACCCAAAACCACAACGGCTGATCCAAACCTCAAATACGCATTCGAGGCGAAACCATGGCTTCGCCTCTCCCCTTCTTAGCTAGAAAAAGCTTTCCGGCACGATAATGACGTCACCGGGCTCAATGCGCACATTGGCCGAGATATCCCCGTCTCTGAGAAGATCATCCAGGCGCACGCCATATTCCGTTTGTTGGGCGCTTTCTCTTTCAAAGCGCACCAAACGCGCCCGATTGCCGGCAGCAAACTCCGTCGTCCCCCCAACAGCGATCATAACGTCCAGCAATGTCATATTGGCCCGATAAGGAATGGCCTGCGGATTGGCAGCCGCGCCGACAACGCGAACCTGCTGGGCAAATGGCCCTTGGAATCCGCTGACAATGACAGTCACAATCGGATTTTGAATATAGACCGACAGCTTTTCTTCGATAGACCGCGCTAGAGTTGTTGGTGTCTCTCCGGTTGCCGCGAGATCTTCAATCAACGGCACTGAAATGCGGCCATCGGGACGAACCGTTACAGAGGTGGTCAGCTCCGGGTTGCGCCATACGAAAATTGTGAGGGAATCCAGTGGGCCGATGACATAGTCGACCCCAGGGCCTTCATTTGGCGAAACAAATGGCGATGGGGGAAGCTCTCGGTCCACTGCACCACACCCCGTGAGAATGGCAAGGGCGAGCAGTGCCACACCTTTCGCAATAGAATTAATTACTCCAGCCACATAAATTCCCCTTTTATCCAAAGCAGATTTGATCTTAGCAGTTCCAAACGGCCAGCCAACAAAACCTGCCTATTCGCTCATGCACCGACTATCATCCAACGACATTTGGGCATCATGAACCGTCTTCAACACGTTGATTTTTAACCTTCTTTATCCCCGGATGGCAACGCGAAAACAGGATATTCTGCGGCATTGTCACACAAAC
>CALFRH010000465.1 GCA_937919225.1 uncultured Parvularcula sp.
ATTATCACGAAGTTGAAGATGAACTCTTTTTCGTTCACAAAGGTCGCGTACTGATGAAATTTCGTGATCGCGACGAAGTCATTGAAGAAGGTGAGTTTATCGTCGTCCCACACGGGGTTGAACACTGTCCCGTCGCGCTCGGCGATGTGTGTGAAGTCATGCTCCTAGAGCCAGCGACAACCCTCAACACAGGCAATGCGGAAGACGAGCGAACAGTGACGGATCTTGCGCACGTTTAAGCCCTTAAGGAAAAAGCCAGGCCATGTGTAACGCCCATATCATTGACAAGATTAAATCGAGCGGACGACCTGTTCATGCCGCAGCGGCTAAAGGCGATCCTGACGGCGCGCCGTCGTCCGTTTCCTTTGGTGAGCGCCAAGACATCCCCGTCTCCTTTAGTCGTGTCGTTGATCTAACGCATCGCTTGACGCCGGACTTTCCTTCCTTTTTCGGTCCTGCGTTTGAAACGGAGACGGTACGGACCTTTGAAAAAGACGGCTTTAACCTTCAGCGTATCTCCTACTATGAGCATGTCGGCACACACTTTGATGCGCCAATTCATTATAGCGAAGAGGGAAATACCATTGACGAGGTTCCCGTTGAAGAGCTGGTTTGTCCGTTAGCAGTCATCGATATACGGGCTAAGGCTATTAAAGATCCGGATTACCGCCTATCGCTGGACGATATCGCCGCATTTGAACATGAGCACGGTACCATCCCGAAAGGAGCGTGTGTCGCGATGTTTTCCGGTTGGGAAAGCTATATCGGCACCGAGAAATTTCGCGGCGAAGATAGCGAAGGTACGCTGCACTTTCCTGGATTTCACGGTGATGTCGCAGAATTCTTAATTGCCGACCGCGATGTATGCGGTGCGGTTGTCGATACGATGTCGCTTGACTATGGGTGCAGTACGGAATTTCCCTTTCACTATCAATGGCTTCCATCTGGACGTTACGGCATTGAAAACGTCGCCAATCTGGGCGCATTACCGCCAATCGGCGCGACACTGATTGGTGGCGCTCCGAAATTTCAAGGCTGCACGGGGGGGCCTGGCCGTGTCATCGCGTTGGTTTGAATACCGTCAATACAAGATATCGGTTTAAGGCTCCCCACTGTAACTGACTAAATATCACCTTATCATCAAATAATTCTTAGGGTACCTTACAGATGAACACGGAACTCGTTGATAAAGAGGGTAATCCGATATCAGTGCCCGGCTTTAACGGTCACCAAGTCATGATAAATGGATTGGCGACGTTTTATGTCGAGGGACCGCGCAATGGCCCACCACTCCTATTAATTTCTGGTGTGAATGAGGTTTGGCAAAACTACATACCTGTTCTCGATGCTCTCAGTCGTCACCATCACATCTATCTATGCGACTTGCGCGGCCACGGAAAAACGGGCTGGTCAGAAGATAGGAAGTATAGAGTTATTGACTATGCTCAAGATGCTGAACAGTTCATCGAAACTGTCATCGGCGAACCCTGTAACGTAGCGGGCCACTCTCTTGGCGCTTTGATTGCCGTCAAGCTAGCGTCGTCGGCTAATGCTCTTGTTAAATCGGTTAGCCTAGAAGATCCGCCAATACTGATAACAGAATGGGCAGTATTCGGCAAAGATTCCTTCTGGATGCGGCATATTTTCAAGGCTATGTTAGATGCCGTGGCGGAGTCGCGTGAAAAGGAATGGTCTCTCGAAGAACTAACGGAGCGCCTGCACAATACGATACCCTTCAGGGTTAATCCAAATCCTGAGCAGCCGGAGAGACGCATCATTGGGTTGGCAAAAATGCTCCAAAAGCTGAGGGATTTCAATGCTCTGCCGCCCCCGGGCAGTGAAGCCTATGAACGTTTCACCAAGGGATGCATTAAGTTGCTGGGAGGTGAGTTAACAACGCTTTCGGAGATGGAGGCGCCTAAATTCATTGCAAAGACTATTGCTACCGACTTTGTGCATATGGACCTCGCGACGCTGGAAGGCGCCCTCGCCCCAACATTCAGCGAGGGATTCAATCAACGAGATGCGCTTGCCAACATTCACAGGCCAACGCTCATTTTTTGGTCCGATCCCGACATTATAGGCTTTCTCAATGATCAAGGCAGAGCGGACGTTAAATCGCTGGTTCCCGGCCCCGTTGAGGAAGTCATCGTGGAAAATGCTGGGCATCATGTTCACGCTGACGCAACCGATTTATTTATCGAAAAGTTGAACGCGCACTTTTCTTAAGCAATTTTCCACCAAGGAGAAATTTTCCAATGGCCTTCGGGATTATAGACATAGATCATTTGATGATAAGGGTCGCTGATCGCGATGCGGCCGCCGCGGACTATGAGCGGCTTGGGTTTGCCGTAGCGCCGCCACGACTAACGGCGTCGGGCAAACCAACAGGACCGTTTCAAAATCACATGGTCCTGTTTGACGGGCCCGACGGTGGGCGTGAGGATGTGGCGAATTATCTAGAGCTGATGGAGTGCGATTTCTCCAAGATGCCCACGGAAAATTTCCATATGCAGGGATTGATGTCATTTCTCATAGGCGCTGAGGGTCCAAAATATATCGTACACTGTTCAGACGATGTAGCACGCGCAAAAGAAGAGATGAGGGAGTTCGGTTTCTTCATTTTCCCTGATTTGCATATTGGGGGAAAGGAAAACCCGGTATATTGGCTTGACCCCAAAACGGCAGAAGAAATCCGCACCGAAGCAACGGTGTGCGTACCCGGATACGGAAAGTCGCCATTCAGTTTTGGTCTGTTTGAATCAGAGAATGTGAGAGCGTACGCGCACCCTGCTTTCACCTCGCACCCCAATACCGCAACACATCTTGCCGCCATCACAGCGGTTTCACCAGATATTGATCGTGATGCGGCATTTATGTCGAGAGTCTATGACAGCCCTATCTCGAAAGAGAGCGATCATTGCGCTGTCATAAAGAAACGGGATATTGAGCTTCGCATTCTATCTCTTAACGGATTTTCAGAAACTTATCCTGACATTCCACTGCACCTAAATGATGTTCCACCCTCTATCGTCGGGTGCTCCATTGCTGTGAGAAGTTTAGATACTGTCCGATCAATCCTTACAAAGAACAGCATAAAATTCTTTGAGGGGGTGGGCCGTATTTACGTACACCCAGAAAATATACGGAATAATACTATAGAATTCTTTGAGGAAAGTTGAGATTTTTCGCAGTATAGATACATAATATGTGGCGACACATATTAGTTGCCAATATTAGGATCGATGTTCAAAATCGATTGATCGCTAGATCAAACTCCAGGTTAGATGCCTACTCAAGCATTTCGCGGCTGGGTTGGCTCGCCTCACCGTCTTTTTTTGTAATCTTCTTT
>CALFRH010000466.1 GCA_937919225.1 uncultured Parvularcula sp.
CGGGAAGTATTCCGGCTGCAGGAATTTTGGATCGTTTGCTGGAGCGCTATCATGGGTATTCATCTCGACCGGCCATCATGGGGCTCGCTGCCGCGATCGCTATTCCCGCCTCGGTCTCGATGCTTGTCGTCTCGCGTATTGATTACGCATTTACCGCAGTCGGCGTATTCATGTTTATCACAGCGACAGCAAATGCGTTGGTGCCAACCATGCTACAGGATCTAATTCCGGCTCCCCTTCGCGCGAGGATTTTTGCAATCTGGAGCTTCCTGGTTTCGATCTTTTCTGCCTTGGGTCCGTTGATCGCAGGCTTGCTTTCGGATTTTGCCGTCCAGCGCAATCTACTGCAGGCAATTACAATAACCATCGTTCCGGCGCTGATTGTATCCGCATGTTGTTCGGCCTATTCCAAATTTCGCTGCGCGCGCAAACGAAATACAAGTCCACCGTTTTCAATCGCGCTGAATGTACCGACGAGAGCGACGACGTCGGTCGCAACCATGAGGCATATATCTTTTAAACTGGCTTAGCCGAATGTATCGGCCTTCAAGGCTCGTCACTCACCTTAAGCACCAGCTTCCCCAAATTTCTCCCTTCAAAGAGTCGGGCGAGCGCGGTGGGTGCGGTCTCCAAACCCTCGACAATATCTGTCTCGTATTGGAGTTTTCCGTCCATCAACAAACTGGCCATCGCAGCGAAGCCATCAGCGAAGCGGTCCAGAAAGTCGATGATGATAAAGCCGCGCACCAGGGTCCGGCGCATCAAAAGATTGGCAAAGTTCTTTGGACCGGTGCTCTCATCAGGGTCAGCATTATAAGTTGAGATCAGTCCGCACAGCGGCATACGGGAGAAATCGTTGAGACGCGCAATCACCTCTTCCATTATCGAACCGCCGACATTTTCAAAATTGATGTCAATCCCGTCCGGGCAATGACGATCGAGGGCTTCGCCAACGTCTTCGACCTTGTAGTTGATCGCTGCATCGAAACCTGCCGTCTCGGTTAGCCAGCGACATTTTTCGTCAGATCCTGCTATACCCACAACGCGGCATCCCATGTTCTTACCAATCTGGCCAACCATAGAGCCTACAGCACCCGCGGCCGCCGAGACGACCAGAGTCTCGCCCGCTTTGGGTTGACCAATTTCAGTCAATCCGAAATAGGCGGTCATGCCTGTCGCACCAAGCGGTCCCATGAAAGCGGTTAGGGGTAGTCCGGGTATCGCAGGCAGCACATTCACGCCTTCGCCGGGCAAGTCATTATACGCCGCCCAAATCGCAAGCCCAGTATTGACGATACTGCCGACCGGCACGCTCTCAGACCGGCTCTCTTCAATCACACCTATCGAACCACCCCGCATCGGTGTGCCGATCTCTACCGGCGGTAAATAGGCATCCATGTCGCTCATCCAGATCCGGTTGGTTGGGTCGAGTGAGAGATAAATTGTGCGGACGCGGACATGTCCTTCAGCCAGCGGCGCCATCTCTTCAGTGACCAGTTCAAGATCATCGGGAGCGACCTCACCCACTGGCCGTTTACGGAGATACCAGATTGTATTTGTTGTCATTTCGGTTGCCATTTGTTTCGGTTTAGTAAGAGTCTTAGGCGATTTGAGCTGGCGCGGAAAGCACAGCTTTGAAATTAGTAGCCGCGGGTCTGATCCATAGTTTCCTCTGGTCTCTTTCAATATGCTCCGCGTGACAAATCCAAGACGCTGAGCAGATCCGTTTCGCGAGCAAAAGAAGACACAGAGCCAGCGTTTAGACCACCAATCTGCGATGCTGATCGTGAAGCTACAAAATTATCCGGGATCAACAGTTCAGAGGTCAAGGATGGGAAGAAAGACCCGGGATAGAGACTGGACCAAACAAATGACCAATCGATAGCGTGCCGGTGCGGAATTTGTAACGCTTCGTTGTTGTGTTTGGACTGTTCGTCTGAACTTTGGTGCATTCTTCTTGTGAGATTTTCGCTGAGCTGGTGTGACGGAACATCAACAACTCAAGGACTAATTTGGTTACCTTCGAGAGTGCTCTGAGCATCGCTCGCCATGCGTCGCCCCGCAAACCAATAGTGTGCTCCCGCCCATAGATTGCCGAGCAGGAGAAGTGTTATGGCTTGGCGCAAGCAGGAGGCCTCAGACTGTGAATCGGACATGCTATTCGTTGCATAAGACGCAAATAGGTCCGAGACGATCCAGACGAATACGGGTCCAAGGCCAAGCACGATTAGGCTTGCGATCAGCGAGTAAAGTGCGACAGCAAAGGCTCGGGTTTCGTCCCGGGCAAGGGTTTGGATAGCTGCGAATGTTGACCCGAAATAATAACTCGCGGCAAAAACAGGCGCGGCAAACATCACCAAGGCGAAATTTTCACTCGGTGTGTAGAGACCATAAATCGCCGGGCCGACTGAAAAAGCGAGCAGCAGCCCGTTTACATTGAGCGGTGCGGCCATGGAGCGTTTGAGTAGTCGGTTTGATGCTAGGCCGCCAATCCAAGACGCAAACCCGCCAGTTATTCCAACCATTAGTCCGAGCTTCCAGCCGAGTTCGGCATATCCCATACCATGGACCCGAACAAAGAAACTTCCGTAAAAGCTCCCAAACCCATAGGCGACAAATTGAACAAGCGTTCCGGCTGCAATGATGTGCCAATATGCAGACTTCCCGGAGAGAGCTGCCAGACCCGATTTGAGTGATAGGCGATTAGGGTCTGGCTGGAGTGCCTGTCGCAACGCAATGTTTCCGCGAGGGTCTCTTACGGTGATCCAAATCAATACTGCGACCAGCAGACCAGGCGCGCCGGCTGCCATAAATGCCGCGCGCCAGCTCACATTCTCCACGATCCATCCGCCACCGGCAAATGCGATAAAGGCGCCGATCGGTATTGCCATCCCGAACATGCCAAGCGCACCAGCGCGTCGCTCTGGCGGAAAGAGATCTGAGATGAGAGAGTGTGATGCGGGCACTGAACCGGCTTCGCCAATCCCAACGCCAATACGCGCTAGAAAGAGTTGAACGAAATTGGCGGCGAACCCGCACAGCACAGTCATTGCGGACCAGATTGCGAGCGCGATCGCAATGATTTTGCTGCGATTCCATCGGTCCGCAAGCGCAGCTACGGGTATGGCAAGGGTTGTGTAAAACACAGCGAATGAAAGGCCACTCATGAGACCGAGCTGCGTATCAGAGAGGCCGAGATCCCGTTTCACCGGTTCGGCTAAAATTGCGATCACTTGCCGATCTAAGAAGTTCAACATCATCACGATGAAGAGCATCGCTAAGGCATAGTTTGCGCTCAGATTCGAGCCGTTTCGCGGTGTTTCCTTGACGGGGGAAGGTGGGGGCACGATTGAGTTTCCAATATCTACCCGCATGAGATGAAGCGACGTCCCCATCCAATTCGAGCGCTCATTGTGGATGAGCAGTATGGCTTAGCTAACAGGGGCTGACAACACAAAACAAACAGTCTATCCTGTTTATTATGGGTGCCGATCAGATGTAAACGCTGAGCGCCACGAGGACTTGCCGGGGAGGAACGCAATCCATGAATGCAATTCGAAAGCACGTCATTTGTCGCTCCTGCCATGCGCAGTGCGGTCTGATCGTCGACTTTGATGAGAGCGGTCGTCCAATCGCGACTCACGGAAACAAGTATAACCCTGCCTATGCTGGCTATTCCTGTATTCGAGGGCGCGAGCTTCTAAACTATCATAGTTTTTCAACGCGACTCACCCGGTCGCTCAAAAGAGACAGTGATGGGGAGCTTGCCCCGATTGGATGGCGCGACGCGGCCCGAGACGTGGCAGAAAAATTGAGCGCGATAGCAGAACAGCACGGACCAGAATCAATCGCGATTTACATTGGCACGTTTGGTTACAACACTTTCCCAGCCCAAGCTTTCGCTCTGGCTCTCATGGAGGCCATACGATCACCAAAGATCTTTACATCAGTCACGATCGATCAGCCTGGCAAAGGCATCTCAGGAGCGTTGCATGGCAAATGGTTGGCTGGAGGCTACAGGCATCCGGAGTGGGATGGCTTGATGCTTGTCGGCACCAACCCAATCGTCTCCATGAATGGCGGCTTGGGGATGAACCCCGCCAAGAACCTGCATGCGGCTCTAAAACGCGGCATGAAACTGATTGTGATCGATCCGCGAGTCACCGATGTCGCCAAAAAAGCTCATATTCACTTACAGTGCCGACCGGGGTGTGACGCAGCGATTCTTGCCTGTATCGCCCGGCAAATCATTGAGGAGGACCTTTATGATAAGGCCTTTTTGCGTGAGGAAGTGGAAGGCTTTTCGGCGCTGAAAGAAACACTCGCTCCGTTTACGCCGGACGTTGTTGCAAAGCTTGCGGGGGTTCCCGCAGAACAGCTCGTAGAGGCGGCGCGTCTCTACGGATCCTTTAAAAAAGCGGATATTAGCTGCGGCACAGGTGCAAACATGTCCGGTTTCGGCAACGCCGCTGAATACATGAGCAAGGTCATTCTAACATTGATAGGGCATTGGCGCCGCGCGGGTGAGCTCAAACGAAATGTGGGCGTTTTTATTGAGGGGTTCCCAGCCATTGCGGCCGGTTCGGGCTCGATACCGGCTTGGGGGTTTGGCACGAAGTTACGTGTGAGAGGCCTGGAAGAGAGCATTTCGGGACTGCCAACGGCGGCTCTCGCCGACGAGCTCCTGACGCCCGGAGCCGGACAAATCAAAGCATTGCTGGTCCTTGGCGGAAACCCGATGCTGGCCTGGCCGGACCAGATTAAAACATATGAAGCGATGCAAGCCCTCGATCTGCTTGTGTGTTTCGATCCGCGTCTTTCGAAAACCGGTCAATTGGCCGATTATGTCATTGCACCGAAAATTCATTACGAGACGCATGGAACCACGGCGCTGAACGAGTTTATCGGTAACTTTGGCGGCGGCTGGGGCTATGAGGAACCCTACGCGCAAGTTTGCGATCCAATATTGGAAACGCCAGAAGACTCTGACCTTTGTGAAGAGTTTGAGTTTTTTCATGCCATGGCCGGGGCGATGAATCTGAATCTCTCGGTCAAGACGAAGGCGATCATCAACCCTGAAAAAGCGGAACTGCATCGAACCGTCTTTCCTGCGGGTGGTCCGCAACCTGACCCGCTCGAAGCTTGGGACGCGACATTGAATGGCTCCCCCGTATCGCATCGAGAGGTTCGCAATGATCCTGAAGCGTTTGAAGGTAAAGTGCTGGGTCGACAGGCAGAAATTGTTGCTCCGAAACCGGATGATTGGTCGACAAAATTAAACATTGGCCATCCAGCAATGCTGGACGAACTGACTGAGGTTGCGAAGCAGCTCGATTCTGATCAGGACAGTACCGAATTTCCTTATCGCCTTATCTCCCGTCGGCTTAAAGAGATCCACAATTCGAACTGGCACGAATCCAATCTGCAAAGAAAGCGTATGCCGCATCTCCCCGCATACATGCATCCCGATGATATGTTAGATGTAGGCGTAACAGCCGGAGATATTGTCAAAATCGAGTCAGCCCGGGCCGCCATCACATGTGTCGCGGTTGAGGCAGCGGATGTGAGACGCGGCTGCTTGTCCGTTCCACACGCTTGGGGTGTCAACCCCGATGAAAACGATGACCCCCTTGGCGCCGGTGGCAATACGGGTCGTTTGTCATTCAATGATCGCGATTTCGATAAGCGTAGCGGCATTCCGATCATGAGCGCAATTCCAGTGAAAATTGAACGTGCCAGTTAGACCTAGGATAGATTCGGCTGGCGCCAGACGGATCTGGAAGGACGCGTCCAAGCTCAGATGACGGGAAGAGCGAATTATAAATGAAGCAGACGATCATTAAGAACTGGAATGAGAGCAGCATCCCGGATCAGACCGGAAAAACAGTTCTCGTCACAGGGGGCAATATCGGTCTCGGCTTCGAAACGGCGCGTATGCTGGCAGGAAAAGGTGCACACGTACTCATGGCATGCCGGAACGCGGCGCGAGGAACCGAAGCCTTGAATGCCATCCGAGCGATACATGGTGAAGCGACGGTAGATCTCTATTCGTTGGATTTGGCCGATCTGGAAAGCGTGGCAAAGCTCCCGGCCGCATTGCACGAAGACGGCATTTCAAGAATAGATGTGCTCGTCAACAATGCCGGCATTATGATGCCGCCTAAACGACAGACCACCAAGCAAGGCTTTGAAGCACAGTTCGGAATCAATCATTTGGGTCATTTCGCTTTGACCCGCTCACTCTTCGACACGCTTTCACCTGATGCAAGGATCGTGAATGTTGCATCAGGCGCAGACCGGCTCTGCGGAATAAATTTCCACGATCTGCAATGGGAAACTGAGTACAGTCCTCAAAAGGCTTACGGTCAATCCAAGACGGCGAACCTGTTATTTACGTATGAGCTGACACGACGTCTGGCGACTGCGGGAAGCGACGTAAGAGCCGTTGCGGCGCATCCGGGCATGGCGGAAACCAACCTTGCGGTTGGGAGCACGTTCAAGAAATGGATTTGGTTATTGAAAATCATGAAAGCCATACGGGTCGGCCCACAAGTTCAATCCGCTGAAATGGGGGCGCTCCCACAGACTTATGCTGCGACAGATGAAATTGAACCAGGCGCTCTGCGAATACCA
>CALFRH010000467.1 GCA_937919225.1 uncultured Parvularcula sp.
ATAAGGTCGCATCTAGAAGGTCCGTGCGTAGACGTTGATGCTGATCCGAAGGGGTATAGTGCGTAGCAACTCCAATTGCGACGCAATCCGCCGCGTTCCCGCGTGCGCCGGTGAGAGCGTAATAGAGGCCAAATCCATTTTCGCGGCGGGGCAGAAAATACCCGCCCCCAACATCGGGAAACAGGCCGATGCCTGTTTCTGGCATGGCGAACAGCGTTTGATCTCCAACGATCCGATAATCGCCGTGAACGGATATACCGACGCCGCCGCCCATCACGATACCATCAACTAAGGCCACATAAGGTTTTGGGTAATGATGAATGAGCGAGTTGTTACGATATTCGGTCCGGAAAAATTCGCATGCAGTCTTAGGATTGTTCTTGGCGGTATCGTGTAGCCATCGAATGTCGCCGCCAGCACAAAATGCGCGCTCGCCGGCACCCTCCACAAGGACGGCCTTGACGGACGGGTCGTCAGCCCATGTCATAAGGGTTTCCCGCATCCGGGTTACCATATTGAGCGTAAGGGCGTTGAGCGCTTTCTCCCGCGTGAGGGTGATGAGCCCCCAGGCGCCGACCTTTTGAAACAGGATCTCGTCGCTCACGCGCGGTTCTCCTTCAAAAGGTCCCGCGCGACGATCATGCGCATGATCTCGTTCGTCCCCTCCAGAATTTGATGAACCCGTACATCCCTCAGCATGCGCTCCAATGGATAATCTCGTAAATATCCGTATCCACCATGAATTTGTAACGCCTCGTTGACGATGTTGAACCCTGCATCTGTCACAAACCGCTTTGCCATTGCGCAAAAGCGCGTCGCGTCAGGCGCCTTGGCGTCAAGTTTCCACGCGGCTTTATAGAGTAGAGAACGAGCTGCCTCCAGTTCCGTTGCCATATCAGCAAGCTTGAACTGAATGGCTTGTAGGTTACTAAGAGCCCCGCCAAAGGCACGACGCTCGTCTGTATACGCTAGGGCAGCTTTAAGAGCCGCATTTGCAGCACCTAGCGAGCAGGCAGCGATGTTGACGCGACCGCCATCAAGACCTTGCATGGCGAATGTGAAGCCTTCGCCCTCCTCACCGATACGGTTGGTAAGAGGGATGCGGCAATCTTCAAACGTTACGATTGCGGTTGGTTGGGAGTTCCACCCCATTTTCCTTTCGTTGGCGCCGAAGGTGAGGCCAGGGGTTCCTTTTTCGACAATAACCGTTGAAATGCCCTTGGGTCCTTCGTCACCGGTTCGTACCATGACGACATAAACATCCGACACACCTGCGCCTGAAATAAAGGCTTTGGATCCGTTCAGGATATAGTTATCACCGTCTCGTACGGCTTTGGTACGCAATGCCGCTGCGTCAGAGCCTGAGCCTGGTTCGGTCAAGCAGTAGCTGGCTAAAAGACTCATGCTGGACAGGGAAGGGCAGTACTTTTGGCGCAGTTGCTCTGAGCCAAAGCGGTCGATCATCCAACAACACATATTGTGTATGGAGATATAGGCGGCAGTAGAGACGCATCCCTCCGATAGCGCCTCAAATACCAATGCTGCGTCGAGCCGTCCAAGATTTGAGCCACCCACATCTTCGCGGGTGTAAATTGCGGCGAGGCCAAGCTCTGCTGTCTTCTTAATGACATCAACGGGAAAATGTTTCTGTTCGTCCCATTCAGCTGCGTGCGGGGCAAGCTCCTCTTGGGCAAAGCGCAATGCCATATCGGATATAGCTTGCCTTTCCTCATTCAATGAAAAATCCATATCTTCCCTTGATATTACCGGTCTTTGAACTGAGCGGTGCGTTTCTCTGCGAAGGCAGCCATGCCCTCTTTTTGATCTTCTGTTCCGAATAACCCATTGAAGAGGCGGCGCTCAAATTTCACGCCTTCGGTGGTCGATAGTTCAAGCGCACGGGATGTCATTTCTTTGGCCGCCATAATCGAAGGAATGGAAAAAGCGGCGATTTCTTTTGCCACCCCGGTCGCAACCTCCATCAGTTCGTTATCGGGGACGACGCGGCTCACGAGTCCGATGCGATCTGCTTCCACCGCATCAATCATCCGTCCGGTGAGAATAAGATCCATGGCCTTTGCCTTACCGATAGCCTTTGTCAGTCTGATTGATCCGCCCATACCGGGGGTGACGCCCAGTTTGATTTCAGGCTGCCCAAACTTCGCCTTATCCGAGGCGATGATGAGGTCACACATGAGAGCCAGCTCACAACCACCGCCAAGGGCAAAGCCATTCACCGCAGCAATGAGAGGTTTTCGGGCTGCTGCGAAGCGATCCCATTGAGCGAACGCATCTCCCACATACACGTCGCAGAAGGACTTCGATTGCAGCTCCTTTATATCGGCACCAGCGGCGAAGGCACGGCCCGCGCCCGTCAGAACACTCACAGCAAGGGTTGGGGAGTGATCAATCTCCGCCGTTAGCGTCGCTAACTCCTCCATAACCTCAGTATTAAGTGCATTTAGGCTGTCAGGTCGATTAAGGGTGATAATCGCAATGCGATCTTTTAACTCAACCGAAAGCGTTTTGAAGTCTCGCATAGGGGTTAATCCATGGTTGGCATGACGAACTGAGACGCCTGCACATCTTCTGGCCATCGTTGAGTGATGGTTTTGATCTTGGTCCAGAACCGAAAACCTTCAGGTCCATGTTGGTTGGTATCACCGAAGCCGGACCGCTTCCACCCGCCAAATGTGTGGTAAGCTACAGGCACGGGGATGGGGACATTCACCCCGACCATGCCGACATTCACCCGCTGTGCAAATTCTCGCGCAGCTGCACCATTTCGGGTGAAGATCGCAACACCATTTCCATACTGATGTTGAGAGGGGAGGGCAATCGCCTCTTCGAAATTGGCGGTTCGCGCGATTTGGAGGACCGGTCCAAAGATCTCCTCTTGGTACGACTGGTGCGTTGGTTTTGCGTAGTCTAGAAGCGTGCCGCCAAGGAAGAAGCCGTTTTCATACCCCTCCAGATAAAAATCTCGACCATCAACGATCAATTCTTGACCTTCATCAACGGCCATTTGGATATATTGCGCGACGCGGTCGCGATGGGCACCGGTAACGAGCGGGCCCAAATCAGAATCTTCAGAAAGAGATGGCCCGATACGCAAGGCCTCAACCCGCGGTTTTAAGACCTCTAGAAGGCGCTCGGCTGTTTCGTCGCCGACGGGTACAGCGACCGGCGTTGCCATACACCGCTCCCCCGCGGAGCCATAAGCTGAGCCGATGAGTTGGTTGACCACATTGTCCATATCCGCGTCAGGTAGAACGACCAGATGGTTCTTTGCGCCGCCAAAGGCCTGAACGCGTTTGTTATGGGCGGCACCGCCTGCATAAATGTACTGGGCGATATCGGAGGACCCAACGAAAGTAATGCCCTTAATCCGCGGCTCTTCAATAATAGCGTCCACTGACTCTTTATCGCCATTGACAATGTTGAGGACGCCTGGGGGAAGGCCTGCCTCCATCATCAATTCGCCAAGCCGTAACGGCACAGAGGGGTCCCGTTCGGACGGTTTTAAAATGAACGTGTTACCGCAGGCAATGGCAATACTGAACATCCACATCGGGATCATGGCCGGAAAGTTGAACGGAGAGATACCGGCGCCGATGCCGATGGGTTGGCGCATGGAATAGACGTCGATGCCGCCGCCAGCACCCTCCGTGTAACCCCCTTTTTGAAGGTGTGGTGCTCCGCATGCAAACTCGATAACGTCGAGGCCACGTTGAAGCTCTCCCCGTGCATCGGGAAGGGTTTTGCCATGTTCAGAAGAGATGAGTTTGGCTAAATTCTCCGAGTCTTTTTCGACCAGTTCCTTGAACTTGAAAAGCACCCGCGCCCGTCTTTGCGGATTGGTTGCAGCCCAAGCCGGGAAGGCCGCCTCAGCGGCATCAGTCGCTGCTATGATTTCGCTTCTTGTTGCGAGCGTGACGCAGTGCTGTACCTCGCCGGTCGTTGGATTGTAGATATCGTGCTTGCGGTCTGATTTGCCGACGGTGGAGGCGCCGTTGATAAAGTGTCCCAGGGAATCGGTCATGATGGCTTCCAGAAGTTCGCGTTTCGAAACGGTTTTCATTGCACTCTACTTGTAAATTTGCGAATGCAGAATTGCAATTTTGCAAGGCATGTTTGCAAAACGTCAGGGATGATAATGGTCCAGTGGGATGATTTACGGTTCTTTATCGCCGCGGCTCGTGGTGGTTCATTTTCAGAAGCTGCCGTCACCGTAAGTGCCGATGTAGCAACGGTCAGCCGTCGCGTGGCGCGCCTTGAGAATGCGATGAAGGCGACCCTATTTGTGCGCACTTCACATGGATTGCGACTGACATCTATCGGCAGGCAGGTTTTCGAGAAATGCGAAGAGGCGGAGACCGCCATTTCGTCTGTTTGGGATGCGACGGGCACGGGGCAGACCGGTGGCACGGTTCGAATAAGCACGTCGGAGGGGTTCGGAACCTTTATCCTGGCGCCGGCGCTGCCTGATTTCCTATCCGGGCAGAGTCGGATAGCGGTTGAGCTTGTGGCGGAGCCTGGTTTTTTATCGCCGACAACACGGGCGGCGGATGTGGCGATCACCCTATCTGCGCCATCCGACCCCCGGCTTATTGTTGAGCCGTTGACTGAGTACCGCCTTGGGTTATTTTCTTCTGATCGATATTTGGCAGCTTCTCGACCAAAGCGGGTGAGTGACCTAAGTCATCATACGATTATTGGGTACGTTGACGATTTGATTTTTGCGCCAGAGCTACAGTATCTGCATGAGGTTTCTCCGAACTTGAAACCTTCAATATCGAGTTCATCGATCCGTGCACAGCGATCCATTATCGAGAATGGCGCCGGCATTGGTGTGTTGCCATACTTCCTAGGACAGGGTCTGGTGCCACTTTTTCGACAGAAGCTTGTGCTCACCCGGCGTTTTTGGATTTCAACCCATAAGGATGTG
>CALFRH010000468.1 GCA_937919225.1 uncultured Parvularcula sp.
CATCTGAATCCCTCGTTGTTTGCTCCAATATACTTTTCTACTTTGACATTTGGTCTGATCCCGTTGAGCCCACCCCCCGAGCGGCCAGAGATGACCTTCGGGCCAAGCCCGCGAAAGTTGACGTATTCATAACAACTTTCGATGAGGGAGTCGACGTTCTCTCGGAAACTATAAGTGATGCAAAGAAAATTGAAGCTCCACAAAGCATTATAGTGGAAATATTTGTATTGGACGACGGACAACAAGAAGGTGTTGCGGACTTCTGTCGTGATACTGATGTAAACTATATCTCGCGTTCAGGAAATGTAGGTTATAAAGCTGGTAATCTGAAAAATGCGCTTCTTCAAACGAACGGTGACTTCGTTCTAATTCTGGATGCTGACACCCGGGCATTTCAATCCATCTTAACCAATACTCTGCCTTATTTTAATGATGAACGAGTTGCTTGGGTCCAAACCCCACATTGGTTTTACGATATACCGTTTTCTGCCCCTGACTTTAGATCAGCAAATGCCTCACGAAACATTTTACAGTCTTTGCCGCGGTCATGGGATGACATGCGCGCGCTTCTTCAGGTTAAAAGAGATCCATTCCTATCTCAATCGGAACTTTTTTTCGATGTAATACAAAGGCGGAGGGACCGTAATGCGGCGTCCTTTTGTTGTGGAGCTGGCTCAATTCATCGGCGATCGGCAATACTCGAAAATGCTCTATTAAAAAAAGTAGAAAATATCTCGTCGGCCACCAACCAATATAACGGAAATGTACGCGCCGAAACCGTTAATCAGAGGCTTTCTCATCTTTTTGATCTTCAACCATATGCGTTCCACGTTTCTGAAGATATTCTCACTTCAATTCAACTGCACACGCGCGGCTGGACTTCCAAGTATCATCGCCACGTCGAAGCAAAAATGCTATCTCCATGGTCATTGAATGCGTGGGCAGTGCAGAAGTGGAAATATTCCGGCGGCACTTTTGACATTTTTTGTAACTCGAACCCGCTATTCGATCAGAGAGTACCGCTGAAGGTTCGCGCACACTATTTATCAACGTTCGTGAGTTATCTATCAATTCTCTGGATTTCAATACTTCTTGTAGCTCCAATATTAGGCTTGCTTTTCGGTATAAGCCCAGTATCCGCCTATTCTATTGACTTTATGGTTGCTGTTCTTCCAGCCCTTATCTTGAACGAAGCTACGATGTACTTAGCATGCCGGAGGTACGATACTTATGTTGGTCGAGTTACTTCTATTGCGACTATCCCTATTCAGTGTCTTGCTGCCATCCAAGTGCTTTTTGGTCGCCGGATCAAGTTTCCGGCCACTCCCAAAGCACCCGGAGGCCGACCAGATTTATTTGCGTTTTTTGTTTGTTTATGTGTGATGGCCGCATTGTTTACGGTTTGTGCCGTCGGAGCCTGGTCAACCATAAACCATTTAGAAGGATTCAGTTTCTCGATGCTGTTTATGAACCTGTTCTGGATATTTTTCCTCGTACTGATAGTTGGAAGGGTCGCTCTTATGGCGAATTGGAGCCCTGAGTAGGCACTCCAGAGGATTACAAGAATTGAAAATAATTTAAGTAAACCGGATTTAAAGTAATGATATCAATATATCTTCAAAAGTTTGGAAATTTGTTGCTTCCATTTATTTTTGTTTTAGGCTTGGTACTTGCAGCCATGTTATCAATCCTTTTTGATCGCGCGGCGAATTATGTGTACTTTAGCAATGACGACATTTATAAACATGCTAGTTCATCTCTGCCCTTAGCTTCTTCGAGAGATTTGACGTCCTTGGAAATATCCGCAGCTAATATTGCGTGGTCGTATATCCGTAGAAACACTCGTGAGCAAACGGGTTTGGTTGACTCTGTTGAGGATTTTCCTTCTTCCACTTTGTGGGATCAAGGATCCCACCTGCTTGCGCTTGTAGCTGCCTTTCAACTCGAACTGATTTCGCAAGATGAGTTTGAACGCAGAATTGGTGCGGTTCTCACAGCGTTTCAGTCAATGGAACTTTTCGACAACAAATTGCCAAATAAGGTCTATAATACTGTCACGCTTGAAATGACAGATTATGGCAATAGTCCAGTCGAAGGGGGTATAGGCTGGTCAGCACTTGACATAGCGCGTTTTCTGTCGGCATTGCGCGTTGTTCAAATTCACTCTTCAACGCATGGGGCTCGTGTATCAGAACTGCTGGCTGGCTGGTCTTTACGCGGCCTTTCACAGGCCGGAGAAATAATTGGAACTAATACTCTTTCTGGCACGACGCAATACGTGCAGGAGGGTCGAATTGGCTATGAACAGTACGCAGCGAGGGCTGGTTTGCTTTGGGGGCTTGATTTTTCGAAGGCGGTT
>CALFRH010000469.1 GCA_937919225.1 uncultured Parvularcula sp.
ATCAACCAGGGCGACCACGATTTCACCATTTGAGGCATCGTCACAGCGCTGAATAATCACCGCGTCCCCAGCTTGGATCCCGGCGTCTATCATCGAATCCCCCTCTACGCTCAGTGCGAAATGCTCGCCGGTTCGCATCATGGAGGGGGGCACCGCCACCCGGTTTTGCTCATGCTGGATGGCCGCAATGGGCGTCCCCGCCGCGATTTTACCCAAAACGGCCAATTCGGTCATGCCGTCGAAGGGATCAGGTGAGGGTGGGGACGGATTTTCAATAACGTGGGGAACAAACCCTCTTGAGGGAGCCGCTGGAGCGGCTTTCTTACCACCCGCAGGGACGGTGGCCGTTTCGGGTAGTTTCACCACCTCGAGCGCCCGCGCCTTATGGGCAAGGCGCCGAATAAACCCCCGCTCCTCAAGGGCGGTGATCAACCGGTGGATGCCTGACTTCGACTTCAAATCGAGAGCGGCTTTCATTTCCTCAAAGGAGGGGGAGACGCCGGTTTCTTTGATACGCTCATGAATAAACATGAGGAGGGCGTGCTGCTTCGCCGTCAGCATGGCCATGTTCCCTTTATCACTTCGGTGCCCGCAAGGTTAACAAACCTCCGGAACAAATCGTGATCGTTCTAGGGTTGTTCTCACCCCGGGTCAACACTCGCAATCAGATATCAGTGCAGCGATCTGAAGGTTGGTCATCAAGATACCGCCAAGTCGGCGCCAACTAGGTTTTATCCATTTGCACTTTAAACGGCTGCTCCGTAACGTGGGCGGCACATAGGGAGAGGAGCAGGTCCATGCCAGTTTACACCGCAACAGACGCTATTTCGAACGGCGTTCTTAGCATTCTGAACGACACCGACTCCGACATTATCGTCTATATCGGATCCCAGGCGGCAGACGTGGACCTAATCAAGGGGGCGGATAGCCGCCTCGGCGGGCCAAATTTCGTGCAGGTACAAACAGAGTCAGCCTATCTCAGCAACAAGGTTGAATTCGGTACGAATGAACCTGTCAGGGGTGATATCGTTTCTGTTTCAGACGTTTCGGGTGGCGGCGTCACACTCTCGAGCGGAAATATCCGATTTGATATCAACCCTCAGGTCTCTGACTTATCTGGCGGTACAGTACAGATCCAGTTTGACTTTACATTAGCAGACGGCCGCACTTTCGGTGTTGTAGAGAATTTCCTTTATTATAATCTTGTTACTGAATTAACAGGAAGCCTGTCCGCAACGGTGGAAGAGTTCTATGCTGGCGCCGGAGATGACACCGTTCGAGGAAACGGGGTTGCAAATATCTTGGATGGAGGAGTGGGAGACGATAGTCTGTTCGGGCGTTCAGGCAATGATACGATTATTGGGGGTATCGGGAGCGACTTTCTCGACGGTGGGGATGGGCGCGACATATTACAGTATACAGATTCTGAATTCGCTGTTGAAATAAACCTGGGCACCTCCACCGTATTTGGCGGTGACGCCACTGGTGACGTCATCGCAAATTTCGAGGGTGTCGATGGGAGTCTCGGCGACGATATTCTGGTCGGTTTGTCGAATGCATCGTCCTATCTATTTGGCGACGCAGGCCAAGATAGTTTGGAGGGTGGTGGCGCTGGCGATACCCTCATCGGTGGGGATGGGGCAGATTTACTGATGGGTGGGGGTGGTGGAGATCTCATCATCGGAGACGGAATGGTGCTGTAGGGGGGGCGCGTAATTGAAGTGCCCTAGGTCCTGGTCAGGATGTGACCACTCATCCGATGGCCGCGATTTTGACGAACCCCATGAAGTCAGCGAGCAGCTTGTCATTGCGCGTTGCGAGGCGTCTGGAATGCTTCATTTTGCTGAACAGTCTTGCGGCTGAGTTGCGCTTTTTGTAGAGGCCCAGTCGCAGGCATGGGGGTCGTCGATTATATCGGGGAGGGATCACCGGGACCGCCCCGAGGTCAAAAAAGATTTCGTGGAAATGCTCAGCATCATAGGCGCGGTCAGCAATGACATAGCCTAGTATGAAGCCTTCAATCAGCTCACGACCGAATAAGACCTCACCACGGCGGCAAGGACTAGCCACAAACCGCGCAGGATTGCCCAAATCTATCGCTTACCGTATAAAGCTTAGAGCATTTCGTGTACGAATAGAGTGACTCGTCCTTGAGCTGTCGCCCCGGACTTGCTCCGGGGCCCATCTCCAACTTCATCAGGGATACTACAGCATTTCGCGTTCCTTTGGAATCGCGAACCTGCTGTAAGTCTTTGTTTTTGAGCGCTGACTCCGCCGATCTCTGACCATATTCGGTCGCGAAGCGCTCTAGGGTCTGTGGGGATTCAGGATTCACAAATGTCTCGAAAGGTGATTCAAG
>CALFRH010000470.1 GCA_937919225.1 uncultured Parvularcula sp.
GTTGCAGCGATTGTCACGATTATTCTGTTTCGCGGCATGGGTATGCTGATCAGCGCTGATTTTGAAGAACCCGATAATCTGCGCGAATATAATCTCGAGAGCATCACACCTGAGGCTCAAGAAGAGGCTGTCACGCGTCGGGCGCGCAGCAAGCCGCGCAAGTTGAACAATGCTGACAAGCCGCCGCCACCTCCAAAGCTGACGGCGAGTAAGTCGGACATCGATCTGCCGACGCCTAACATCCAAGGCGCGCCTCCTAGCGAGTTGCCGCCCACGCGTTTGAATTCGCTCGCTCTGAACCCAGTTGCGATTTCAGACCGGGATGCTCAGCCCATCCGTCCACCTGTGCCGACTTATCCAAGCCGAGCCGCAGAACGCGGAATTGAAGGCTCTTGCGATGTTCGCTTTGATGTGGATACGCGCGGTAAGCCTTACAATGTCGAGGCCGATTGCACCGACCGCGTGTTTAAACGCGAAGCCGAACGTGCGGTGAGCCGTGTGGAATTCGCGCCGAAGATCATTCGTGGCCAAGCCGCCGAGCGCCGGAACGTGGTATACCCACTGCAGTTCACACTCGAGCAGTAGCGAAGTTCAAAACCAAATAGGGAAGGGGACCTCGATGGAGGTCCCCTTTATCTTTGCCTTGACAATGTAACTATATTGCATGTAATATATTTACATAAGAGGTTCGCATGGCATCTATCGTGGTCACAAATTCAACCTTCAATCCGTCTCAAAAGAGGGGGGCAGCATTCAGTGCTGTCGTTTTGCCCGCAGCCATCGTGACGGTAGGGTTATTCTTCGCAATGCAAGCGTTAATCGAGGTAGACGACTTCGCGCCGCCCGAGCCTGTTCGATACGTAATTGATCAATATCTGGCGGCACCAGAAGCCCCCGAGGAGCTTCCCGTTACGGTGAAGCCAATTCAACTGGAGGAGCTCGCGCCGCCGCCCTCCGCTGAACCGATGGTGAAAACAGTTCAGAACATCGTTTTACCCATCGAAGGTTTTTCAGGTGCGGTTCCCGAGCAATTTGTCGAGCCCGATCTTCTCCAAGTGAGGCCTATGGCGAGCGGAAACGTCATCGTTCGCAATCTACAACCCCTTACGCCGCCAACTGTTGTTTATCCGCCGCGTGCAGCGACTCAAGGAGTCCAAGGCGATTGCGATGTATACTTTAGTGTTTCTCCAAAAGGGGAGCCGTTTGACGTGTCTGCAGATTGCACGGACCCCATATTCAAACGAGCGGCTGAAAAAGCGGTCAAAAAGTCGAAATTCGCGCCTAAAATTAAACACGGTCGGGCGCTAACTGTGACAGGTGTGGTTTACCCTATTGAGTTTAAACTGGAACCGTAAGACTATGAGCGAATAATGGTCATAAAAATGCTTCAACAAATAGATTGAAGCGGTTGAAATCAGCTGGAACTTCCGGTTCAAAGGAAGTCAGCCACCCAAACGGTGGATAGGAGTGAAACGGTATGTTGAAGAATGTGATGAGAACTGCAGCTGCTGCCGCCATAATGGTGTCGCTCGGTGTTGGCGTAGCGAATGCGCAGGCCTGTCAAGAAACGCAGTTTAGTTCCGCGAATGCTGAGAACTATCTCAAGGCTGAAACAGAGCTGATGGTGAATGAGAATGCGCCGGCGGCTCTGCAAGCGTTGAATGCGCTGCGCGCGCAAACGCTCAATTGCTACGAAGAAGGCGCCGCGCTGCAGCTAAGCGCTGCGATTAAAATCCGTACCGAAGATTATAACGGTGCGATCCGTGATCTGAATGAGGCTTTGGACAAGGGCTATATCGCTCCCGACAATCGCAAATCGACGTTTTACAATATTGCCCAGCTCTACCTGACGACGGACAATAAGGATAAGGCGCTGGAATACTATGATCGCTGGATGGCCGCCGGCGGCGTTCCAGACCGGTCGCAAAAGTGGACCCTGGCGGTTCTATATCAACAGAAAGATGACTTTGCTCAGTCGCTCGTTTGGGCAGAACAAGTCTTCGCTGCAGACGGTCCGAATGCTGATCGTTCGGTCTATGACTTCCTGATCTTCCTGTATGACAAAACTGGAAATTTCGCGAAGAAAGCGGAACTGCTCGAGACGTTGCTGGCGCGTGATCCATCTGATCGTCGCCTCTGGGACGCGATCGCGGGTGACTATTTCCGCGGCGGACAAGACCGCAAAGCGTTTGAAGTTCAGAAAGCCATGTATCTTGGCGGCATTCTTCAAACCGAAGACGAGCTCATGCGGGTTGTGAATTTCTACAACTCATTCGACGTACCATACGCGTCGGCAAAGATCCTCGAAAAAGAGATGAATGCTGGCCGGATTTCGAAAACC
>CALFRH010000471.1 GCA_937919225.1 uncultured Parvularcula sp.
ACGATCTCTGACGGTGTGGGGCCACCTTCAACGAAGTTGAACGGTTCTTCGGCGGCGTTGAGAACTGTACAGCAAATTTCGTCAATTTCATCCATGTCCGCGATCAGGCGAAGCTCTAGAGAATCGGTTGGTTGCCAAAGGGCTTGTCCGCGGATCGACCAGCGATCACGGTCATTCAGGCTTGGGCCGCCGGCCAAATTATCTGTATACCCGTCGCGTTTGTTGACGCTGCCCGAGAGGCTGAACGCAAGATTATCGGTAATCGGACCAGTGACATAGCCGCGAGCGATCCGTTGGTCGTAGTTGCCGTAGGTCACTTCGGCGACACCATTCCAGTCGAAGCTTGGCTTTTTGGTAACAAAGCTCACAACACCGGCTGTTGCGTTCTTACCGAACAGGGTCGACTGCGGGCCACGCAGCACTTCCACACGCTCAAGGTCGAGGAAGTCAGAAATGGCGGATGCTGAGCGAGAGCGGAACACGCCGTCAATGTAAACCGAGACGGAGGGTTCAATGCCGGGGTTGTTCCCGCCATTGCCGAAGCCGCGGATGATGAAGGTGGCGTTGTTCGCCCGCTCAAGCTGGGAGACCCGGAGGGACGGCACCACAGACTGCAGGTCTAAAAGGTCATTAATCTGGGCGTCGGCGACCACTTCGTCATCGACCACGGAGACTGCAATCGGCACCTCTTGCAGGGTTTGCTCCCGCTTGCCCGCGGTCACAATGATCACATCATCTGTGTCCTGCGCGGCTGCGATGCCCATGCCAGTAAAGGCGACGAGCGCAGATGTGGCGAAAAGAATGGATTTATTCATGGAACTCAGGTCCTTCCCTATAATCCTATGCTGGCCCGTCGACCCCACTTTGGGATCATTGCCCATGGTGCCAGCCCTCTAGCCCAACTTTTCGCTGGGTCTTGTGCATAACTTCGGATCCTAAGTGGCAGAGTGGCCTAATCGCAACCCAATCACCACCAGTTTTAAGGGGTTCTGAGCCCCTGTAGCGAATCCGTCACACCCAGTCCCGAGCGAGGTCTATGGAAGGACAGCTATGCCCCTGATCGGTAAACACTCTATGAGTTGACTTAAGTTTTATGGGTAAGGCCGTTGAATAAGCTCTGCGGCGAGGGCGTGGCCACTCATCCAGGCATCCTCGACCGCCGCCCCAAGGCGCCAATTACCGCAGGTCCCGATTAGCATTTTTTCATCAAATCCAAAGGGTTGGCCCGTTGGGGTTGTCGTCAATGCATAGCGCCAGCGATGCGCGCTGAGGTGGTTGAGCGGCGGCAGGGGCCCCACGCGCTCCTCAAACGCGGTGATCATCATTTCTCCAATGACGGTCATGTCGGTCTCTAGCATCGCCTCGGACCAGGGGGCTGTGCCATGCAACACCCAGCGTTCGCCGGCAGGGCGACCGGGTTTGGCGCTGTCCCGAATGGCAAGGTCAATGGTGTTGCCGCAGTCGGTTAATAGGTCATCGGGGAGACTTACCGGGCCTTCAAACCCCGCCATGACGGTCCAACGGGGCGCTGACCGGACGGCGCGGGCCACCGTCGCAAGGGGTGGTGACGCAAGCTGGAGGAGGGCGGCGGATTGTTCCGCTGGTGTTGCCACAACAACGACATCGCTCCGCCCAATGGCCTCCCCCGTTTTGGTTTCGATCACCCACCCCGTCTCGGTGCGGTTTGACAGGGGCGCAATGTGGACCCCGTATTGCACCCCGAGGCTGAGCGCCTCCGCCTTTATAAAGGCGTTCATTGAGGGGTGGCCAACAAAGCGGGGGGCGTTCGTTGTTGGGTCCTTTCCCCACGAGGCAACGACACCCTCAGCTTGCCACTGGTGCACCGCGGCGCAGAAGGTAGGGTGTTCAGCCGTGAAGAAGGGCGCACCATGATCAAAGGGGCCAATGTCTGACCGTCTGGTGGATAACCGGCCGCCGGGCCCGCGACCTTTATCGAAAATGATCACATCCCATCCCGCCGATTGCAGGCTGCGCGCGCAGGATAGGCCCGCAGGGCCAGCGCCGATGATCGTCGCAGATCGGCCGATAGGGTGGTTGGACATGAGGGGCGCCTTGCGTGGGTTTGTGGTCGTGTGTTCTGATTGAGTCAGCCCGATACTATAGAGCCTTTATTCTTCGCGCGTGAGCCAGCTTTCTCCGATCCAATGGATCGCCTCCAACGTAGTCGCCTGGCGCGCTAGACATCAGCCAGCACAACAGGCCGCGTCGCTCAATATCCACCTAGGCCGCAGTTCCCCGCGGGCAAGCTTTAAGAGGCTATTCGCCCATGCGGGCTAAACCGTTCTGTTAAGGAAGCTCTTCATCACCATGGCGAGCCCGCCTTCAATCTGTTGACGGACGAGGTTGGCGGCTTCATCAGCCTGATTGACCATCAAAAGTTCAAGCAGCTCCAAATGCTCGCTTTGAAAGTCGTCGCCCTTGGGTTGCTCAGATAGGCCAAGGTGCAAAATCCGATGCACATCATCGAGGAGCCCGGCGATGAGGTGCGCAAGGCGCGCATTGCCCGATGCCTCCGCTATACCAACGTGGAAATCCCTATTCGCTCTCAAAAAATTAGAATGATCAGCGGCGCCGTTCGGATCATCAATCACGTCGCACGCTTGGCGCAGCCTTGCTACCATTGTGTCGCTTAGGCGTCCCGCGGCGAGCCGTGCTGCTTCGGGTTCCAAAAGCAGTCTCAGTTGGAAGACGTTTTGAACATCCGTTAACGTAATATCAGCCACGCGGTAGCCGCGCCGGCGTTCCGACAGAATCAATCCCTCATGCCGAAGGCGCAATAGCGCGCTGCGGATCGGGCCTTTGCCAAAGTCGTACTGTTCAGACAGTTGTGCTTCGGTGAGATCGGTTCCGGGCGCGAGGACACAGCGTAAGATATCGTCCTTAATATGATTATAGGCGCGCACCCCCAACTCTTGGTCAGCGCGCCCTGCAAGGGGTATGGTGGGGGCGAGTGTGGATATATCCGTTGTCATAATAAGGGTCGACTAATGCGTTAACTGGCGTTGCGGTCGTTTTAGAGGCTTCGTTGGCCATGTGGCCATAGGCCGAGAGCAAACTTGCGTTAAATCTGCATCAGCAGTTTGCCCTAGGCCTGTTGAGATTCCATGGAGACTGGGCGTTTGGCACGGCCAAGCCACGTAAAGACGATGAGGGACCGAAAAACGCTCAATTCTCACCCTCCGCGCCGCGCTGATGGCATGTTTTCCGCGCGATAATCTAATCAGCAACGGTTCGACCTGTAACCCAAGTGCACTTATGGTGATGTGAGGTCAAAGAAAGTGGGCTCAAGCGCTCAAAATAAAAATGCTAGAGCCGTCCGGCTTTGATTGAACTGAAACGGCTCTAGGGTCTGTTGAGATACACGGATTTTCCGTTCCCCACGGCTTGTCCGTGGGGTCCACGGGACAACGAGATGGTTTTGCCGCTCAATAGATGCCATACCGGCCTTCGCCGGCACAGGCGGACAAGCCGTGGCAAACGCTTGAATTTAGTTAAATCTCAACAAGCCCCAGAGCATTTCGCGTTCGAATGCATCCACTCCCGCGTCACCCCGGTCGACCGGAGG
>CALFRH010000472.1 GCA_937919225.1 uncultured Parvularcula sp.
GCGGCAAATCATCGAGTTCAGCTTGATAGCCAGCGCCTTTGGGAATTATGAATGTCGTCTTCGGTGCTGCATGCGGTGCAGCAAGCTCTTTGAGTTTATCCAAAGACGCTAGTGCACGTGCAGAAATAACATCAGCGTTCTGAGGTGGAGCTTGTTCAATACGTCGAGTGATAATATTGACCGTTACGCCCGTTTTTCGCGCAACTTCTCGCATAAATCCGCATTTACGAAGATCCGCTTCGATCAGTGTGACCTTTAGATTTGGTCGACTTTCAATGGCAATGATTGCGACTACAAGACCGGGAAAACCCGCTCCACTACCAAGATCAAGCCAATGACGTGCTTCTTGATCTATGATTGGCCATAGTTGCAAGGAGTCCAAGATATGACGCTCCCAGACGTTGGTTAACGTACTTGGGGCCACCAGGTTGATGGTCTTCTGCCATTTTGTTAGTAGCTCTGCATAGACCAAAAAGCGGATCCATGTTTCACGTGAAACACTGTCCCGTACAAGTTGCTCAGCTGCGTGGCCATTCATGCGGACCGCCTCTCAAGATGTTTTAGTTTCAACAAGATGATCGAGAGTGCCGCCGGCGTCATACCGTCTATTTTCTTTGCTGAAGAGATATTTTTGGGTTTTTTCTGCATGAGCTTTGTCTGAAGCTCGTTGGATAAACCTGGAATATCATTGTAAGAGAAATCAATGGGTATCGAGTGTTGTTCATCCTTACGGAGCTGTTCAGCTTCTCGAATTTGCCGTTCAATGTAGGTTGCGTAGGTTGCGTCAGTTTTCAGTTGTAACGCTATAGATGCGGGAGTTTCTTCCACAACTCCGATAGCTTGCGCCACATCCGCAAATTCAAGCGTTGGGAACGCTAGTAAATCCATGCCTGTGCGACGTTTCCCATCGGACTTGACGGGGAGTCCCTTATCTTGCGCTTCAGTTGGACTCAGCTGCGACGCTTCAAACAAATCCCGAATTTTTTTCAAAGAATCTAATTTCTTCGAAAAGGCTGTTTTGCGCTCTTCATCAACAATGCCAAGTTCAATGCCCTTAGGAGTGAGCCGTTGATCCGCGTTATCAGCCCGAAGCATCAGCCGGAATTCCGCCCGCGACGTGAACATCCTATAAGGTTCAGCAACACCTCGACTTATGAGATCATCTACCAGAACGCCGATATAGGCTTCGGATCTACTAAACGAGATGGCTGGAGCATCCTTTGCATATTGAGCGGCATTAAGACCTGCAACGAGACCTTGCGCTGCGGCCTCTTCATAACCCGTGGTGCCGTTTATTTGCCCGGCCAAGAATAAGCCTTGTAGATCAGCAGCCTGAAGCGTTTCTGTTAAGCCGCGCGGATCAATATAATCATACTCGATCGCATAGCCTGGCTGCACAATCTCAGCTTCCTCCAAACCCGCAATGGAATGAACGTAGTCTTCCTGAACATCTGCTGGCAGCGAGGTAGAAATACCGTTGGGGTAAATAAGATCACTCGTCAGAGACTCCGGCTCCAAGAAAATCTGGTGTGACTGTTTGTCCGCAAATCTTACGACCTTATCCTCAATCGAGGGGCAATACCGTGGCCCGACCCCTTCTATGTGCCCACCATACATCGCTGATCTCGACAGATTTTCCTGAATTATCTCGTGAGGCTTAGGGTTAGTATGGGTTATCCCGCAGGCTATTTGCTTTGCCTGAACTCTCTGCGTCTAAAAGGATAAAAATGCAGGGTCATGATCTGCGGGCTGTTGATCCAAATCGTCCCAAGCAATTGACGAGCGCTTCAAACGTGGTGGCGTACACGTCTTTAAACGGCCTCGTTTGAACCCCAAATCACTGAGGAAGCTCGCAAGTTGGTTGGATGGATCATCGCCCATCCGACCACCGGCGAACGACTGATCGCCGATATGCACAATTCCGCCCAAAAAAGTCCCGGTTGTAAGAATAACCGAAGAGCACGATAGCTCCGTCTCATCGGCGAGTGACACCCCACAAATTCGTTGCCCACGTAATAGAAATTTTGAGACCTCAGCTTCTACGACGGTCAAGCCTTCTTTTTTCGCAATGTGGTTTTGGATGTAAGACCAATAAAGATTGCGATCTGCTTGGGTTCGAGGCCCTTGAACTGCCGCACCTTTACGGCGATTAAGCAATCGGTATTGGATTGCGGCGGCATCGGCTGCCCGGCCCATGACACCGCCCAAGGCATCAATTTCCCGCACAAGATGCCCTTTTCCAAGCCCACCAATCGCTGGGTTGCACGACATTACCCCAAAATCCCGGCGCTTTAGGGTAACAATCGCAGTTCTCGCACCCATTCGAACCGCGGCATCCGCAGCTTCGACACCTGCGTGACCACCCCCGATAACGATGACATCAAACTCTGTGTGTTTCACGTGAAACACTCCTACTTGCCGATACAGAACTGCGAGAAAATCTCTCCAAGGACCGTTTCCGTATCCATAGCACCGATCACCGAGTCAACACTATGCGCTGCATCTCTCAGCGCTTCTGCGGCCAGTTCATCGCCAAGTTGTTCTCGCAAAATGCTTTGCGCCCTTTCGACGTGATCCAAGGCCATCGACATACAGTCAAACTGACGTTCAGAACTCAGAACACCAACATCAACAACACGTTCGCTGAGCGCGGAAGACAGCGTTATGAGAAGCTCATCAACACCGTTCCCGGTAAGCCCAGATATTCCGCTACCATTGTCCACTTTCGCAGCTACGCGCACATCGATCAAATTCTCTAACACTTCGGGGCAAACCCAATCCGACGTCCAAAGCAGAACACGAATGTCTGCATTCGCCGCCCGTTGCACGGCTCGCTCGATACCGAGAATTTCGATCTCATCGCTAGACGTTCGAAGACCGGCCGTATCTAAAAATGTCACGGGAATTCCATCAAGATCATACCGCACCTCAACAATATCGCGTGTTGTGCCAGGTATGTCCGATGTCAAAGCAACGTCCCGGCCAGCCAAGTGGTTTAGGAGGGTTGATTTCCCAGCATTCGGCGCACCCAAAATGGCAACCTCAAAACCGTTCCGTAAGCGCTCTGCGGCTGACTGACCCTTTAATTCCTTGATGAGTTCTCCACAAAAGATGTTTAGAAGGTCATTGACCTCTGGATGGACATCGACCGGCACTTCTTCATCGGCGAAATCAATGGTGGCTTCCAGAAGGGCGGCTGATCGTAAAACAAAATGCCGCCACCTCGCTGCTCGCTCTGCCAC
>CALFRH010000473.1 GCA_937919225.1 uncultured Parvularcula sp.
TGTGGCAGCAAGGGTGCACGTGTTGTGACTGTCGGATGGCTGGTGCGTTTTTACCCTTTGTTGTGTTTGCAACATCTGCCCGAAGTGCACGTATGACGCCCGCGCAGAACGCAACACAGACTCTTACGGAGGCAATCCATCGGACAGTGACCGACGTGCCTACAGCTTTGACATGGTACACTGCAAGGCTATAAATTGACGTACCAAAAATACTTCAGTTTGTATTATCTGCTCGGAGTCGCGCTTTGGACCTGATGATATATCGGTGGGATTTTTGAATTGCTCTATCTCAGCGTCGTCAAGATAAACGACCAAATCAGCTGAAACTCCAAGCTCGCCCTTTTGCATTCAGCACTGTATGTCACTGATTTCGCTTGAGTTTAACCAGATATATGCCACCGATTAAAAAAATATTTGTAAAATCAAAACTTACCTGGCAGCAACACCGGCCAACTCAACTTACGCAGTCGGCCTAACTACCAAGACAGTGACGAGCAGCCGCTGGCTACACACGACGCTTCAATGCAACAAATAGCGTACTCTAACAGCAACACGCAAACGTGATTACGCAATCGCGGCACACTACTTAAAGAAGACAAGATGTACTCGATCTTGTGCGATCTCATTGAAGCCCATCGGAACTTGTGCGAAACTTTTTGAGTATTTATTGATGAGCGCAGCGTTACAGTCCGTCCTGCGCAAATAACAAGCCATCGCGCGATCATGACTTGATCTAACACTCTGAAGTCAAACACGAATAAACAATTATGATACACAGATGAGAGCAGAAATCATATCTTCAATTGCCACCTATCTCGGCAAACTTGACCCTCCACCTGAGGTTGATTTGGACATCGAGAATCTTGGAGCCGTTACGTTGGAAGAACTTGCGCTCGATAGCTTAAAGTCGCTTGAGCTTTTCATGTTCCTGGAGGAAAGTCTGAGTGGCGAAAGCCCTTTGGATCACCATTCCAATGACTCAACACTCAATGAAATCGCAAGCCACTTTGAATCGCTGTTACAGCCCTAGTATATAAATGGACGTGTGCGATGCAGGCGAATATTAAGGAAGTCAAAGGGCAAAAGGCCTTTCGCATAGCACGCTCAAAAGAGTTCGAGTGCTATTCGATGAGTGACGTTTACCGAAAAATTTCGGCTGAAACCAATATAGATTTTACGACGGTAATCGAATTTTTAGACTGTATGCCGACGTTTCTGAACGGGCAAGCTCATAAGGAAAGACGTGCGCAACAGGCTCGCACATATGCGGATAGAAGAAGAACGGCTACACATCGATGCAAAGCTCACATCTCTAGCGTTGTGGGGGACCTAAAGAGCCACTGGGGAGGTTATGATGTCCTGAACCAATTAGCGCGACCGCTATGGCTTGTGATGGCAGAGGAACTGCTTCCTATCGGCATATCATACAAGCCAGAGATGGACATTCTGCCAGACCTGTTTTTAGCACACACTCCGCTAACCCGACGCAAGAAATGCGAAGCTTTTCTGAAGGAGCTGACTGCGTATCACGGCTATGACAGTTTAACCGACATTGCCTTGGTGACGCTGGGTGCGCGCCCATTTGTCAACGCCTTATCCACCTCAGTCTACGTTTTGGCAAAACGCAACCACGGTAAAACTTTCGCAGAAATCGAGTACCCATCTTATTTGCCTATGCCGGGTCTTTCATACCTGCACCGGGTCGCGGCGTCTGAGGATCCTTTAGTCGATCCAACAATACAAAAAGGTATGCATTTCAAATGTGTGATACACGACGACACCTATCCGGAAGAGGTTATTGCAAAAAATCAATTCGGCGTTGGAGCGCATGTATGCATTGGAAGACAAATAGCACTAGCAGCTTGGCGATCGCTCTGTTCGGAACTATCAGAGATTGATAAACGTATCGCACCTGGGGAAATTGAGATTGTTTCAGCGGCACCGTTCGAAAACGTTGTCACTTGTTGCATAGAAGTTGGATCTGATTAATATTGGAAACATTAGATATAGGCGATTATCACTCACCAAGACAACGACGTGACATCGAACTGGCTGCGCGCGCTTTTCTGCGAGGTAAAATTGGTTCACAGCAAGTTCTGCGCCAGGTCATGTCACAATCAGTTAAGCATGGGCTTGATGAATTTACTCAACTCGAAGACCGTTTCATCTTACAAATTGAGGCTACAGCGCGGACAAGAAAGTATCACTCAGTACTCAGACAGGAATACCAAAAGGTACGTCAAATCCAGGAGATGGTCCCACCTAGCTTTTTGAAAAACTTAGAGCAAAAGCTATTGGTTGAATTTGCGCCGACATTTATTCAAGGTAGAAATCCAAGTACAGGGCTAATCATCATCTTTTTGACTTCGCTAAATAACTTCTATTTATCCAACGCTGTCATGGCTATACCATTGCTTGAAAAGGGATACTCATTATTGTTCCTAAAAACAGAAAGAAACTCGCAGTTTCTGAATGGGATTCCTGGCTTTGGAGACACATGGAGTAAGTCCATGGTTAGGCTCCGCGAATTCTTGAAAGAAAAATCACTCGATTACCGCGTTACGGGTTTTTCTTCGAGCGGCTACGCGTCAATACTAGCTACTCTTACGCTCGATCCTAGCAACTATGTCGGCTTTTCAGTATACGGCGACTTACGCTTGAATTCACATTTACAAGCGCCGCGCTATTTCAATAAGCTTGTTCGCAACAACACACCTGAGGATATGCACCGAAATCTAGTTGAAGAGGCACACGGGTGTAAAACACCAATCAAACTCTTTGCAGGTGAACTGGACACTCTTGACGTACGACACGCAGAAGCGTTTCGTTCCGTAAAGTCTGCAACTGTTGAAATACTACCGGACGGCAGTCACATGACAGCGCGTGATTTGTTCTTAGCAGATCGGGCTTTTGCTTACCTGATCGCCTCACAGATACATGATAGGTTGCACATTCCTAGTCACCTATTTACGAGGATCAGACGTTTTGACTGGGCAAGCCTACTAGAATGCCGCACTAAATTTTGGCTGAGCGAGTGAAACAATCCGACCCCAATATTTATAGTGAAATATACTTAATAAAAGTGTGTCAAGTGATTGTTGATACTCGACACAAAAAGCTCTCAATCGACGGAAGCTTTATGGCAACACGCGGCTTCGCATTTTCGGCGCGGAATCTAATTGTACCTTTCCCGCTTTGATGCTGCTGCAAGTTCTCATTTACGCGGCCTGAGCTTCGAAGGCC
>CALFRH010000474.1 GCA_937919225.1 uncultured Parvularcula sp.
GGGCGAGGGCGCTCAAGTTAAAATCAAATCGATCCGGGGCTCGTCCCTGAAGAGGATCACCGTCACGGTGAGCACCGAAGACGGTCAAGAAACCATGCTGTGCAGCGTTAAGCGTGGCGAAGTCCGGGACATTGAGAGCCTTTAGGGCTCGCAAAATGTGCTCCTGCCATCCTTCCTTTCGTCACCCCGGACACGCAGCAGCATGGAATGCTGCCCGCGTAGATCCGGGGTCTTTTCTGGGTCTGTGAGATCCCGTGTCTGCTAAGCGGCACTTCGCGCCGCACCGCGCACCGGATGACGAATTCTAGGTAGTTTTTCCGCGGTGTTTGCCCACTTCCCCCTCCAAAACGCGCCACCTGTGATCTCCGTCACAGCAGACTGGTTAACAGATCTCTACTGTCTGTCTTGTCGGTACCCCACACCGACAAGACGAAGGAGAGATAATGATGACTGCTACGATGGACCGCTTCTGGATCGCTCTTGGTGTGAACGAAGATGAGCTCGGTGCCCTGAACGCTCGACGGTTCATCTATGGGGGTCTCATCGTGATGACCGGCGCTTCCACCTGCCTCCTTGCCGGTATCGTCTCCAACGTTGCAGGGCTGGTCGCGTAATCCGGAAGAGGGGGAGACGCGCGATCAGCTCTGGCAGGTCTTCTTCTTGGTGTTGTTAGGAAGAGACTGAACGAAAGCCCGCCACTCCTGCCCAGGTGGCGGGCTTTTTCGTGTCTGTTAAGGACTGGCGTCAGTGACCAAACTGCGCGGTGAGTTTTACCCGTTCTTTCGCCTTCAGTCTTTTTTGGGGGGATAGAGCGCCTTGGCCTCGGCGGGGGTCGGGTTCGATATCAAAGCCAAGCTTTTCGCCAAGATCGTCCGCGCCGCCCACAAATGTGCCATCCAGCCAAATTTGCGGGGTGGTGACAGGGGTTTGTTCTCCAATGATCGGTTTCACCCGCGCCAGCATCTCGTACATGGCGCCTGGGTTTTTGACGACATCGCGATATTCAAAGTCGATGCCCGCTTGCTCAAGATATTCTTTCGCTCGGGTGCAGTGTTTACAATTATCTTTGCCGAACAGGACATTGCCCTCAAGGTCAAAGCGTTTGACATATTCACGGATAACTTCCTCGGTAAGCACCCCCCGGTTGAGTGCATCCCCCTGACCGATGACTTTATGACCGACCAGGACAATCGGCGCGTGCCAACCGCCGCCTGCGAAAAGGGGCTCCCACCAATAGGTGAGCCATTCTTTGACAGTGAAGTCGACCCGAGCGGAGGCTAGTTCATTTGCTAATGTGTCCTCAATGACATCCTCGGTCAGTGCGCACTCTCCACACGGAATTTTGACTTTGAAGGGCCCCCATTGTCCGGCCCATTTGTAGAGCCGCAATTGTACCGGCTCGTTTCGATTCTTGTCGTTCTTTTTGCCCACCGTTTACCTCCAAGCCCGTTGGTTTTGTTCAGTCTCTTAGTTCATGTTCGGTGATCGCAATGGGTCGGTTACGTTACGTCACCGCAGTCGTGTGCTGCGGTCGAAAAAGGGCTGGTTTTCTTAAGAGATTGGCGTATAGCGCCTCGTCAACATCAATGCCCCTAAAGCGTATGGAGCGTGTCCCGATGGCAGCTGGCCTCACCTTTTCCCTTGTTTCCCCTGAGCGAGAATTGTTTGCCGGTGAGGCCGATGCGGTATTGGTTCCAGGGACCGAAGGCCTGTTTGAAGTGGGCCCCGGCCACTCGCCGGTAATGGCGACACTTTCGCCGGGGATGCTGGTGATTAAGCAGGCGACGGGCGAAGAGCGCTATTTTGTCCGCGGCGGCTTTGCTGATGTGACGGCGGCGGGCCTCACGGTTCTCGCCGAGGTGGCGATTCCCGCCGATGAGCTTCACGGTGATCGACTGGCAGCTGAAAAGTCCCATGCCGAAGGCATTCTTGCGGCCAATGACGTGACCCCGGAGGAAGTTCTCGCGGCAGGCCGCGCGGCAGAGGCGTTGGCCTCGGTCTAGGGCCTGTTGCAGCCTGAATGATTCAGGCTGCGGCTCTGAGTTTTTATTTTTGAGTGCATGAGCCGACTTTCTCTGATCCAATGTGATCGCCCGGCAAGCTAAGGCGCTGCCGCCTCTATCCCTTCCAAAAATGCTTTGGCGACCGCATCATTTGGATCGCGGGACAAGACTTCGCGGTAGGCATTCGCTGCATCGTCGGTTCGGCCAAGGACGTTATAGGCGCGACCCAGCCGTCGCCAACCCTCGACATCTTCTGGGTTTTCTTGAAGGCGCGAGGCAAGGCTATCCACCATGCCTTGGAGCTTGGTGGCGCGGTGCTCATCCGACATTTGGGCCGCGGCGGCCATCGCCGCGGCGCTGGGGCCTGCAAATCTAGGATCAGGCGCCGAGGGGGGTGGCGCTGCCCCTAATTCTGTCAACAAACCGTCCACAGCCCCCAGCCAGGGTGCGCCATCGGGGGAGTCGGCTCGTAAGGCTTGTAGATCGGTGATGGCTTTCGGCGTGTCGCCCTTTTGGGCGGTGGCGAGGGCCAAATAATACCGCGCCTGGGGGTCATCCGGAAAATCAGTTTGGATCAAGTCAAAGATCCGACGTGCCGGTTCTGACACCTGGCCGTTATTGGCCAACACCATGACCTCTGCATATTCCCCAGCCAGGCGGCGATCACGGCCTTCGGTCAGCCGGTTGGCCTCCCCATAGGCTGCTATCGCTTTTTGATACTCACCGATGGAGGCATAACTCCGCGCCAACAGCGCTTGGCCCTCCGCATCGTCAGGGGCGTCCCGCAAGCGGTCTTCAAGCTGGGCAATGCGGTCGCGCATTTCAGGATGACTGCCGGCGGCGGTGCCTCGCATCCCGTCATCGGAACCAGTCTCCCGGTCGGCAAAGGGGGTTCCTGGCTGCTCCGGTGACCCAAGGTGTAGATATAGGCCCCCCGCCGCCAACGGCACCGCGGCGGCCAGCATCACCAATGCCATGCGCCCTTGTCGCGAAACTGCGCTGTCCGGTCCTTCGGCGCGCCGCGCCGCTTTTAACAGACGGCGCTCAATCTCCTGCTGCGCGGCCAAGGCTTGGTCACCTGTGATCACCCCGCGCTCTTCATCCCGCGCGACCTCGGCCAGCTGGTCTTGATAGAGGGCAATCTCCCGATTCGGGGTGTCGCCATCTGCTGTCATCCCTTCTCTCCGCAAAAGGGAAAGAAGCAGTAGACCAACCACCACGAGCGTGAGAGCTCCACCGAGAAAAAAGAGCGCCATTAACCTAGCTCCGCGGGTAACGTTAGCGTCCTATAAAGCGAACCAACGTAAGACCATAGCGTGTTCTAAGGGCGAAATGCGATGGTCAGCGGCTCGAAGAACGCACCGAAACAACGAGTTAGTGTCCTGGTTGAAGATGGGTCGAATGCCCTGGGAACAACCGAAAAGGAAAACCTTGGGGATCCCCTCCTGGGTTTTCGCAATGGAGGTGCACCGCTATGGTTAATGACGAGAG
>CALFRH010000475.1 GCA_937919225.1 uncultured Parvularcula sp.
GGCCCGCCATGATCTGCTCGACAATGCGCGGAGATAGAAAAGCGAACTTGATATTGTTGCGGACAAACTCGCTCCCTGCTTTCGGACAAAAGCTTCCTGTTTCACCTAGCAGGGAAAACTCCCCCCTGAATCCTCTAACTCATTCGCCGCAGCACAGCCCTCCTCGCCCCCAAAAAAGCCAATTTTCCCTGTAAACATCTCCTTATAAGCGAAAACCCCGCGAGACCCGTCTGATCGCGGTCGGCTCCACCGCAAGTCTTTGCTTTACCGTGTGTGGGGCTCAGGCGGAGCGGGGCAGCCGTCCGCGGTGGGGCCATACTCTTAGGCCTTCGAGAGGCCCCTTACACACGCGCAAGATGTTCCTTATCCATATTCTGGCGTCGCCTTGAGGAGCCGTAGTATGAAAACACTGACGAGAAGCACCAGGACTGCGGATATGAGGAATAACCCAACGTACTCGAATTGATCGGCAAGAAAGCCGGAGAGTGGCTGCATCACGAACCAAACAAGGGCGGCGGCCGTAAAGAAACTGGCAGCATCCGTCGCCTCGGATCCTGGCCGACTCCAGCGCATAATCAGTCCACCGAAACAGGTGACAATGGCCGCAAAACACAATGTCATGAGCAAAAATAAGATGAGCACAGTGTGGCTGGAGAGGGATAAGTAAAGTGCAATCGACAGCCCAAACAAGGTAACGGACTTTAATCCAATCATCGCCGGAAGGACACGGGCAACGCCAAATGACGCAGCCAACACACCGCCGATGAGCGCGCCCAAGGCCCCTACAGTGGGTTCCAAAACACCCATGATGATCCCAAGTTGCTCGGTGGACAGTCCTATATCACTCAACAGAATTCGAGGGTTTGCACCGGTTACTCGATTTGCTGCGGATGCTAGAATGATAACGCCGAACATCACCCATCCGCCAGGCCTTAAAAAGGCAGACAAAAAGAGGGAGTTTCCCAACCGCGTCACGGAAACCGACTGGGGCTTCATGTCAAAAATCTGCTGGCGGATCATCATTGTAGCGATTACACCTGATGCCGATAGGACGGCAACAAATGCCGCACCAGTAAACCAACCGAGTGTCATCGCAATCGTGTATCCCCCGCCCGCACCCAGCGCGCCGGATAGAAGAGCCGCCGCCTCACGCCATCCGTCGACCCGCGTCCTATCATCACGCGGGGTCAGTTTGATCGTCACCGCGTCGCCAGCATTATCCGCGGTCGCCGAAGCAAGGGAAAGGATCAGGATCGCCACAAAGGTCCCCGTTAGTGCGGCTCCTGGCGGCAAGCTGGCCAGCACCAAGCAAACGAGACTCACTGAAATCTGCGCCATTAGAAGGAAACGAAACCTCGTCTTCCCGCTGGCGCTGACGCGATCCACGAGCGGCGCCCAAAGTGCTTTCAACACCCATGGCAAGTAGAGTGTCTGAAAGATGCCAATTTGGAGCAGGGAATATCCCTGCTCCCGCCAAATCAGGGGCAGCGCCCCCATGGCAAAGGCCGTTGGCAAGGTTTGCGCAAACGCTAAACAAGCGACAGCCGCTATAACACCGTTGGACGCTTTCGTGCGATTGATCAGAACGACCCTCGTACAAAGGCGTTTACCGTCATCGGTTCGGCAGCGGCTGCAAAATCGCCCCCCGAACTATTGAACCGCCAACGGTAATAATCTTCATCCAGTACATTCCGCGCATTAACACCGAAGGACCATTTCTCGGTTTCAATAGCCCCAGTTAAATTGAGCAATGTCAGCGCGTCCCGACGTTGCGTGTTCAACGTGTCAAAGAAATACGGACCCGTATAGGTAAGATCCGTCCGCAATCGAAGATTAACATTTGCCGTAATTGGGTGAGTGTATTGTCCACTTACCCCACCTGTCCATTCAGACGACAATGGCACCCGATTATCTTCCAGACTCTGTCCATTAAGGGGGTTAATAACCTCCGTCAGCTTAGCATTAACCCATCCAAGCGAGGCACCAAACTCGACCCGATCTGTCGGCTCCCATCTCGACTCCCCTTCTATCCCGTAAGATCGAGCACTCTCTGCATTTTCCACCAACCGCTGCGTAACGCCGTTCACGGCAGTAAGATAAAAGACATGAAGATCGGTCCAGTCATTGTAGAAAACAGCACCGCTCACAAGAAGCTGCTGATCCGCACTTTGATATTTCGCGCCAACTTCATACGTCCACACAAATTCGGGGTCGTAAGCCGCCGGTGGATCCCCGGCGTTAAACGTAGTAAACCCGCCAGCTCTGAATCCGCGAGCTGCCGACGCGTAGGCAGATGCCCCCCTATCGAACTTGTAATCCACAACCACTCGTGGTGTGAACGCAGCAAAGTCCTCACTATCCTCTAACTGTGTGCCCGCTAGGACACCACCATCGAGTACACTGAAAGTATTCCAATCTAATGATTCGTTGGTATACCGACCACCAAGTGTCACACCCAATCGATCAGTTGCTTCATAAGTAAAATCCGCGAAGAGTGCCGCGACATCCGTTTCATTTTGTGTCGGAGATGAGAAAGTGGCGTACCCGAACGGGAATTCCGATACAGATGTGAATTGGGAACCTGTATCAATTAGAACATCTGTTCGTGAAAGGAATATGCCGGCTGTCCAATCCAAACGATTGGAACCATTAGACTGCGCCAACACTTCCTGCGACCAACTATCGCCCTCCTCCACTTCTCGGCTTAGAGCAAATCCCAGATCCTGGGATGAAAAGCCGAATAGGACATCCTGCGGATTGGCAGTATCAGACTCATAGTCCTGGTAAGCTGTGGTTGAGGTAACACTAAAGCCACCGAAATCGTATTGTGCCCGAACACTTGCGCTGAATACATTTCGATCATCGAAACTATCGAGTGGCGTATTGTACTTGCGCTCAAACGTATCATCCAAGAGTACATAGGCGTAGCCGCTGTCACGGATCTCTTCATAGCTTAGACTTGCGTCAACCTGGAGCTCGTTAGTAGGCGCGACAGAAAGCCGCCCCCTCAGAGCGCGGGTTTCTTCGGCCGTAAGATCATCACCAAGATCATTATCGATAAATCCATCTCGTTTGCTCCAAAGACCCGACAATCGAATACCTTGGTTGGAGTCTGAAAACGGAATATTAAGTGTCCCGGCTCCCTTTAGGTGACCAAGGTTCCCAGCCTCAGCTTCAACGATGCCGCCCAACTCAGAGCCAGGCGATTTGGTGACGATATTGACAGCCCCACTGGTTGCGTTCCGACCGAACAGCGTACCCTGCGGGCCCCTAATGACCTCAACCCGCTCGACATCCAAGAAGTCAAACAGAGCTGCAGATGTAAATGGTATGTACACACCGTCGACAAAAACCGCGACCGATTGAACCGATCCAGGGTCGACCGTTGCAATGCCGCCGATGCCCCGCATAAACAAGTTTGGATTTGTGCGAGATGCCTGCGACGTAATATTGAAATTCGGTGTTAGAGGCGACAAATCGCGTAAATCTGCAAGACGCGCGTCGGCGATTGTCTCACCGCCGATAACGCTCACAGAAATTGGCACGTCAATCAGCGCCTCTTCTCGCCGTTGCGCCTCCACCACGATCACATCGAGAAGGCTGTCCTCATCGCTCTCGGTCTGCGATCCGGTTTGGGCGGCCGCCCCAGTTGCGAGAACGGATGCCATTGCTGCCAAGGAAATTGTTCGGAAAAAAGTTTCTTTCATCACCTGCCCCAATTAAGAATAAGTCTTAACTATAGCGAGCAAGCCATGGGGGAGGAACGGCCATTTAATGTCGGCAAAAATATAAAAATGTCGATTCATATCAGCGTTTTTCGCACCGCGAATAGTTTCGCGTTCTATCGCAGAGCGCACGACGGGTATGGCAGAAGTCAATCACCAACAATTGCGCGGCAGCCACGTTAGGGCCCACCATTATTCAATGAGCGCTAACTGAACACTCCGCTAAAATAAGTGAAGTCCATACGGAAGGTTATAGCAAAGATTTTTTCGATGGAGATTAGATGACACTCGCACCGCTCCATGGGATCGACGCTGATTAATTCGGCATGCAGACCATTGACATCATTATAGGATAATGAAAATCACTCTTAACAAGTGCTGTTCAAGTGGAGATATCAATGACACTAGAAGAAACGAAAGACGTTGTCGGGAGGTTCTTAGCGGCCTTCAAGGTCGGCGATATGGAGGCAGTTGCTGCATTCTATGCACCGGACTATGTCAATCACACCCCCTATCCTGGGGCGCCGTCCACATTTAAGGGGCACGCCGCATTCATGATGGCGGCAGCGCCATTCTTAGAATTTATATCAAACGAAACAGTCGAGGTGGTTATCGGTGCGGGCAACGCATCAATTCTGTCGAAGAGCCGCTATCGGGTTCGTGAAACAGGCAAAGAGTTTGACGCATTTGGGTTAGCAACATTCAAACTGAAAGATGGCCTGATTATCGAAAATTGGGGCGGGTACGACCCTGTTGGGGCGTTCAACATGTTTAAGTCAGGTATAAAAATGGAACTCAATCCATCCTAATTCTGCTAGCGCGCCGGGCGATCACTTTGGATCGGCGACAGTTGGCTCACGCGCGAAAAACAAAGACTCTATGGCATCGGCTTCATTCGATCAGAACACCCGATGCAATAGTCTATTGCCTCTCTGAAAGCGATGGAACTTTGACATTTCAATTATACTATTTAAAATTTCAGATTGACAGTAGGAGCTATGCGGCTGACGGTGTTGGGAGGCAAGAATGGGCTTTGACGGAAAAACAGTGTGGATCACCGGCGCATCATCGGGAATCGGTGCTGAACTGGCGGTCCAGGCGTCTAAGATCGGCGCGCATGTTATTCTGTCGGGACGCCGACAAAAAGCACTGGAAGATGTAGCGGCCCGATGCAGCAGTGAGACATTTGTCCTCCCGTTCGAGGCCACGGACTACACCGTACTCGACGGTGTTTTGGAGAAAGCCATCGCTTGGCGAGACGGTGTGGATGTGCTCGTCAACAATGCCGGCGTCACCCAGCGGAGCCTAGCCGTTGAAACCGCATTCTCGGTCTATAAAGACCTTATGGATATCAACTTCTTTGCGCCGGTGAAGCTGACGCAGCTAATTCTCCCCCACATGGTCGAGCGCGGCGGTGGTCATATCGCCATCACCAGCTCGGTGGCCGGACGGGTAGGAGCCCCCTTGCGAACTGGGTATGCCGCAGCAAAACATGCCTGTTGCGGATATTATGAGGCGCTGCGCAGTGAAGTTGAGAAGCCCCATAATATCAGTGTAAGCGTGATCATTCCCGGATTTGTGCAAACGCCTATCGCAAAGAGTGCACTAACGGCTTCTGGGGAACAACGCGGACAGTCTGATCCCAACATTGATACTGGTATCCCTGTTGAAGAAGCGGTCCAGGAGATCATCGCCGGATTGGAAAATCGAGACCGCGAGATCATTGTAGCGCGCGGCCTTGAAGCCCAGGCCCTCCATTTGCGGAACACAGACCCAGACACACTTCACAACACCCTATCCGTTTTTGGGGAACAATCCGTCGCAACGCTACTCAACAATGATTAGGACGGGGCGCGACTACGCCAGACCAATCATCGCCTCCGCCAACTCTTTTGGCTTTGACAGCATCACCTCGTGGCTTGATGCCACCTCGACCGTTCGCGTCGGATTATCCGGGAACGCAGCATCAAGGTCGGCAATCGCTAGGTCCTGCGTTGCCAGACGAATAGCATAATCCTCTGTACACTTTACAAAAGATCGCTTGAGAGCCCCAAAGCCAGTTGTCGTGAGAAGGGGGACTTCAAAATACATCTGAAAGGGTGCATCGGGGATCATCATGTTAAGCGCTGCCTGCAAGACATCGTCGTCAACATCTGCAGCAAGGGCGGCCTTGAAAGCCTCCCGATAGGTTGGATCGGCCGACAGTGGATCTAATCTGGCACAGCCAATCTGGGATGCATCTCCGATGAGAAGGGGGCCGACCTTTTCGTCCGCCTGGGTCGGTACCTCAAAATAATCTCCCCACGGCTTTCCAGGCGGCATCATACACGCCGAAATGTAAATCAGCCCGTCAATCTCGTCGGCGACCTCTTCAGCCGCAAAGGTCATGGGCACCCCGCCCATGGAGTGGCTAACGAGAATCACGCGTTTGGCACCCCCAGCCTTTGCTGTCCGCACACCATCGACAATGGAGGCGGTAAACGCACTCAACGGAATGTCCGCAAAGACTGATTCCTCCGTTGAGAAATCGTCCATATTAAGGGGGCGCTCGAAATAGGAGGGCGGAAACGTTGCGCCCAGCCCGTGACCAGGCAGGTCTATCGCCACCACCCCATACCCCGCTCCCATCAGATGCGGCGTCACATTCGCCCAACACCAGGCACCGTGCCAAGAGCCGTGGATCAAAACGAAGCTCGTCCCATTCTGCGTTCGAGCGCTTGCAGGGCCATTCGCAAAAACCGCCGCTGACGCACCCAAAATGCAGCCTTTGAGAAGATTTCGTCTGTCTACTGTCACAGTTCCCTACTCCTCCTTACCGAATGCAATCTACAGCGACCAGGACTGCCTTACTTCATCCGCCGTTGCGGGTCGGATACCAAGCTGTCGGAGCGGCGCTGTCACCGCCTCCACCAATGCCCCATTGCCCGGCGCCACAGTGCCATCCGGCATGAGCGTGTTATTCTCGAACCCAATGCGTACCCCTCCTCCCAGCAAGGCGGCAGCAACCCCGCACCGCGCTTCGTGAGCACCAAAAGCGCAAAGCATCCAATCGCCATCCATGACCGACTGGGGGATGCCAGCAAGTTCCACAGGGTGGGCCGTTTTATCCGTCGCATACCGTCCAAGGACAAATAACACAGGTGTCGTCTCAAAGGGGATAAGGCCCCTCTTTTTTAAGTCAGAGAGCCGCATCGCATCCTCGGCTGAATAGAGGATCAGCTGCGGTGCAATGTTCTCTTGACCCATAAAGGAGAGAAGATCAGCAAATTCTCTTTCATGGTCGGCATTAGGAACAAGCTCCCGAAGGGCGAGTGATGCCGCCTCCGGTCGCAGGTCGCGCACCAGGGCCCTCTGCTCCGCAGGCGTATAGAGCCCAACCGCCTCCGTCGTCACTTGGATTACTAAATCATCGCCACACTGATCGTGAATAGCCTGGGTCGCTGCCCGGTACGCATCAGCATCCAACAGGTGGCGCCCCTCCCCATCGCGCACATGCACATGGATCATCGACGCCCCACGGCCTAGGCATTCAGCCGCCGTCCACGCCAACTCTACCGGACCCAAGGGCAGGTTCGCGTGATCACTCTTCATCAAGCGCGCGCCATTCGGCGCCACCGCAATCACCGCCTTACGGCCCACCTCATCACTACAATGTCTTGAACTATTTATTGACATGTCACATTAGTAGAGCACAAAAAAACGCGACCTGAAAATCGCTCGATTTCTCACGGTATGAGGCCGCCCTATGCCTGTCAACTTTGCCCACAAGGCCGACAGTGACTGCCATCTGCACCCCTTCACGGCACTTCCGGCCTTTTTGGAGACTGGTCCCTCCATCTTGGCTGAAGCATCAGGTGTCACCATTCACGATAGTGAGGGCAACAGCTTCATCGACGCCGCAGCGGGGCTGTGGTGCGTCAATGTCGGTTATGGTCGCGAAGAGATTGTCGAAGCCGTCTCAGCACAGATGCGACAGCTCGCCTTCTACCAAACCTTCAACGGCTCCACGACCGAAGCCACGGCAACGTTGTCAGATCGCATTATCAGTCTAGCGCCGGATAATATGCGGCGGGTGTTTTTTGGTAATTCCGGGTCCGATGCCAACGACACAGCGATCAAGCTCGTTTGGCTTTACAATAATTTGCGGGGCAAGCCGAAAAAGAAAAAGATTATCGCCCGCAACCGCGGCTATCACGGGGTCACCGTCGCTGCCGGTAGCCTCACGGGACTCCCTAACGTACACCGACTGTTCGATCTGCCTCTACCGATGATGCACCATGTGTCCGCGCCAGACCCTTATCACGCGCCTGACCGAACCGCTGACGATTATGCCGCAGAAATTGATGCGCTCATCACGACAGAGGGCGCCGACACAGTCGCGGCCTTCATCGCGGAACCCGTGATGGGCACGGGCGGTGTTCTTGTTCCGCCTACCGGCTAATATGACGCTGTCGCGGAGGTCCTCAACGCCCATGATATCCTTCTCATCTTCGATGAGGTGATCAGTGGTTTTGGGCGCCTGGGCCATTGGTTCGGAGCGCATCGGTTTGGCATATCCCCTGACCTCATCACCATCGCCAAGGGCCTCACCAGTAGTTATGTTCCTATGTCAGGTGTCATTATCGGTGAAAAGATATGCTCCCTGATGGAAGAAGAAAGCGCCACTATCGGCGCCTTTGGCCATGGCTTCACCACTTCAGGCCACCCTGTGGCGGCGGCCGCGGCCCTTGCGAACCTTGCCATTGTTGAGCGTGAAGGACTGGTCGACCGCGCAGCATCTAGTGGCCAAACCCTTATCAATAAAGTGCGGACCGCTGTCGGGGATCACCCCAATGTCGGCAACGTCCGGGGCGACGGCTTAATGGTAGGGATCGAGCTTGTCGCTGATCGTGCTGGACGGCGCCACTTCCCGCCCGAGGCGCAAGCCGGCCCGCGGTTAGCCACTCTCATCAGGCAAGAGGGGGTGCTTGTGCGCGCACTGCCGACGAACGATGTGATCGCTTTATCGCCAGCCTTCACCATCAATGACGAAGAAATGTCAGCGATCGCATCTGCTATTGCGCGCGCCCTCAACCAGTTGCCGCAGGCGATCACATCATGATGGGTACACCTTCTATTTCAAAACCCGCCATCGTTGGCGCCGGGCTGATTGGGGCCTCGATGGCAGCTATGTTTTCAAAAGCAGGGTTGGCGGTAACGGTATGGGACCCAAACGCCGATAGCGAAACTGCGTTCCGCTCACGGTTAAAAGGCGCAAGCGATCAACTCGCCTCCCTCGGCTGGGCAAACGATGGGGCTGTTACCTGGTGTAACAGCCTCGAGGAAGCCTTGGCGGACGCGGATTGGGTGCAAGAAAATGCACCCGAAACCCTGCCGGTAAAACACAAACTCTACAGCGATATAGAGACGATCCTCTCCCCCCAGACGATCATCGCCAGTAGCACCTCTGCCCTGACCTGGACCGAGTTGGCTGAGGGAATGCAAAGCCCGTCACGATTAGTGACCGTGCACCCCTTTAATCCCGCCCACCTTATGCCCCTTGTTGAGATTTACAGTCGCGACAACCAAACAGCTGCTGTGGCAACAACGCTCTTCTCGTCGCTCGGCAAGGAGACCGTGGTGCTAAAACAAGACGCAGTTGGCCAAATCGCCGAACGAATGGCATCGGCCCTCAGGCGGGAGGCGGATCACATCGTCGCCGAGGGGATCGCCGATGTCACCGCAGTGGATGCCGCGCTTGTCCATGGTCCCGGCCTCCGTTGGTCCATCGCAGGCGCACATCTATCCTACCATTTAGGCGGCGGCAGCGGGGGCATTGACCACTATCTATCGCATCTCGGCCCCAGTCAGGAACACCGATGGGCATCCCTCGGCACACCGCATCTGTCCGCTGATGTTTGCGATGCCCTTGTCAAAGGCGTGGCGGAGGAAACGGACGGCCTCTCCGTTGCAGCACTAGAGGACCGGCGTGACCAACTTCTCATTGAAGCCCTTCGCCTAAGACAATCTGTTGGCACACTCGCGAATAACAGTGGTACCACCGAGCATTTCCGGACGACAATTGGGGAGTAGACCGTGCAGCAAGCTTTTAAAAACCTGATCAATGGGGAATGGATTGACGGGGAACCATCGACCAATATGAACCCATCGGACCAATCGGACATTGTCGGGCACTATGTCCAAGGCACGCCGGATAATGTCAGTGCGGCCGTCGCCGCCGCCCACGCGGCCTTCCCCGGCTGGTCCCGCACCGAGCCGTTGGTCCGTCATTCTATTCTCCGCAAGGCGGCCGATGAAATTATGTCCCGCAAGGACGAACTGGGGACATTACTCGCCCGAGAGGAAGGTAAAAGCCTGAAAGAAGCCACGGGTGAAGTCATCCGTGCTGCGCAGATCTTTGAGTTTTTCGCTGGCGAAGCCTTACGCCTTTCGGGGGAAACCGTCCCAAGCCTTCGTCCCGGTGTTGGTGTTGAGATGACGAGGGAGGCTGTGGGCGTTATCGGCATTATCACCCCATGGAATTTTCCTATTGCGATTCCGGCTTGGAAGATTGCCCCCGCCCTTTGCTACGGCAACACAATTGTCTTTAAACCCGCTGACCTCACCCCTGGGTGTGCATGGGAAATTGTCGATATCCTCCACCGGTCCGGCTTGCCAAATGGGGTTCTCAACCTGACCATGGGCCGCGGCAGCGTTGTGGGCCAAGCAATCCTCGATAACCCAAATGTCAACGCCGTGACCTTCACCGGGTCCGTCGCCACTGGCGCCCATGTGGCAAAAACCTCCATTGAGCATATGCGAAAGCTTCAACTCGAAATGGGGGGGAAAAGTCCCCTTGTGGTGCTTGAGGACGCTGATCTCGATGTCGCTGTTGATTGCGCCTTAAA
>CALFRH010000476.1 GCA_937919225.1 uncultured Parvularcula sp.
GACACTTAGACCCACTCGTCGAGGCGGCTACATCCGACCCGGTCGAAGAGATATATTTCACCGACTATGCAGATTTTGTCGATGTTACCATGTTCGATAGATATAGACAGCTTGTCCTGATGCCGAGTTCGATCGGCGCTAGTCTTCTGCTGAAAGTGGATATGAAGCTCGGTCGGACTGGTATCGCCATCCACAGCGAAGACCGCGATCAGCTTAGGGGGTTGGCGCGTCAACACGGACGGGACACTAGGCAACATGTATCCCGTGCGGTTCAGATCTTGGATTTGAAGCGAGACCTTTCGGAAGGCCCTTTCATAGGATTGAATTTCACGTCAAAGGAGCGCGAAGTCGCTTCTTACCTGCTGACGGGACACGATAATACAGCAATTTGCTCTGCGCTTAGGGTCACGCGCGAGACCTTGAAATGGCACACTAAGCATATCTATCAGAAATCGTTCGTCAGTAATCGAACGGAATTTATGGCGAAGTTTGGTGCATCGTAGCCCCAATTGCGCTCTATCCCATGTGAAGCATTTCACACTATTGGTAATTCTGTTAAATTCGAGCGCGGGCGTCGGAACCAAGGTGGGCTGTGTGCACCAACTCAGATATATTTTTGCGCGCAGGTTTCACACTTCCCGGGGGAAGTGTGAAATGGGTCAATGTCTGTTTCTGGCGATGATAGGCAGTCGCTGGTGGCAACGGTTTTGGAGATATACCCCTTCTGCCGTCTAAACCAACGTATCTTCCCGCATCTCGCGGTCGAGCCGCTTCATCGCCTTTTGGAGTTTCTCAAACGCGCGCACCTCGATCTGGCGGATCCGCTCGCGGGAGACATTATACTCCGTCGACAGCTCTTCGAGCGTCTTAGGGCTTTCCGACAAACGGCGTTCGGTGAGGATATGCTGCTCACGTTCGTTCAGCTCCCCCATCGCCTCTTGCAAGAGGGTCATGCGGGTGTCGAACTCATCATCCTGGACGAGCTGCGCTTCGGCATTCACGGCGTTTTCATCCACCAGCCAGTCCTGCCATTCCGAGCCACCATCGCCATCGGTGCGCATGGGCGAGTTCAGAGAGTTGTCACCGCCGGACATGCGCCGGTTCATGGAAACAACATCATCCTCGGACACGCCAAGCTTGGTGGCGATGTGATCCACTTCCTCCGGCTTCAGATCACCATCATCGACAGCATCGATCTGGCCTTTGATCTTCCGTAGGTTGAAGAACAGCTTTTTCTGGGCGGCGGTGGTGCCGATTTTCACAAGGCTCCACGAGCGCAAGATATATTCCTGGATCGAGGCGCGGATCCACCACATCGCATAGGTGGAGAGGCGGAAGCCCTTATCCGGGTCGAACTTCCGTACCGCTTGCATAAGGCCCACATTCCCCTCGGAGATGACTTCCCCCGTGGGCAGGCCATAGCCGCGATAGCCCATGGCGATTTTCGCCACGAGACGCAGGTGGGAGGTGATCAGCTGATGGGCGGCATCGGGGTCCTTATGCTCTTGGAACCGTTTGGCGAGCATGAACTCCTGATTCTTCTCCAGCATCGGGAATTTGCGGATCTCCGACAAATAGCGGGATAAGCCCCCTTCAGGGCTAAGAGCCGAACCGGTCGTTGTGGTCAATGCAGTCGCCATAGTCACGTTTCTCCAAGATTGCCTCGGAGCCTTCAGTCATTTTGGCGCGACATTCCCCGCGCCCCTCGAATAGAGGATATGGTGAGAGTATATCCGAACTTGAAGGGGTGAGGGTTACAACGCGCCTAAAGCATTGGTAAGATTTGTAAAATCCCGCGGTGGGACAGTCTCGAAACGCAAATCCTCGCCCGAAATAGGGTGCTCGAACCCCAATATCGCAGCGTGGAGCGCTTGGCGCTTGAATGTCGCCAAGACCGCGAGGGCCCGTTCGGCGGGGTCATCCCCGGGTTTGAGGCCCGACAGGCCTGGGCGGCCATAAAGGGGGTCCCCGACAAGAGGGTGGCCAATATGGCTCATATGCACCCGGATCTGGTGGGTGCGCCCGGTCTCCAACCGGCATTCGATGAGGGAGGCGACGGCATCGCCGGGCAGCTTCGCGCGGGTCTCACCAAAGGCCTTGAGGCGTTTGAAGTGGGTGACCGCCTCTTTGCCTTCGGGCCGGTCCCATCCCACGACGGTCATTTTCTTCCGATCATTTTTCGCGCGGGAGAGGGGCCACTCAATAGTGCCCGCCGTCGGGCGCGGGCTGCCATGGCAGATGGCAAGATAGGCCCGCTCAATATCGTGGGTGGCCCATTGTTCGGAGAGGCCCTGATGAGCGGCGTCATTTTTGGCCACCACCATGACGCCGGAGGTTTCCTTATCGAGGCGATGGACAATACCGGGCCGGGCGACGCCGCCAATCCCCGACAGGCTATCGCCGCAGTGATAGAGAAGCGCGTTGACTAAGGTGCCGGACCAGTTCCCGGCGGCGGGGTGCACCACCAGCCCCGCTGGTTTATTGAGGACGATTAGGTCATTGTCCTCATAAAGAACATCTAAGGGGATGTCCTGGGGCTTAGGCGTGGCATCCTCCACCGGGGGCGGGGTGAGGGTGTAGGTCTCGCCTGCGCGCACTTTCCATTTGGGGTCCGCGAACACCTCACCGTCACGGGCAAGGGCACCGCCCTCGATAAGCGCTTTTACCCGCGCACGGGACAGCGCCTCGGTTTGGTCCGAGATCCACTTGTCGAGCCGCGCGCCGGCGGCCTCTTCGTCGATGGTGAAGGTCAAAATTTCCATGATCAGACGAAGACAGGTGCGCAATCCCGCCAAACATGTCAAACGCTCTGCTAATCGCAGAGGCGCTTTGCGCCGTGAGATAGAAGAACCATGACTGACACAAGTGCACCATCGACCGCCCCCACCGATAACACCACAGGTGAGGTGCCTGGTCCCAACCTCATGGTCCTGAAGGGCATTGTTTGGGGGCTGGGTGTTCTTCTCTTGCTGGGGATGGTGCTGGTGGCGGTGATGATCATCTTTGGGGTGAGCGATGATGAGACAGTTGCGCCCTCATCGTCCGTTCCTCCTTCTGTCGCGGTGTCGACCTTGCCGCCTTTGCCCTTAAGGGAGGGGGAGCAAATCCGAAGCGTTTCCGCCGGGGATGGCCGGGTGTTCGTGGTGCTCGAACCGGTGGGCGACGGCGCGCGAACGCGTCTGCTTTACACCGGCGGTGGGCTGGACGGCGCATGGCAAGAACTGCCGACGCTGACCGCAGAGCCGGTGAACAATCCTTAACCCTTGGGGTGCGGAGAGACCCCTTTATTTCCCCATGCGAGCGCCCATCTCTTCTCATGAGGCTGCTGAAAAGCAGTCCCGCGGGGCGCCGAAATCCCCCTCGTTCCCCCTCGACGGCGCCCCGCCCCTCTTTTTGCCAAGAGCCCTTACGTCGCCAATAGGATGAGCCGTACCGTGCGTTATCGGTGCGGCTCTCTTTTTTTGTTGCCAACTTTTAGCTGGTGCCGCGATGGCGCCATGCGTCCCACGCGAAAAGGCCGGCGGCTGCCCAGATAAAACTAAAACAAATTTGATGTGCGAGGGTGAATGGCTCCCCATCAGCGACCCCCACAAAGAACTGAATGGTCGGTCCAAGGAATTGAAGGAATCCTAGGGTTCCTAAGGCTAAGAGCCGAGCTGAAATCGCAAAAAATAAGAGCGGAATGATCGTCGCGGGCCCCGCAAAGATGAGAAGGGCGATAAGACGTGGGTCCCCTGATGCGATCCCCGTATCAGTAGTCATGATCAGCCAGCCAAGAAAAGCCATCGCAAACGGGGTCATGATCAGGGTCTCAACAAAAAGACCCGGCATAGCGCCCACGTCTGCCTGCTTTCGCAAAAGGCTGTATAAGGTGAAGGTGGTGGCAAGAACCATCCCTGAAACCGGGACGGCTCCCCCATAAATCACGAGGGCCGAAACGCCAATCGCGGCCAGGCCCACTGCGACCTTCTGTTTGCGGCGCAACTGTTCCTTCAAAAGAAAAACGCCCGCCATGACGCTAAAGAGCGGATTGATATAGTAGGCCAAGCTGGTTTCGAACACACGGCCATCTTGGACCGCTGCGATGTACGTAAACCAATTAAACGCGATAAGGGCGGCCGTAACCGTCAGGGTCAACAGGGTGCGTGGTGTGGTAAAGGCCCGGTACACATCCCCCCATTGTTTGCGCATATGGATAATCACGACGCCTACAGGCACGGACCAAAGAATACGGTGCATCAAGACTTCTTCCGGCGCTGTTCCCCGCACCAAGATGAAGTAGATGGGCAAAAACCCCCAGAGCCCATAGGCGAGAAGCGCGGCCATAACGCCGCGCTCCGCCGAGTTGCGCTGGGGTGTCGTGATGTCCGTCATAAAGACGGCTTAGGCGCCTTGTCGCCGGGGCGATAGCCCTCCTTCGTTGGCAAGCTGAGGTTAGGCTGTGCTATTCGCCAGCGTCGGCTTGTACTTTAGTCTCAAAATCACTTGCATCATGGCGTTCAGGCAGCTGTTCATGGGGTTCGCCCCAGGTGCGATTGACCATGCGGCCTCGCTTGGAGGCGGGACGTTTGTTAATCTGTTCCGCCCACCGAATGACGTGGGTGTAGCTTTTCACGTCCAGAAACTCTCCGGCGTTATAAAGAAGCCCCCGGACAAGACCCCCATACCAGGGCCAAATGGCCATGTCGGCAATCGTATAGTCTTTGCCCGCCATATACTCATTGCCCTCTAAGTGCCTGTTGAGGACATCAAGCTGGCGTTTCACCTCCATCGTGAAGCGGTCAATGGGGTATTCGAACTTTTCCGGTGCGTAAGCGTAAAAATGGCCAAAGCCGCCACCAAGATAGGGGGCACTGCCCATTTGCCAAAAGAGCCAGCTTAAGGCTTCGCTACGGGCTGCGCCTTCGGTGGGGAGGAACGCGCCGAACTTCTCGGCAAGGTATAAAAGGATGGATCCCGATTCAAAGACCCGCTGGGGCGCCTCTCCGGAGTGGTCGACCAAGGCGGGAATTTTCGAGTTGGGATTGGCATCGACAAAGCCGCTGCTGAACTGGTCGCCATCGCCGATTTTGATGAGCCACGCATCATATTCAGCCCCGGTATGACCCTTCTCCAGCAGCTCTTCGAGCATCAAGGTGACCTTCACCCCATTGGGCGTGGCGAGGGAATAAAGCTGAAGCGGGTGCTTGCCCACCGGCAGGTCTTTGTCGTGGGTGGGCCCCGCAATGGGGCGATTGATGCTGGCAAATTGCCCGCCACTGTCCTTGTTCCAGGTCCAAACGGCGGGGGGCGTGTATTCGGTATTGTCGGTCATGAGGGCTGTCCAATCTGCTCTATGGCTTCAGGTCTTATTCGCTGAGAGGGGCCTAAAGTGACAGGTACAAGATAGGAAGAGTGAACGGGAGGGGAAGGGGCAGCTCATTCCTCCACCCGTAAAGGCGGGGGGTGCTATTGAGCGCAAGGACGATATGAGCCGCCTCCCCGCGGACCGAAGGTGCCGCGGGGCCATCTCTGACTGTTGAAGGTGTATGGGCCGTCGGACAAGTTAAGAGCGCGGGAGATGGTCACCGTACCGGCCTTCGCCCGCACAGGCTTTCAAGTCGCTGTGAAGCGAGGTGAGAGACCCCACATCACTCCACTCCAGCACTCTTCCGTTCACCACGGCTTGTCCGTGGTGTCCATTGTGTGGCGGAAACGTCCTGTAAACTATGGCCCCCACGGACCCCTCGGGCCGTGGGGAACGAAATGTTCCGGATTCGGACTTACCCCGCCTTCGCCTC
>CALFRH010000477.1 GCA_937919225.1 uncultured Parvularcula sp.
CAGTGCGCCTGTGGACAAGGATGATGGCGTGTTAAGTGCGCTTTACCGCAACGCCGAACGGGAGCAGGTGGGCGCCTCATGAGTTTTACGTTTAGGACGGAACAACTGGTTGGCATTGTCGCCGCGTTGACGGCAGACGAGCTTGCGCGCCGATTTGGACGGTATACGGAGACTTTCACCTTGTCCCGTTGGGGGGCTGAAACAAAGCTTGGCCGCAGCGGGGTAGAAGCTTCGGCGGAGCAACAGACCGCCTGCGCTGCTCGGGTGGCTCATTTCTTCGGGAAGGAGGAGACAGCCCTCATCGCAAAGCCGAGCGATACGTTTGGCGACTGGGCCGAGCGGCTAACGGGCCCTATCGCTAAGGAGCTTCTGCATTTTCGCTTTCACTCCGCAACCCAAGGGGCCGATGCGGATACAAAACATAATGCGGATGATGTCTGGCAGGATGCTGCGGCGGTGGCGAGCCTCATGCAGGGGCGACGGCGGGCCGTCTCTCTTGTAAGCGCCCATAGCCTTATGGGGCTTGTCGCCTCCGTTCTTGCCCCCAACCTGCAAGAGATTGAGGTTATAGACGGTCGATCGCTGAGCCCTGACGAATTAAGCGACATGCTCTCCTTTGGGGATCTGGTGATCGCAACCCCCACCCTTTGGCGCTACCTTGCGGACACGCTGCCTGGCATGGCCAATAATGTGATGGGTCTCTCTTTTGGCGAACGGTTTGGGGTCGATTTGGCAGGTCGATTGCGCCAGCGGGGCCTTGGCGCCATGCGTGAGCTTTATGGCTCGACGGAGACAGGGGTGGTGGGCTGGCGTGATAGCCCACCCGACCCGTTCGTCCTATTTGATCACTGGACGGTGGATAAGGGAGCCCTTATCCGTGAGCGTACCGATGGCCGCCAGGCGCCGATGATGGCGATGGACGATTTAGAGTGGCATGATGAGCGGTCTTTCGACCTAGGGGGGCGACGGGACGGGGCGGTGCAAATTGGTGCGGTGAATGTCTATCCCGCTGCGATTGAAACGCTGATTGAGGAACATCCCGCGGTCAGCGACTGTAGTCTCCGTGTTGCCCAACGCTCAGGGGCGCTTGACCGGTTGATTGCCGATATCACCCTTAATCCAGATGCCCTACCGGATCAGGCCATGGCGTGGTCCATTGACGAATGGTGCCGAGAGCGGTTGCGTCCGCCGGAGCGTCCACGGATCTATAATTTTAATCCTGGCGGCGCTGATAAATAAGCTTTCACGGCGCCAGGCGCTGGACCTCTCCTAACCTTGCCGTCAGTGGAGGGTGGGGGTAGTGGTATTGTTCGGTGGGAAAACGGGTCCCTTCCCGTTTTCTTATCCACCTCACCCCTCGGTGGTTTGGTCGCCAGCGTCCTCATTATACTCTTCAGTATCGTCAACTTCTTCGTCCGGATTACCGGCACGGGTCGTTGAAGCGGTTGAGGGATTGCCTGATTGGCTGGCGCGGGTGAAGCGGGTGAGGGCTTGGGTCGCCACTGTGCCCAGCTCTGCGCGGCTTTCATTGCTGCCGTCGCCAATGGCTGGCACTTGTTCACAAACATCCGTGCATGAAAAGCTATATTGAGTGCCGCCCGACTGGAGGGTCAGCATATCGCGTCGGTTGGTTTTGACCCGTACGGATAAGGTCTGGGTTTTGACCCCTGCCTCGTCAAAAACATAAATGTTGGTGACACCGGGCATTTTCCCAAAAAAGAGAATTTCCGTATTTGACTGGACGGTGACATCGGCGACCGCGGGATCACTGATGAGAAGACTTCCAATCGGTTTGTCGAAGGTCATCAGTTTTGGCGCATTGGTGCTCAACCACATTTCACCCGCTACTGCAGGGGCGATCAAAGCGAACAGCGCGCCAACGGCGCTCATAACAAACTTGCTGATGCAAGAACGGGAAGATTGACAGATCATGGGTCTACACCCTCTTTCACCACCCGCGTTACTCATCACGAAAACATCAATAAGGTTTTAAGCCAATCCGCAGCTTCCCTTTACCGAAGTGCAAAGCCTTTATGTTTTAGTCTTCGAAAAGTTGAACCAGATGGGGATGCTTGATGTCTTCGACGCGTAAAGAGGTGGTGGGGCCAATGGGGGAAGCCGAAATCCAAGCAGGTGGCGATGATGCCCTGCGGGCCGCATTGGGCCAAATTGAGTGCTTTCGGCAGGCGGACGAAACTGTCTTAACGCCCCTTTTACCTTTCGTGGAGGTGGCCTTCTATCACGAGGGCGACACAATTATTCGCCGCGGCGATTATGATGGCAGTGTTTTATACGGCCTATTAGAAGGGACGGCGCGGCTGACCAAAGCCGCTGTGTCTTCCGGTGACATCGATATGGAAGATGTGGGGCCGGGTCGTCTTATTGGGCTTGCGCCGCTCCTGGCGGGGCAAACGGGCGGGCAGGAGGGCTTGTCCCTCGTGGCCAGTACGGATCTTTCTCTCCTTTATATTGATGCCGAGGGCCTCATGTCCTTGACGCGCCGCCGGTTAAAAATGGCGACCCTATTGCTGCGTTATTGCGCGCAAGGTCTCATGGAACGCGAAGCGTCCAGCGAAGAAACCGTGGGGCCGGAACGCCGCGTCTACCGACATATTCTTTCGCTTGTTGAGCGAGCGGAGGAGGGCTTTTGGGTGCCAGAGATGCCGCGACACGCCGCTCTTGGTGAAGCGACGGGCACGTCCGACCGCGTCGCGGCAGCAGCGGTGGCGGGTCTTATCGCTGACGGGATCGCCAGACGAGATTTCCCGGGGCTGACGGTTCTCAATATGGAAGGCCTAAGGGCGCTCGCCTATTGATGCCTGTTGACGGCTGGCCGAAAGTCTAAAAACAAAGTGAATCTTTCATTTACTAATCACCTGTTTTCATTGGGCATTTTTTTTACTTCCCGTTGTTAGGGTCACCCCATCTGGAGAGTGCAAGGCCAGATGAGTGTCAGGAAGTAGGAGTAATCTATGACCAATTTGTTCAATCGTTTCCTTAAGGACGAAGACGGGGCCACCGCCATTGAGTACGGCCTCATTGCAGCGCTTATCGCTGTTGCCATCATTACCGCTGTGACAGCTCTGGGTGACGAACTCACCAGCGCATTCGGCACAATTGAAGACGAGCTGGAAGGCGCCATCGACGACTCTACGACGGGTACCGGAACTGGCACGGGTACTGGCACCGGTACCGGCACCAGCGGCTAATAGAAGAGCTTCCCAGTGAGAGGGTCCATCGGACCCTCACACCTTGGGTTTATGGAAGAGGCGTTGCCCTGCGTGGTTCGGCAACGCCTCTTTCTTTTGTTTGGGCCCTCTGTTGAGATCGTAGGCACCTCGAAATGTCCAGGAAACGGCTTTGCAAGACTTAGTGGCTAAGGACAGCGAAGGTTGCGAAGGCGAATGAAGTCATGATTGCCATTACGTCCCTATTATTCCCTGCGATTTTGATCGCTGCTGCGGTCAATGATGTTCGCGAATTCAAAATTCCTAATCGCTTGGTGGCGGTGTTGGTCGTCGCGTGGCCTCTCGCGGCGGTGCAAATGGGCTTGGGCTTGGACGTAATGATCCAGTCCATGATTGCGGCCATTGCGGTCTTTGTATTGGGGTTTGGGCTTTATGCTGGCAGATTGCTGGGCGCCGGTGATGTCAAACTTCTCGCCGCTGCGACACTATGGGTAGGGGCCCCGTTGGTTTTTCCTTTCCTAGTCAAGATGGCTCTTGTCGGCGCAGTCTTTGCGTTTCTCTTGCTCCGATTTCGCAACATGCCTTTATTGATGGTGGAAGCCTACTATCCCTGGCTGACAAACTTACACGAACGGCGGGACGCGATTCCCTACGGTGTGGCAATTGCCATTGCAGGCTTTATTACCTGGCCCCATACTGCCTTTTTTGCTTTTTAATTTCTCAATTTATAATCCGTTAACGAACATTAAAAATACCTTACCTGCTTTCATCTGCAAGCGTATTAACGTTGTCTTGAAGGTTAGGGCTCACAACCGCATGAGAACCAATTTTTGCGCTGCTATGTGAGGGCGATTAATGAGCAAATCTCGATTGCTTATCCTATTGATCGCAATAGGGGCGGGTGGGGCTGCTTTTTTCCTGGTTGCTAATACCGGGCAAGCCCCTGTCCCCGTGGTCCAAGCCGTTCCCAGGAGTGAGGGGCCGCCAATGGTGCAGGTCCTGATTGCCACCGAAGATATTCCGCAAGGGGCCATCCTATCCCAGGAGTTGACCTCCTGGATCCGGTATCCGGAGCGGGATGTCCCTGAATTCTACGTGACCGAAGGCGATGAAGAGTTCCTCGAACGGCTTCCCCAAACCCGGGCGCGTCGCCTCATTCGGGCAAGCGAGCCCATCATGGGCGCCAATACGGTGCGCCATGGCGAGCGAGGAATGCTGGCGGCTATTATGACCGAAGGCATGCGCGCCGTTTCGATGGGGGTTAGTGCGACACAAACCTCCGGCGGTTTTGTGCTGCCGGGAGACCGGGTCGACATTTTCGCTACCGGGAACAACCCCGATGATGATGTGGACGGCTCTACGTCGTGGATGGTCTTTTCAAATGTTCGGGTTCTGGCGGTCGATCAGGTTGCGAACCCTGGTGATGATACAAGCGCTATTGTTGGTAAGACCGTGACGATGGAATTGCCGCCCGAGCAAGTCCCGGCCTTTTTGGAGGCACAATCTCGTTTTGGGCTGACACTTATCCTCCGGAGTGTTTTCGAAGGGGATCGGCCGCAGACGGTGGATCAAACAACTCCTGATCAAGTCGTCATTATACGGTACGGACAGGGATAGGAGAGGTGGCGTCATGACCAACAAAACCAAAGCCCCACTCGGCCTGCTGCAGTCATGCCTCATTGCCCTCACGGGCGTTTTGGCGCTCTCGGGCTTTAGCTTGGCTGCGCAAGATGTCCGTGTCGATGTAGGTGGCGAGGCGGTGACGTCTCGGGAAATCATTTTGCCGCTTGGAAAAGCAGCCATTATCGAATTGCCGCGTCCGGCGGTGGATGTCCTTGTGTCGGCACCCAATGTGGTGGAGCCGGTGATCCGCTCCCCCCGCCGCATCTATATGATGGGTCGGGAGCCGGGCCAAGCAAATGCCTTTTTCTTTGACGCGCGGAATAATCAGATCCTCAATCTTGAGATCCGCGTGGAACAAGACGCTGACGCAATCCGTTCGGTGGTCAAAAAATTGCTGCCCGATGCTCGCATCGAAGTTGAAAGCCTCAACGGCAATGTGATTTTGCACGGGAGTGCAGATTCGCCGATGGAGGCACAGCGTGCGGTGGATGTCGCTGGCCGCTTCGCTGGTGCGGCTAATGTCGTCAACATGATTTCCATTCGAGAGCCTGCGCAGGTGATGCTACGGGTCCGGATTGTCGAGATGCAACGGCGGCTTATTCGGCAATTGGGGATTGACCTCAATGGGGTTGCCCAGGTGGATTCAAGCGCGGTTGAGTTTGCGATTGCAAACTCATTCGCCATCTCCGGCTCTGCCCTTGGCGGGCTCAATGGCACTGTGACGACGCCGGGGCTCGGCGGGATCGATAATCTAGACTTTGCGTTTGACGTGTTCGAACAAAATGGCCTCGTGAAAACGCTGGCAGAACCGAACCTCACAGCCATCTCTGGGGAAAGCGCGAGCTTCCTTGCTGGTGGCGAGTTCCCCGTTCCCCAGGGGACGAGTGAAGGGGTCTTATCGATTTCCTTTAAAGAGTTTGGGGTTGGGCTCGATTTCCTACCCACCGTTTTTGCGAAAGGCCGCATTCGGATGCGGTTGCGGACGGAGGTGTCGGAACTATCCGCCACCGGCGGTTTGGCGGTGGGTGCCACAACAACAGTAGACGATGAGGGAAATCCCATCAACGTGGAAGGATTTGTGGTTCCCGGCGTGACAACCCGAAATGCTGAAACAACGGTTGAACTCCCCTCGGGCGGGTCCATCGCCATTGCTGGCCTTCTCCAGGAAAATATCAATGACTTTGTCGATGGTGTGCCAGGGATCAAAGAGACCCCGGTACTGGGGAGCCTGTTCCGAAGCCAAGAGTTCCAAAGTGAGCAGACGGAGCTTGTGATTATAGCGACGCCTTATCTGGTGGAGCCGACGCAGCTCGCCAATTTGACAGCCCCCATCAAGGGGCATGTCAGCCCTACAGCGCTCCAGTCGGTGCTGCTCGGCAAGCTTGAATCCGCCTACGGGGTGCGCGGTAGCGGGACGGGGGAGGCGCAGCTGCAAGGGCCGCTGGGCTTTATCTTGGATTAGGGAGTGAGCAGATGAACGGATTAAGACTTATCAGCCTTCTGATCACGAGCATCGCCCTTAGCGGGTGCGCTTTACTTTATAATGGCGATAATGAAGCGCTAACGGTTGCAGAGCGCCATCCCATCACGGTGGATCAGCAAACATTTTCCATGACCGTGACAGTGGACCCCACGGTGAGCGCTCTTTCGCGCGAGGCCTTGGCAGAGCTTGATGAGTTTATGCGGGTCTATCGCACCCGGGGCCACGGACCTTTGACGGTGACGGCGCCATCGGGAACCGGCAATGACTTAGAGGGGCAGCAAACTGCCGCGCAGGTGCGTACCGCGCTGAACGCTCTGGGGCTTGCCTACACCGATATGCAAGGGGCGACCTACCGAACAGCAGAGCGCCCTGCGCCGGTCCTAGTGTCCTTTACACAGTATGTGGCGTCAGGACCTGTGTGTGGTGTGTTCAAAGGGGGGATCGTCAATCAGTACAAGAATTTATCACCCCCAAACTTTGGGTGTGCGGATCAGCAAAACTTTGCGGCGATGGTCGCCGACCCCCGTGACTTAACGACGGTGCCTACCCCAGCGCCGTCCAATGGTTTGGGGCTGGTGACGGCAATTGAGCGTGGCGCGCTGCCTGGTGAAAGCACGCTACAGCAATAAAGGGGCATATCGGACGTGACGTCGTGAAAAAGTCACGGTTCCGAGAGATGAGGAGATGATCATGAGCGGTCATACGGCAAATCAGTCAAGCGACGGCGCAGACGATCTCGATTTTGATTTGGACCTCGACAATTTGGATGACGAGGCCCTGCAACGGCTATTGGAAGAGGACCCCGCTCTTGAGGAAGAGTTGCGGGCCCTTGAGGCTGAAGAACTCGACCTAGTGGGGGAGGGGGGCACAGCAGCGGAAGAGCCCGTCGAAGAGAATGCCAAACAGCATATGGACGCCGATGCTGAAGGGGCCCTCGTGGTGGCTGATCCTGGTGCTGAGGGTGCGGGGGAAGTGGACGAGGACGATCTAGGTGATCCCGAGCAAAGCCCAGACGATCCGCCATTCGTTGCGGCCCCGGAACATGATGATTTAGCGGACTATGATTATAATGCCCCGGTCGCGGCTGAAGAGGTTGCTCCAGCGCCTCAAGAAGAGGTCGCGTTAGAGGCAGACGGGCTGTCCGAAGAAGAAGTCGCCCTTTCTATTCGGCCGGTCCCGCGGATCAACGTCCATGTGTTCTGTACTTCAGAAAAAATGACTAATCTGGTGGAGCAGGCATCGGCCGACCGCCGGCTGAGCAAAGCTCATGTGACTATTCAGTCTGGGGATGCTTTCTATGCCGCCGAAGTGTTCGCCCACGAAGCGACACCGAACTTGTTGGTGATTGAAGCGGGGCGAGAACCGTCAGAGCTTTTGGCGGGCCTTGACGGTCTGGCACAGGTTTGTGACCCCAGCACGCGGGTGATCATCGTTGGTGAGATCAATGATATTCGTCTCTACCGTGAGCTGATGGACCGGGGGATTAGCGACTACGTGGTGATGCCAAAGTCGCCGTTGCATCTTATCAAAGCCATCGGGGAGCTATACGCCGATCCGTCGGCCCCTCCGATCGGGAAATCGTTCGTGTTTGTTGGTGCGCGCGGCGGCTCAGGGTCGTCGACCATCTGCCACAATGTGGCCTGGGCAATCGCAGAAGAGTTGAGAACCGATACGGTCTTGCTTGACCTTGATCTTGCCTTTGGGACAGCCAGCCTCGACTTCGAACAGGACCCAAGCCAAGGTCTAACAGAGGCCCTTTTGGCACCGGAACGATTAGACGACGTGCTTCTCGACCGGCTTTTGCAAAAATGCACCGACCGCCTCAGCCTGTTTGCTGCGCCCAACGTCTTGGAGCGGGATTATGACATGCCCGCCGAAAGCTTTGAGACGGTGGTCGACATGCTGCGTAATACGGCACCTTGCATCACCGTGGATATGCCGCACCTTTGGAGTGGGTGGTCGCGGCTCCTCCTTCAGACAGCAGACGAAATTGTCTTGACGGCGACGCCGGATCTTTCCTCTTTCCGGAACGCAAAAAACATTGTTGAAACCATCAAAGCGCAACGCGCTAATGATGCACCGCCAATTTTGGTCCTTAATCAGACCAATGTGCCAAAACGCCCAGAAGTGCCAGCGGAACAATTTGAGGAGGCTTTAGGCCTTGCGCCCCAGGCATCAGTTGTTTGGGATCCGGTTCTTTTCGGGACAGCAGCGACGAATGCACAGGCGCTGATCGAAGTATCACCAAAAGCGAAACCCACCCAAGAAATGCGGAAATTAGCCCGTATTCTGACCGGGCGTGAAAATGAAGGGGTGAGAGGAAATGGCTTCAACCTTAAGTCCCTGTTTGGTAAGTAAGGGTAAGGCGTGAACCATGTTTGGAAAACGCCCCGCAGACACCGCAACCCCGCCCACACCCCGCCCTGCTGCAAAGAAGGCGGTAGCGGCACCAAAGCCGGCGGCCGCTGAGCCTAAGCCTTCGGCCAAAGAAGTGCCGCCCAAGGTTGCGAAGCCACCAAAGCCCAGCGGTGAAAAGCCGCAAGCCGCCCCTGCGGCGCCGAAAGCCGGTGCGGCGGACGATGTGCAATCGGAGCGTTACTTCGAAACGAAGACGACGATCTTCAACGCTCTTATTGATACCATTGATCTGTCTCAGCTGTCGCAACTCGATATGGAGGCGGCCGCTGAAGAGATCCGTGACATTGTCAACGAGATCATCTCGATCAAGGGCCTGCAAATGTCGATCTCGGAGCAGGAATCCTTGCTCCAAGATATTTGCAATGACGTCCTCGGATATGGTCCTCTCGAACCGTTGCTGGCCCGAGACGATATTGCTGACATCATGGTCAATGGGTCGAGCCGCGTCTTTATCGAGGTGGGCGGTAAGATTGAACTGACCAAGGTCCGATTCCGCGACAATGTTCAGTTGATGAACATCTGCCAACGGATTGTGAGCCAGGTGGGTCGGCGCGTTGATGAAGCCAGCCCGATTTGTGACGCGCGCTTGCCTGATGGCTCGCGGGTGAACGTGATTGCGCCGCCGCTGTCTATCGATGGGGCGGCCCTCACCATCCGGAAGTTTAAAAAAGACAAGCTCACCATCAATAATTTGGTGGAGTTTGACTCGATCTCCCAAGTTGGGGCGGACGTTCTGGGCATTATTGGGGGATGTCGGATCAATACGCTGATCTCTGGCGGGACGGGTTCAGGTAAGACGACGCTGCTAAACTGTATGACCTCTTTCATTGAAGAGGATGAGCGGGTCATCACCTGCGAGGATGCGGCGGAACTCCAGCTCCAGCAGCCCCACGTGGTGCGTCTGGAAACAAGGCCGCCCAACCTTGAGGGGCAGGGCGAGGTTACAATGCGGGACCTCGTCAAGAACTGTCTGCGGATGCGCCCTGAGCGGATCATTGTGGGTGAGGTGCGGGGGCCTGAGGCCTTTGACCTCCTCCAGGCGATGAATACCGGCCATGATGGATCAATGGGGACGCTCCACGCAAACAGCCCGCGGGAAGCGTTACAGCGTCTTGAATCCATGATCACGATGGGGGGGCTCGGCCTTCCATCCAAAACAATCCGTGAAATGATTGTCGGGTCTGTTGATATTGTGATCCAGGCCGCCCGGCTACGGGATGGTTCCCGTCGGATCACGCATATTACAGAGGTACTTGGTACCGAAGGGGATACGATCATCACCCAGGATCTCTTTGTCTACGACATTGAAGGCGAAGACGCTGACGGCAAGATTGCGGGACGGCACAAGTCCACCGGGATCGCCCGTCCAGCATTTTGGGATCGTGCGCGCTATTATGGTCGCCATACGGAATTGGCTGAGGCGCTCGACGCCGCAGAATAAAGGAAACGTAAGGGCACAACAATGGATCAACAAACGCTCATCATCATCATCGTGGGGGCTTTAAGCCTCGGCGGGGTGGCGTTTGCCCTTCTGGGCCCGTCCGAAAATGAAAAGGCGTCGAAACGGGCCGCCTCTTTGGGAGCATCTGGCTCGACAAAAAAGGCAGGCGGTCAAGCTGCTGATCCTGCAAAGGACCGCCGGAAGCAGGTGGCGGACAGCCTTAAAAAACTTGAAGAACAGCGCAAAGAGCTTTCGGTAAAAAAGAAGGTGACCCTACCTGAGCTGATCGCCCAGGCGGGTTTTGAGTTTACGGAGAGAGATTTTTACATGCTCTCCGCCATTGTCGCCTTGGTGATGGTGGGTGTCGGCTTTCTCACCGGTCAAGAGCCTTGGGTCGTTGGCGCCATGGGGATCGTTGGGGGCCTTGGCATGCCCCGGTGGTATTTGAACAGCGCTCGTAAAAAGCGGCAGAAGAAGTTCGCTGAAGAATTCTCCAATGCGATCGACGTTATCGTGCGCGGGGTGAAATCTGGCTTGCCGGTAAATGAGTGCCTTAAAATTATTGCCCGGGACGCGCAGAGCCCGGTGAAAGAAGAATTCCACCTTCTGACCGAGGGGATCAGACTTGGTTTCTCTCTCGAGCAATCGTTAGAGCGGATGTATAACCGTATGCCGATTAATGAGGTGAACTTCTTTTCGATTGTGCTCATTATTCAAAAGCAGACCGGGGGTAACCTAGCGGATGCCCTTGGTAACCTTAGTAACGTGCTCCGTAGTCGAAAGATGATGCTCGGCAAAATCGCTGCCCTCTCGATGGAGGCTAAAGCGTCCGCCGCTATTCTTGCGACGATGCCCTTCTTTGTGACGGGCCTCGTGCAATTGTCGGCCCCAGATTATTTGGTGCCTTTGTACACAACCCCGAATGGGCAATTCATGCTGATTGGTGGGGGGTTATGGATGATGATCGGTGTCTTCGTCATGAAGGGCATGATCAATATTAAGGTGTAGTGATGGATATTATTGAAGCCGTCACTGACCGGCAAACCCAAATCGCGATTCTCGCCGCTGTCGCGACGGCGGCCACTGCCCTCACTTTGATTGGGCCTCTCTTACAAACTGATCCTATGCGGGAGCGGGCGAAGCGGGTTGCGGATTATAAAGAAAATCTTCGCCAGCAATCCCGCGCTGAACTTCATCAAGAAGCCAAAGGGCCGAGCCTCAGAAACGCGGCTGCTCAGGGGCTAGGCCGGCAGATCGTTGAGCAATTCAAACTTTTTGAGCTGTTCGATGCTGAGGGCGCCCGGAAGAAACTGGTGATGGCGGGGATGCGCGGTGAACGACCTGTGTTCACCTTTATGTTGGCTCGGGTTGTCACGCCCGTGGGTGCGATGCTGGTCGCGGCCTTTTATGTTTATGTTTTGGAGGTTGGTGACCTTGGCAGCTTTATGCGCCTAATGGCCACCATTGGGGCATTGTTTATTGGGTATTATCTCCCCAACGTCTACGTGACGAACGCCATTCAAAAGCGCCAGCAGAAGATTCAATTGGCGTTCCCTGACTCTCTGGACCTTCTCTTGATCTGTGTTGAGTCCGGGATGTCGATTGAGGCGGCGATGCAAAAAGTCACCGAAGAGGTGGCGAGCAACTGCCCAGAACTGGGTGAGGAATATGGGTTGACCACTGCGGAACTCTCCTACCTCCAGGATCGGAAGATGGCATATGCAAATCTCGGTGAACGGACCGGGGTTGAAGGCATTAAGGCTGTGGTGACGGCGCTCATCCAATCTGAGACCTACGGGACGCCCTTGGGGCAATCCTTGCGGGTGATGGCCGCTGAAAACCGTGAGCTGAGGATGCAAGAGGCGGAGAAAAAGGCAGCCGCCCTGCCGCCAAAACTCACTGTACCAATGATTTTGTTCTTCCTACCGGTCCTATTCGTCGTGATCCTCGCGCCCGGCGCGATTACCGCCATGGGGACGAAGGAGGACCAAACCCAGCAAACCGCCGAGGTGGACGCTGGGGGTTAGACCGTTGCGGGACCACCCGATTGAATCGGACAAAGTTGGCTCGCGCGCGAAAACAAAGACTCTATAAGCATCGGCTCATTCAATCAGAACACCTGATACTATAGAGCCTGTCGCTGTCCCAAAGGTCTAATGAACAAGCCGTTGGGAACGGAACATACCGGGCTTTGAGGAAATCCTTGCGCGCGTCGGGCGATATGATATAGGGGTGTAGCACCCTATTCCGCCTCATCCTGACGATAAGCAAGAGCCATGGGCGCCCCAGCCGCCGGGGCAGCGTTTGGGACAGTTGGTCTTACAGATGCCTGAACCGTCGCGCTTGGCGCTGGGGTTCCTTTGATGGGGCCGGGGGTTGGGGCGACCGGCACCCGGCGCCCTTTCGGTGCATCGGCAGGATCCGGGACAGGGGTCGCCTGCGGCGCAAGGCTGATGCTGTTAGGATCATCGCCGAAGTCCGGCAGGTCGACATTCGCAGAGTCCAAATCCTGCCAATAAGCCGGTCCACGGACTAAATTCTGATAGTAGGAGACGTTTTGATCGGCCACGGATGGGGGTAAATCTGACCTCGCCAATCTCTCAGCTTCCGTCGTCCGTCCATTAAGGGCGAGCACCAGGGCGAGGTTTTGCCGCATCCGCGAGCTGCCGTCCGGCGCCGTCGTGGCGATCCGCAAGGTGCGCTCGGCCATCCGGGCGTCTCCCGCTAGGGCGTAGGACAGGCCTTTATTGTTGAGGATCTGGGCTTTGTTCGGGGCCAGGGTGAGGGCCGTATCATAGTGCCGCCGCGCGCGACCATGCTTACCGATTTTGTCGTAGGCGACCCCTAAGGCGGAGTGCGCTGACCAATCATCCACATTGCCCATGGCGATTGACCGTTCGATGGGCCGCACCGCTTCATGGGCGCGGTCATTGGCGATGAGGGCCTTGCCCACCTCCAACAGAACGTCTGCGTCATCGCCGATGCGGACCGACGCGTGCTGGATCACCCGCAGCGCCTCTTCATTATTGTCGACCGCCCTTAGGGCTTTGGAGAAGGATACAGCCACCTTGGGGTCCGTGGGCGTGCGATCATAGCGGGTGCCCCAATAAGCGGCGGAGGCGATGGGATCCATCCCCTCCGTCTCGGTGTGGCCGATTACCTCCACCTGCTTTTGCACGCCCATAGAGGCGCACCCAGCGGTGGCGAGCGCCATTAGGCTCACGGCGACGAAACGGGCGGACAAATGACTGGCCATGGGATAACCCTTGAATTTCCTGGCGGCGCAGCGCCGCATGGATCAAACTTCGTCGAATCTGGCGAAAAAAGTCTTAAATTCAGGTTCGAATGTGAAAGGACTGCTGCCCATGGCTGAGATGCTGCCGACCTTCTGTGCCCCCAATCCCGATCTTCAAGCTAAAGCATTGAAAATATGGCTTATTTCTGCCGAGGGCGGGATGCAGGCGGTGGCAGAGAAAGTGCCTCAGGCGGTCAAAATTGCTGAACTGGGACGGTTTAGGGGCGGCGTGGGGCAGGTGGTGCCGTTTACCGATGGGGTTCTTGTGGGCGTTGGCGCCGGTGATGACCCCTTCGCCTTGGGGGCGGCGAGCGCCCGGCTACCCGAAGGCCTCTATCAGCTGGCAGAGCCGCCAGAAGGGGAAGAGGGTTATTTGAGCGCCCTTGGCTGGGCCCTCGGCGCCTATCAGTTCGGCCGGTACAAGGAGCGCGCGGCGCCCCCCACGCTCATGGTGGACGGCGCCATTGATCTATCGCGTCTTACCCGAGAGGCGGCAGCGGTTGGCCTCGCGCGCGATATGATCAACACACCAGCGGAGGAAATGGGCCCTGACGATATCGCATCGATGGCCCTGGCGGTTGCAGGCGATCATGGGGCCACGGTCGACATCATTGAGGGGGAAGCGCTCGAGACGGGTTTTCCGCTTATCCATGCGGTGGGCCGGGCGGCGGCAATCCCGCCGCGGCTGATCGACTTGCGCTGGGGCCCTGCGGACGGGGTCCCCATAACGATTGTGGGTAAAGGCGTTTGCTTTGATTCAGGGGGGCTGAACATCAAGCCGGGCGGCAGCATGGCGCTGATGAAAAAGGATATGGGGGGAGCGGCGAACGCCCTTGGCCTGGCCCAGATGATGATGGCTGGCGAGCTGAATATCCGCCTACGGCTCCTCATCCCGGCCGTTGAAAATGCGATTGCGGGCAATGCCTTCCGACCTGGCGATGTGTTCCGGGCGCGCAACGGTCAGACCGTCGAGATCTCCAATACCGATGCTGAGGGGCGGCTGATCCTCGCCGATGCTTTGGCTTATGGGGCGGAGGAACCCCCCGCGCGGATGATTTCGCTGGCCACCCTAACGGGCGCGGCGCGGGTCGCTCTCGGCCCTGATATGCCGCCCATTTATTCCACCGATGAGGCCTTCGCCCATGAGGTGCGGGCGGCTGGGGACCGGTTGGCTGACCCTGTATGGCCCATGCCCCTGTGGCGGCGGTATGAAGACTATCTGTCGTCAGACATTGCGGATGTGAACCACGCTTCTCCTAACAGTTTTGGTGGGTCGATCACCGCCGCTTTATTTCTAACCCGGTTCGTGCCGAAAACCATTCCCTATACGCATTTAGATATTTATGCGTGGACGCCGAAAGGCCGCCCTGGCCGGCCAAAGGGGGGAGAGGCTCAATCCATTCGTGCATTGTACGATGTATTGGCCCACCCGCTGAGCCCGTGACCCTATCAGACCCTATTATCGTGATTTTGGCCGGTGGACAGTCGGTCCGGATGGGCGGGGAGGATAAGGCTCTCAAACCCCTTGCGGGCAGGCGAATGATCGATTGGGTTGTGGCGGGGCTGCGCCCTCAAGCGGGCACGCTGCTGATCGCGGGGGATCAAGATCGGGGGACGGGCCTTCGATGCGTTCCTGATGCACCTGGCGCTCCGCCGGGGCCCGCAGCGGGACTTTACTCGGTCTCCCAATGGCTTTTTGAGAAAGAGCCATCAGCGGGTGGTTTCATCACCGTGCCGGTGGACACGCCCTTCTTGCCCCCGGATCTTGCCCCCCGATTGCGCCAGCCCGGAGGGTCCACCATTGCTTCTGATGGGGAGCGGTGGCATCCCACCGTCGCCTATTGGGAACAAGGGCCGTTGCAAAAGCTCTGGCCGATGGCGCCGTCCGGTAAGGCCGCTGCGCTTCACGCGCTGGCAAGGCAATGCGGCGCGCGGCCGGTGATCTTCCCTGCGGGTTCGCTTCTCAATATCAACTCTCCTGATGGGCTGCTTGCAGCCGAAAAGGCTCTCGCTGCGGGCGAGATAGAGCCGATGGGCGGGGTTTGACCTATTGGCCCATATGGCAGAGAACTCGAAATGCGCTGGTGGGCCCGTGTCAAAGTCCGTATAGCCATGCAACCTGTTGAGGAACGCAGATGTCAGAGCAACCTCCTATTGGCGGCGGTGTAAAGAAAGTTCTTTACACCCTCCAGACGGTCAATCGCATTGGCGTGACCAAGGCGGCCAAAGCTCTTGGTGCTAAAAATGCGTGTAAGGCATGTGCGCTCGGCATGGGCGGACAAGAGGGAGGCATGACCAATGAGTTGGGCGAGTTTCCATCGGTTTGTAACAAAAGTGTGCAGGCTCAATCCACCGACATTCAGCCCGCTATCCCATCTGAAGTGTTTGCCCATCCAATCTCGGAATTGCGCGAGCTCACCCCAAAAGAGCTTGAGCATTTAGGGCGTCTGGGGACCCCTCTCTTAAAGACAGCCGACAGTGATCGGTATAGGGAGGTTGAGTGGGAAGAGGCCCTTACCATCGCTGCGGACCGTTTGCGGGCCACCGACCCTGATCGCACGTTCTTTTACTCCTCCGGTCGATCCTCCAATGAGGCCGGCTTTTTGTTCCAGCTTTTGGCGCGGGTGTACGGGACCAACAATGTCACCAATTGCTCCTATTATTGCCATCAGGCCACCAGCGTGGCCCTCAACGAAACAATTGGCAAAGGGACAGCGACGGTCGAGTTGGCTGATCTAGGCTTAGCGGATCTGATTTTTGTTATTGGGGCGAATCCATCCTCCAACCATCCCCGCTTTATCCATAAGCTGAAGGCGTGCCGCGAGCGGGGCGGCCAGGTGGTGGTGATCAACCCCGCGAAGGAGCCGGGCCTTGTCAAATTCGCCGTCCCCAAAAGCCCCAAATCTCTCCTGGTAGGGGGATCGGAGATCGCCTCTCTTTATCTGCAACCCCGGATTGGGGAGGATATCACCCTGTTTAAAGGGATCGCCAAAGCCCTATTGGCCCTTCGCGCGACGGATCTATCTTTTATTGCACAGTATACGGCAGGGTATGATGCCTTCATTGCCGATATCGAAGTGCTCAGCTGGCCTGATATTGTGGACCGCTGCGGCGTCGCTCGGGACGATATTGAGGCGGCAGCAAGTGTTTATGCTGAGGCGCGATCGGCGGTTTTCGCATGGGGGATGGGGATGACCCATCACATCCATGGGGTTGAGAATATTGAATATATCTCAAACCTCGCGCTGATGCGCGGCATGGTAGGGCGTCCCGGTGCGGGCCTTTTGCCCCTGCGGGGGCATTCCAATGTGCAGGGCATTGGAACGATTGGGGTCAAGCCGGTTCTGGCCAATGATGTGATGGAAAGGCTCGAGCAACGGTTGGGCATCTCCCTGCCGCGATCTCTCGGTCTTGATACGATGGCGTCGATGCAGGCGGCGTCCGAGGGGCGTATGGACGCAGCGGTCCTTATGGGCGGTAATCTTTATGCGGCTAATCCAGATTCTCAATGGGCGGAGGCGGCCTTAGGACGCATTGGGTTTCGCCTCAGCCTGACCACAACCCTCAACCAAAGTCATGTCTATGGGGTGGAGGGTAATGATGTTCTCATCCTTCCCGTGACTGCCCGGGACGAAGAGTGGGAGCCCACCACCCAAGAATCGATGTTCAATTATGTCCGCTTTAGTGATGGCGGTATTCAGCGCCTCCCAAATGTCCGTCCTGAGACGGTCATCCTCGCTGATCTTGGGGAGCGAGTGATGGGCCCGGCTACCGTTGATTTTGCTGCGTTCAAACGGCACCGCACCCTGCGACAGGCCATTGCGGCTACTGTTCCGGGTATGGAGGATTTGGCAGATATCGATGTTGCTAAGAAAGAGTTTCATATTCGGCAGCGGATATTGCATGAACCTGTGTTCAGCACGCCAACGGGAAAGGCTCATTTCAGAACATGCGAACCCGCAAAGGATGCCGATGAGGCGCCCTTTCGGCTCAGCACCCTGCGAAGTGAAGGGCAGTTCAACTCGATCATCTATGAGGAGAAGGATAGCTATCGCGGGACCAGCAGCCGTTGGTCGGTATTGATGAACAAAGATGATATCGCGGCCCTAGGCCTTCAGCAGGGCGGTATGGCCACTATTCGTTCATCCCATGGCGTCATGGAGGGGGTGGTGGTTACCGCTTTCGACGTGCCGCCTGGATCTGTCTTGGCGTACTATCCTGAGGCCAATGTTCTGACCGGTACGGCTGTTGATCCGCGGAGTAAAACGCCGTCGTTTAAATCAACGCCTGTTTGGGTGGAGGCGTAGAGCATCGGGTGTTCTGATTAAATGAGGCCGGTGCAATCGAGTCTTTGTTTTTCGTATCGCTTTTTGCCGAAAACCGCATACACTTTACGGCGCGATGCTATAATCAGCTCAACACACCGATCTGTCGTAACACCGTTTGGACAGCCGATTGACGCTTGCCAATATCTTCTGGTGACAGAATATCGATGTTCAAAGCGAAATAGTAGGTGTCGGTCTTGCCTCTGTCATCGACCGTATCCACCCAACCCACATACCAGCCAATGCTGCTACGGCCATTTCGGCTAGCCAGTCCCGTCTTGGCGTATAGGGTCCAGCCCTCCCCTTGGGCTTCTGTCATAATATCTCGGGCGGCCCGGTAGGTGCCTGGTGAAAAGGGCAGTTCTTCTTGGGCGACCGTGACCAGGAAACGAACCTGCTCATTCGCGGACACAGCCAAGGGTCCCCTCAGCCAGTAGGTGGTGAGGTCCTCGGGCGTGCCGATATTCTGATTGCCAAAGTCGGTTAGGTCGATCCATTCGGCCATTGTTGTGTGCCCCAGGGTCTGGGCAATGGCTTGATAAACCCATACCGCTGAGCGCTCATAGGCGGTGGAGAGGGTTTGAGCCTGGTTCCAGCTCGAGATGGCGCGCTCTTTCCCGTCCCATGCATATTGCGTTTCCGGCGTGGCGACCCCGCTTTCAAGAGCGATGTAGGTATGGGGGATTTTTGCTGTCGAAGCGGGACTGTAACGCTGTTCCAGCCGGCCTTCATTGCTGTACCACTCCGCACCGTCCGATTGGCGGCGAACCAGAAGCGTTGCGGTTTCAAACACAACCCCTTCCGCTTCGAGAAGGGGGGTCACATCAACCCTTGGCCCTCTCGACTGCTGTTCGCAGGCTGCCATCAGCAGCGCTAGTCCTATCATCAGGCCAAAGCGATAAGATGCAGGGAATTGGCGATCCCGCTGAGCATGGGAAAATGATGGCATACCGAACCTCTCCGCAAATCTCTTTGCCTTAACGGAGGAAAGGTCGCTATCCCGCGAGATGGGGGACCGGAGGGTTAAAAATGCTATTTGGTAAGAGTGAGCGCGGATAACCGTCATGTGGATAACGAAACTGGCCACTCACGCTTGCTATCAAGAGAAAATCAACGCTTTAGTCAGGGTTGCGATGATTCGGTAAGGATGATGAAGGGTTTGTTAACCGTTTAATAACGGTTGACCCATCTCCTACCGGAGGGCGGCTTCGTGCCATATTGGCTCAGCATGGCCCCCTCGCGAACGGGAATGGCATGAAGGCACTACGCAAATATCTCCGGCTCTCCACGGCGCCGCGCGCCGCCGGAGTCGCTTGCGGCCTGCTGCCCTTCATTGGCACAGCGGCAGCGCAGGCCACGGGCCAGGTCACAGAAGAAGCGGCAACCGTGGCGGCTGGGGGCTTTTTGTCGGCGCTTGATCCCACATGGGCTGTCACCAGCGGTGCTGTCCTTTTCGCCCTCGCCGCAGGGGTGTGGGCGTTGCGGGTCTCGCTAGCGGGTCGGTCTGCCACCGTTGATTGGTCCCAGCGCCTGGCGGAGATGGAGGCGCAATATCAGCGCTCTGAGTCTATTTTGGCGTCGCACCCCGGCTTGGTCCTCGTTTGGGACGATACGTTTGAAGATATTGACCAGGGGTGGGGCAGTCCCAAAGTGCTGGGCGGGACCGCTGCGCTCGCCTCTCTTTTGACATTTGCATCCGATGACCCTGCGGCCTTTTTGAACCCAGGCGACAGTTTGCTTGGCGCCCTTGGCAATTTACCGGTCGAGGATGAAGGCGTTGACGGTCGCGCGCCCACTTTGCGGGAAAAAGTGCGAGATCTGCGCGGTCATGGCGTCGCGTTCTCAGGCTCCGTGGTGACCGACGAAGGTCGGTCCATTGAGGTGGATGGACGTGTGGCGGGGGATCAAGTGACCCTGTGGCTCACCGATCCGGCGGTCCGCCTTGCTGAGGAGGCGGGCGTGGTGGGTCAAGCGCGGGATAAGGCCGCGGACCTGCATGGGGCGCTAAACCAGCTTGACCGGGCGCCGCTTGCCGCGTGGCGTCGGGGGCCCGATCTGAAGCTTGAATGGGTCAACAAGTCCTACGTTGAAATGGTCGAAGCGATCAGCTTGCAAGAGGTGGTGGACGATCAATTGGAAATCGATCCCGCCTTCCGCGATCTTGCCGAGAAGGCGCGGGCAGAAATTCAGCGCACCGGTCGCCGGGCGGTGGACGGCATCATCAAAGTGAATGTGAAGGGCCAGCGGCGGGTGCTGCGAGTCATTGAGGTGCCGATGCATGGCGCCGGCGAGGCGGGCTTTGGCGGCATGGCCATTGACGTCACCCGCCAGGAACGCGCGCAGGATGATCTGAAGCGCCAGCGGGAGAGCCACCGCCGCACCCTTGATCAGCTATCGGCCGCTGTGGCGGTATTCGATAGCGCTCAGTCTCTTGAGTACTACAACCAAGCGTTCCTCGACCTTTGGGCGCTTGATGACGCAGAACTGAGAGTCCGTCCCTCCCATGCGGAGGTGCTTGATCGGCTGCGCCATTTGGGCAGGTTGCCGGCCCAGGACGATTTTGGGAACTGGAAACAACATCAGCTACGGCTATACACTGAGGAATATGGTGAGAGCGCTTCCGCGGCGGAGGGGGCCACACCCGACGAGACGTGGAACCTACCGGGCGGGAAAACCCTCCGGGTACGGCAGCAGCGCCACTCCCTAGGCGGCGTTGCGGTCTTGTTCGAAGATATCACCGAAACCCTTGAGCTTCAGGGGCGGTACCAAACCCAGATCGGGGTGCAGCGGGCGACCTTGAACAATCTGGCCGAAGCGGTGGCCGTGTTTGGGGCTGATGGTCGCTTGCAGCTCTTTAACCGCTCGTTCGAAGCCACCTGGTCCTTGTCCCGTGAGGATCTCACCCATCTGCCGCATTTCGATATTCTGCAAGAGGCATTTGTGGACCTCGCTCCCGATGGGGCCGATGCACTGCAAGAGCTAAAGAACCATGTGGTTTCTCTGTCTCCTGAGGATCGCGCGCCTTTTGTGGGTGACGAATTGGTGTTGAAGGATGGCCGGACGCTTCTATCAGCGACGTCGCCTTTGCCCGATGGGGCGACGCTGGTGACCTTCCTTGATGTCACGGACAGCCGCGAGCGGGAGAAGGACCTGGCGGCCCGGAACAAGATTTTGGAGGATGCCGACCGGATCAAATCCCGCTTTGTGGATCATATTTCCTACCAGCTAAGGAACCCTCTCAACACCATTATCGGCTTCACCGAGATGATTGAAGGGGAAATGGTGGGTGAGCTGAATGATCGGCAGAAGGATTATGCGGCCACGGTGCTGACGGCGTCTAACCATCTTCTCGATCTCATCAACGACATTATTGATCTCGCCGCCATTGATGCGGGCCGCTTGGGCCTAGACATGGTGGATGTGGATGTCCGCGACTTGCTCGAATCGGCGGCGACCTTTGCGGCTCTCAAGGCTGAAGATAGTCAGGTGCAGCTGCGGGTGGATTGCCCCAAAGATATCGGCGCCATTAAGGCCGATGAGCGGCGGTTAAAGCAGGTGCTGTTCAACCTCCTCGCCAATGCGTTCACCTTTACCGAAACGGGCGGTCAAGTGGTCCTCGGTGCCCGGAAGGACGGGGATGCCGTCCGCATCTGGGTTCAGGATACGGGCCGCGGTGTGTCGCCTACGGATCAAGCAAACGTCTTTGGCCGGTTTGAAAGTGCGGGTCCTGGCGCTGGTGCCGGTCTTGGCCTTGCGCTGGTGAATAGCTTTGTCGAACTCCATGGGGGTTTGGTGCAGCTATGGTCCCGCGAAGGGGAGGGGACGCTTGTCACCTGCCACTTACCTGTGGGTGGGCCGGTGCAGGGTCTTGACTATGAACCGGACGCCGATGGTGAAGATTGGACTGATCCCACCTACCTTCTCGCGCAGGAGGATCTTGACGCCGATAACCACCGGATGACCGCGGCGGAGTAGCGACTGGGCTTTCCCCACCTTCCCCTTGTTTTAGGTGCAGCGCGGCCGCCATCGTGCTATTTGCTATAGGATGATGTCCTTATGGTTTTTGCTTGGCGCGCTCATCGCTGCTGACCCTTCTGACCCTCCTGCTCCTCGTACCTATGAAGGCTGCGTTGCGGCGGTGGAGGCGGACCCCGGCGCGGGCCGCCATTATGCAGAAAGCTGGAGCGCTGAGGGCGGCGGGAAGGCGGCCAAGCACTGCGCAGCGATTGCGGCGCTCGCCCTTGGGTCTCCTTTGAGTGCTGGCGCCATGTTGGTCGATTTAGCAAAAGCCGAGGCGGATCCCGGGGCCGCAGCGCGGCTATCGCTTCAGGCGGCGGAGGCCTTTATGGAGGGCCGCGCGCGCGTCCAAGCCTTCGACGCTTTGCGGCAAACCTATGACATTGTCCCTGATGCGCCCGATGTGCATATGGCGGCGGCCACAATCTATGCGACGGGCGAGGAGTGGGCGGGGGTCGTCCTCGCCTTAACGGCATTAGCGCGGCATGCGGACCTTTCAGCAGACGCCTACGCTTTGAGAGCCCGGGCCCATTTTGAGCAAGATGAGATGGACGCTGCGGCGAAAGATGTGGCGCGAGCCCTGTCGCTCGACCCCTTGATGGTCGACGCCCTCGTCTTACGGGGTAAGCTGACGGAAGCGGGTGTGACCCTGCCTCAGAATGGTGGGGTAGAGTAGTTGAGCCCTACACCCTACGGACAGGGGTTCGGACAGGCCGCGTGAATAGCATTTACCTTGGCCATGATTTCGTCAGTCCACTTAAAATCGACAGAGGCGAAGATCTTATCCAGCTGATCGTCGTTCGAGGCGCCAAAAATGTTGCTGGTGACCCAGGGGCGGGTGGTGACAAATTGCATCGCCAGGATGGCAGGGTCAGTTCCCACCTCAGCGGCGAGGTCCACATATTGTTTGATCACGTCTTCTGCCCCTGGGGTTTGGTAGCGGCCGAGGCGTCCAAACATCTCCCCGCGGGAGCCTGCGGGCTTTGCCCCGCCTAAATATTTCCCCGTCAGCGCGCCTTGGCCGATGGGCGAATAGGGCAGAAGGCCCACCCCCTCTTCCATGGCGACTTCCGCTAAGCCATATTCGGCGACGCGGTTGGTCAAATTGTAGGCATTCTGCACCGTTACCACCCGGGGTAGGCTGAGTTTATCAGCGGCCTTGAGGAATTCGAGGGTGCCCCAGGGGGTCTCGTTAGAGAGGCCTAAATGACGGATCTTCCCCTCTTTCACAAAGTCGGCGAGGGTCGACAATTGTTCTTCGATGGGGACTGCGTCGCTATTGTCAAAGACTTTGAAGCCGTCAATCTCACCGCCAAAGACGCTCAGCCGACGGTCGGGCCAATGGATCTGGTAGAGATCAATATAGTCCGTCTGAAGACGCTCTAGGGACCCTTCAACTGCCTTGCGAATTTGGGTCGGCGAAACCCGCGTGTTCTCGCCATTGCGTATCCAGGACATGGGCGATCGGCCGGCGACTTTCGTGGCGATGATGACCTTGTCCCGGACGCTGCGTTCTTTCATCCAGTTGCCAACGATCCGTTCACTGTCCCCTTGGGTCTCAGCTTTCGGCGGAATGGTATAGAGTTCGGCCGTGTCGAAGAAGTCGATACCGAATTCGTAGCATCGATCCATTTGGTGAAAGGCGCCCGCCTCGTCCATTTGATCCCCATACATCATGGTGCCCAGGCAGAGGCTCGGGACGGTGATGTCGGTGCGACCAAGGGGGCGGCGTTCAAGTCCAGTCATGGGGTATCCTTTAGGGCACGCTAAAAAGCTCGATCTGTGGGCTTGCCGCGAACAGCCCCCCCTGCGCAAGTCTTGTGGCTGACTTTGCCGCACCCCATATATAGGCGTCAGGATAAAGGACAGCGGATGAGCATACGGCGTCATATCATGATGGGTGTGGGCTTTGCGGCCCTCACCTCGGCGGGCATTGGCGTTTATACGGCCCAGCGGGCGGCGCCTGCCCTGGACGACAATCATATTGTCGTGGTGGACGGCACAGGGGCCGCCGCCGTTGCGGAGGCCGATGAGAGCCCCGAGGCGGCCGATCCCCACCTTTTGGCGCCCGCCCACAAAAAATGGGCGCTGAGCTTGGCATTGGGGGCTGTTCTGTCGGGACTGGCGGGTCTTATCGGATTTAATGGGCTGTTGAATAGCTTAGCCCGGAGCGGGCAGGCCGCGGCAAAGGCCGCTATTGCCGTGGCAAAAGCGCCGGCGAGAGCTGCCAAAACGGCCGCTGTGGCGGTCGCGAAAACGGTGAAAAAGCCCGGGCAGTACTTGCTCGGCGCATCGCTTGTCACGGTTTGCCTGGTCGCGACGGTGGCGCTTCTAGATATTCAATGGAAGGCAGGCCTGCTTGTGGGCGCGGGCGCGGCGGTCGCCGGGATGCTGGGCTGGTCGCGGCTCACCGGTCGCAAACAGGATGTGGCGACCGAAGACGCCGCTTTGTTTGTGTAGGAACATGGTTAAGTCGTTGGTAACCATGGTGAATTTACTATAACTTTCCGAAATTGCGACGCGAGTTTGCCCTAATTTGGCCCTACTGGTCCATTATCTCTTATCTCACGGTCACCAAACGCTACTCTAACACTTTACCCTCCTGGCCCGACGTCAACGTCGATCAGAATTGCACTTCAAAGCCCCCTTGCTTCCCCAGCGAGGGGGCTTTGTCATCCTAAAGCATGTCCAGGCCAAGTGTGTACGGTTGGCCGTCCAGAAATGTGAAAGAACAAAGCCTTAAAGCGTCTCCCTGATTCCAATTGAGGAGGACCTAAGCCCTTTGAGGCGCGGAAGTGGATTGCCAGGGGCAGGCAAGCGGTCCTAAGTCGCCCATATGGCACCGATTATCTCCCCCTCCATCCTTTCGGCGGACTTTGCGACCTTGGGCGCTGAGGTTGCGGCTATCGACGCGGCAGGGGCCGACTTCATCCATGTGGATGTGATGGACGGCCATTTTGTCCCTAATCTTACGATTGGACCGGGGGTGGTGAAGGCATTGCGACCCCATTCGGCAAAGCCTTTTGACGTCCATCTGATGATTTCGCCGGTGGACCCTTATCTTAAGGCGTTTGCAGATGCCGGCGCCAACATTCTATCCGTTCATCCTGAGGCGGGGCCTCACCTGCACCGCACCCTGCAGACCATTGCGGGCTTTGGGGTCACGCCGGGGGTGGTGTTAAACCCAGGAACCCCTGTGGCGGCCATTGAGCCGGTCTTGGATCTGGTGGGGCTTGTGCTGGTGATGACGGTGAACCCTGGGTTCGGGGGCCAGAGTTTTTTGGAAAGCCAACTGCCAAAGATGGAGGCGGTCCGGCGGTTGATTGACGCCACCGGTCGCGACATCCATTTAGAAGTGGATGGCGGGGTTAATCCGCAAACGGCACAACAGTGCGTCAATGCGGGGGCGACGGCCCTTGTCGCAGGGACGGCAGTGTTTAAAGGTGGCCCATCCGCTTATGCGGACAATATTGCTGCCCTTAAATCGGCTGGCAGCTGACGAAGGTAAGGCGATGCCCCAGGCGCAAACCGGGCGACAACGATTTTATCATGATGTTCAGCTTCGGGGTCCTATCCCCAGTCGCTTTTTGCATACACCGACGCCCCTAAGGCACCCGCCCGATGCGATGATCGAGGCGGTGTCCACTCTTGCACAGTCTCCGTCTACTCTGGCTGATGGCCTTACCCCCTACGGATTATTTGACAGTTTTACTTGGCTGCCGGCTTTGGCGCGTGCAGAGGCGGGGGAGCGCTTGGCGCAGGGCATGATGGCGCTGTGGCTTGAGCGATCAGGCCGCTATCGCCCTAAACCTTGGGCACCGCCGGTGGTCGCAGAGCGGGTTCACCATCTTTTGTCCCATCTTAGAATGATGGTGGTGGGTCGAGACGCGCCATGGCGGGAGGCGGTGTTTGACAGTCTCGCCCGCCAGGGGCGTCATCTGCGCCGGGTTGAGCAGCGTGCGGGTGCGGATGAAACAGCCTTGCGGGTCGCGATGGCGCGCGCTCTCATCGCCCTTTGTTTCCCGGATGACCGAACGACGGGGCCGCCGGAAAGCTCGGCCCTCAATCGGGGTCTTGAAGCAATAGCCGCGGGGCAGGTGCCGCCTTCCTGGAGTAATCCTGAACGGGCCCTTCGCTTTGCTGCGGAAATGGCAACCCTTCGCGATGCCTATCGTGCCCGCGCCCTTACCCCGCCCCAAAGCTTGGCGGAGGCGCAAAAGGTCGTCCACCTTTTCGTAGGCGGATGGATTGAAGGGACCGGCCGCATTGTGCCTTTACCCCTCGGGCAGGCGGGGGACCCCACCCTTTTGGCGACCCTTGATCCGCCCCGACGACACGCATCGGGCCTGCTGCTGGAGGCTGTGGGTGTTTATCGTCTGGAGGCAGAGGAAACGACCCTTTGGGTGGATGGTCGTGACAAAGGGGGCGCGGCTGGCGCGATGACCCTCTATGCCAATGGACGTCCGATTATTGTGAATTGCGGCGCACCATCTTCTTTGAGTGCCGCTCTCATCCCAAAGCTTGCCACGTGGCGGGAGGCCCTCAAAGGACCAGCCGCGGCCAGCACTCTCGACGCGGACATCAGCGGTGCACCCGTGGCCGAGTGGACAGAGGGCTCCCCGGGTCAAGGGCTGCAGGTGGGGCGGCGGGACGGCTCCCGCTGGCATAGTCGGCAGATAAGCCTGTCGTCAGATGGACGGGCGGTTGCGGGCACGGATCAAACGGATGGCAATGCGGGAGAGGAGACGTACCGCTTTCATCTCGCCCCAGAAACGACAATTGCGCGCGAAGCACCAGGGGTTTTCCTGCTGAAAGCGCTGGGGGAGCAGGCGCCGCCATGGCGGCTTGCGATTGAGACCGAAACGGCACACTCACAAGACGTTGAAAGCGTTTTTGCGGGGATTGATGGACAGGTAGAGCCGAGCCGCCAGATCGTAATTCGTTCCCCCGATGGCATACTGGAGTGGTCAATCACCCAAGATGGGTGAACGGCGCGCAAAATGGCGGTGTTGTGTCGCTTTATGGCAATCGTCTTGTTGCCATACATCTCTGTAATGCTAGTGTAATTTCTCAAGTTGGAGAGCTCAAACCTCGTGCGTTTATTTGACGGTCGACTCCCATTCTTTCGGTCCAGGCGGACGGATCGCGTCACGGCCCGATTGGCGCCCAGCGATTTGACATCGTTGGAGCTGGACAGCACAGAAATTCTCGACCGTGAACCGCGTCAGACGGATCTCAAACAGGCTGCTCGCTTTATTGAAGGCAAAACGGTTCTTATCACCGGTGCCGGCGGTACCATCGGGTCAGAATTGGCCCGTCAGGTGGCGGGGTTTAACCCTGAAACACTGATCCTTGTCGATAATTCAGAGTTCAATCTCTATGAGGTGGACCTCGAATTGCGCCGGGCGTCGCCAAATATGGCGATTGAAACGCGATTGGTGGATGTTTGTCGGTCTGAGCATCTGCTGTCCCTATTTGAGGAATTATCTCCCCAAATTGTTCTGCATGCGGCAGCCTATAAGCATGTGCCAATTGTTGAAAAGAACCCATGTCCTGCGGCGCTGACGAATGTCCTTGGCGCAAAAACCGTTTTCGATGCGGCTGTGGACTATGGCGCTGAGGCGGTGGTGTTCATTTCAACCGATAAGGCGGTCAATCCCACAAACTTTATGGGGGCCACCAAGCGGATTGCGGAACTCTATGCCCAGGCACTTGATATTGTGCAAAACGATACGCGGTTCGTCACCGTTCGGTTCGGGAATGTTTTAGGGTCAACGGGGTCGGTGGCCCCCCTGTTCCAGCGCCAAATTGCGCAAGGCGGGCCAGTCACGGTCACTCACCCAGACGTTCAGCGCTATTTCATGACAACGCGGGAGGCGGTGCAGCTTGTTCTTCAGGCGGGCTCACTGAGCGATGATTCCCGAAAGGTGATGAGCCATGATGGCCGTATCTTCGTCCTCGATATGGGCGAACCGGTGAAAATTGTCACCTTGGCGGAGCGGATGATTGAGGCGGCGGGCCTACGTCCCCATGACGATATTCCCATTGTCTATACGGGCCTCCGCCCGGGGGAAAAGCTGTTTGAGGAAGTGTTCCACTCCCTTGAGAAGCTTCTCAAAACCGATACGGATGGCATTTTGCTGGCGTCGCCCAGCATGATTGACCTACCCTTGCTTGAGCCGCGGCTTGAGGATGTGATCCGTCATGCCAAGGGCTTTGACGTTGCCGCCCTTGAGGATGCGGTCCACCATCTTGTGCCAGAGTTTCGGCCCCACCCTGGCGGCAACAGCCATTCGGGCGTGGACCAGCCGGCTTGGAAGCAGGCTGAGTAGCGTCATCTTCTCAAAAAGACTTGCAGTTGCGGGGGCGGGCGCCGATAAGCCCAGCCCATCGTAAGCTGTTGACCGTCGCTTAAGCGCCCTCGCGCTCTCTTCCGGCGGGTTTGGATGATAACGCCCCATGACTTCCTCCCCCCCAATGACTTCCTCCTCTAAGACGGATCGTACACCGATCACCCGTGCCCTTCTATCTGTGTCTGATAAGACGGGGCTCGTGCCCTTTGCTGAGGCGCTGGCGGCCGCTGGGGTGGAGATTTTGTCGACGGGGGGGACCGCTAAGACCCTGCGGGAGGCGGGCGTCCCTGTTGTTGATGTGGCGTCGGTCACTGGTTTTCCTGAAGTCATGGATGGCCGGGTTAAGACACTTCACCCAGCCATCCATGGGGGTCTCCTCGCGGACCGCTCAAAGTCTGGTCATCTAGACGCCATGGCAGCGCACAATATCCCGCCTATCGATCTTCTAGTCGTTAATCTGTACCCGTTTGAAGAGGCTCTGGCGGCGGGCGCGCCCTATGCCGAAATGGTGGAGAAGATTGATATTGGCGGGCCCGCGATGATCCGGGCGGCCGCTAAAAACCATGCGCATGTGGCCATTGTCACCGATACGGAGGATTATGGGCTTATCCTTGATGCGTTGCCCCAGGGCGGTACCAGCTTTGCAGAACGCTCTCGCCTTGCGGGCATCGCCTATGGCCGTACTGCTTCTTATGATGCTGCCATTGCAGGCTGGTTTGCGGGGCAGGCAGATGAGTTGCCAAGGCGCGCGGTTGTCGCCGGTGCCTTGAGCCAGTCATTGCGATATGGCGAAAACCCGCACCAGGACGCTGGTTTTTACGCCTCCGCGGACACCCGAAAGGGGGTAGCGACCGCTAAACAACTCCAAGGGAAAGAGCTTTCCTACAATAATATCAATGATGCCGACGCCGCGGTGGAGCTGGTTTCTGAATTTGATGCGGGCCCGGCGGTCGCCATTATCAAGCACGCCAATCCCTGCGGCGTGGCAACCGGGGCGAGCTTTACGGCGGCCTATGAGGCAGCGCTGAAATGCGATCCTGTCTCTGCCTTTGGCGGTATTGTGGCCCTCAATGGTCGTCTCGATGCGGCAACGGCGACCCAGATCGTGAAAGTCTTTACCGAAATCGTTATTGCACCGGAGGCGGATGAAGAAGCCATTGCGGTTTTTGAGAAGAAGAAGAACTTACGTCTTCTGGTTACCGGCGGGCTGCCTTCTCCGACAACGCCCGGCATGGTGGTTCGCCCGGTGGCGGGCGGCTTCTTGTACCAGTCGCGGGATGCGGGGAAGGTCGCCCGGGATGATCTCAATGTTGTGACGGACCGCGCGCCGACCGCTGAAGAATTGGACGATCTTCTCTTTGCTTTCACCGTGGCAAAGCACGTCAAATCCAATGCTATTGTCTATGCTAAGGATCGCGCGACGGTGGGGATCGGGGCTGGGCAAATGAGCCGCCTTGATTCCACCCGTATTGCGGTGCGCAAATCTGAGGATGCGGCGATCGCCGCGGGCGGGAAGGAGCCGCTTGTCAAAGGGTCTGTCGTCGCGTCCGATGCGTTCTTCCCTTTTGCAGATGGGCTGATTTCGGCGGCAGAGGCGGGGGCAACCGCGGTGATCCAACCTGGCGGTTCTATGCGGGACGGGGAAGTCATTGAGGCCGCCAATGAGCGCGGTCTTGCCATGGTCTTCACCGGCATGCGCCACTTCCGGCATTAAGGGGTTTCCAAGCCGCGCTTGAGAGGCGCCCGGGAGGGCGCCAAAACAACGGCTTAAAGCGGCGATGCTTTCCGCGTCGGCACTCCGCTCGGCGTTTCACCAAGTACCGTGTGCGAATGGCTTAAAATAGACCGGCCAGATCGGCTAAAAAAAGAGAGCGTTCGTAAGCGTTCAGGTATATCCTGCCGCCCATAGAAAACCGCGCGCCGATGGTGCGCGCATCAAGGCGAGGAAACCATGGCCCAGCAGAATCACCAACGGGAGTTATCATTTCGCGACAGTGTCGATGTGATGTTCGACCGGGCCGCGGCCCATTTGGACGAACCTGATGGTATCAAGCACAAAATCAAGGTGTGTAACTCCGTATACAAGGTTCGTTTTGGCGTAAAATTGCGTGGTTCGCTGCATACCTTCACAGGCTATCGCGCGGTGCACTCGGAGCATATGGAGCCGGTGAAGGGGGGGATCCGATATGCTCTATCGGTGAACCAAGATGAGGTAGAGGCGCTGGCGGCGCTTATGACCTACAAATGTTCCTTGGTACAGGTTCCCTTTGGCGGTTCAAAAGGGGGGCTCGCCATCGACCCTAATGAGTGGGACGAAGAGGAACTGGAACGCATTACCCGCCGCTTCACCTACGAATTTGCCAAACGCGATCTCATCCATCCATCGCAAAATGTGCCGGCGCCCGATATGGGCACGGGCGAGCGGGAGATGGCGTGGATCGCTGATGCCTATCGTCGTCTTCACCCAACTGATATCAATGCCAATGCGTGTGTCACCGGCAAGCCGCGCCATATTGGCGGGATCGCTGGCCGGGTGGAGGCGACGGGACGCGGTGTGCAGTATGCTGTGCAAGCCTTTTTCACCCACCCTGAAGATGTTGTGAAGGCGGGTCTTGATGGAGGGATTGAGGGTAAGCGGATCGTCGTCCAGGGCCTTGGGAATGTGGGCTATCATGCTGCGAAATTCCTGTCTGAGGAGGATGGGGCCCTCATCACGGCGGTGATTGAGCGGGATGGCGCCATCATTGATGAGACTGGCATCGATATTGATGACCTCAAATTCCATATCACCCAGCACGGGGGCCTTAGCGGTTATGGCAAGGGCACCTATGTAGAGGATGGCCCAGCCGTGTTGGAGCAAGAGTGCGATGTCCTCATCCCCGCCGCTATCGAAGGGGCTATCAATGGCGGCAATGCCGCTGCGATCAAGGCGCCGGTTATTGTGGAGGCCGCGAACGGTCCGGTGACGGCGAACGCTGATGCTATCCTTCGCGACAAGGGCGTTGTCATCATCCCTGACATGTATGCCAATGCTGGCGGTGTGACTGTCTCTTACTTTGAGTGGGTAAAGAACCTCACGCACATCCGGTTTGGTCGGATGCAGCGGCGGGAAGAAGAAAAGCGTAATCTCGCCCTCTTCAAAGAGCTGGAGCGGTTGACCGGCAAGCCTCTGGCGCCTGAGTTCAAGGCGAAATTTGGGCAGGGGGCGGATGAATTAGATCTTGTGCGTTCTGGCCTCGACGATACGATGCGGTCAGCTTACGCCCGGATGCGGGAGGCCCTCCTGACAAAGCCCGATCTTGGGGATATGCGCACGGCGGCTTATTATTGCTCGCTCCTCGATATTGCGACAAGTTATAGGAGTCTGGGGCTCTAACGGCAGGGCCTTTAGGAATGTCGATGGGAAATGATACCCATTTGGTGTTCAATTGGTTTTGGATGTGAACGAAGAATGCGCTGCGCCTCGGTATTGCGGAACTATAAGCGGGCCGCGGCCTCCTCGTTTGAGATATGGAGTGAAACAATGATCCGATACACTATCGCTAGCTTGCCTATCCTGTGGCTTGCCGCATGCGCGCAGCCATCCTCCGAAATGGAAAGTGAGAGTACGGACAGCCAACCGTCAGAGATCGCCCGCACGGCGGCGGCGCTGCCGACCTTGGCCTTGCACGATTCACTTTTAACGTTGGACGCTCACCTTGATACGCCGGCCATGTTCCACAATGGCGATTATGATTTCTCACAGAACGGATCTTTTGATGTCGATGGGACCAGTGTCGACCTACCTCGCTTAAGAAATGGGGGGCTCGATGGCGGCTTCTGGGTGATTTATACCGCCCCAGGCCCGTTAAACGACGCTGCCTACATTGAGGCACGCACATCCGCCCTCCTCAGACAAATGTCTATTCGCGAGGTGGCGGCAAAATATGCCGATGCGGTCGAGCTTGCTTTTGTCGCGGATGATGCTGAGCGCATTCATGCCGATGGTAAGATCGTCGTTTTTCAAAGTATGGAAAATGCCTATCCCCTAGGAGAGGATATCACGCTCCTAGAGACGTTTTACGTTGGCGGCTTACGCATGTTGGGCCTTGTGCATTTTGAAAGCAATCAGTTTGCTGATAGTTCAACCGACGACCCTCTGCATGGCGGTTTGAGTGAGCTGGGGAAGGATTTGGTTCGCGAAGCCAATCGGTTGGGGATGATGGTCGACGCGTCTCACGCGTCGGACGATGCCCTTCGCGATATGATGACTGTGTCCTCCACGCCTGTCATCCTTTCCCATAGCGGTCCTGACGGGGTTTATGAGCATGCCCGAAATGTCCCTGATGAGCTGCTCGTCCAACTCGCTGACAGTGGCGGTGTGGTGCATGTGAATGCGTTTGGGGGCTACCTTGAAGCGCTTCAGCCGTCGCCGGAGAGGGCGGCTGCGCTGGAGGCTCTTACTGCGGAATATGGAACAGACCGGGATGCGATGACGGACGAACAGATTGAAGCGTACCGTGTCGCCCGTCGGGCGCTCGACAAGGAATTCCCTGCACCGCGTTCCAGTTTCGAGAAATATATGGAGCACTTGTTCTACACCCTTGATCTCGTGGGGGTGGACCATGTTGGCATTGGCGCTGACTGGGACGGGGGCGGCGGCGTGGACGGCATGTCTGATGTGACGTTCGTGCCCAAAATTACCCAAGGCCTCATTGATGCGGGGTATAGTGAGAAAGATGTTGAGAAGATCTGGAGCGGGAACGTGCTTCGCCTTATGCGCGAGGTGGAAGCGGGCAAAACCGCGACGCTCACATCGCCCGATATTGTGAAATAGCTGTACCCGGGCGGCGCAGATCGCATTTCGCTATAGTAGCAAGCGGTTCTATTTGTACGCGACAAATCAGAATTTAGCTGGCCGCTTTCTCGGTCGATGTGTCATCGTTTGAACGACCATCATCGGCGTCTGCGTCCGCTTTTTTGTCGGCGGTATCCTCGTCATCGCCGCTGGCTTCTGGCACTTGGTCATTTGCGGCAAGCGTCGCGCTATCGTCAGCATCGGTCGCTTCAGTAGCATCCTCCTCGCCGCTCTTTGCATCCGTGTCTTCTTCGGGCGCGGGCGCAGGGGGCGGTGCGGTGAGGAGTTTGATCTCATCAACGCTGAGATGGGTACGGACTTCCTCAAGGGGCGGCGGCGCCATCCGACCATGGTCACCAAACTCACGGATTAGTCGCTGCCAGCCGTCGGTGGTAAAGTTAAAGACCCCGTCGGCCCCAGGCACGGGGTCGAGGGGGGCCGCGGCGGCACGATCCAACCACACTTGCGCAGCGTCCTGGCCATAAAGGCCGGCCATCGCGGCGGCCATGGCCTTAAAGGTGCTGGCCCGCGGCGCGCGGGTGAGGAGAGGCTCTAGGGCCAAGCGCGCTTCTTCATACTGGCCAAGGGCAATGTCCTGCTCGGCAATCAAAAGACGGCTATCGTCGGTGTCCGGTGCCCGTTCGGCCAGGCGTTTTAACCGGGCGGCGCGGCGTTCCACTTTTTCCTCTGCATAAAGATCGCCCATGGTTTTGGCGATGGCGGGGTGAGGGGCAACCCCCCAGGCATCGTCAAGTAAACGCCCCGCTTTTGACCGCCGGCCTGCTGCCCCCTCAATCTGGGCGGCCAAGACGGCGGCGGGCGCAAAACCCGGTGCTTTTTTGAGTGCGAGCTCTGCATCTTTGAGGGCAGTGCCTGTGTCGCCGCCATGAAAGGCGCCATAGGCCTGGGCGGTGAGGAGGGCGGCCTCTTTGCGGCGGGCGGCTTCCCCGGCTTCAAGATTATTCTGTTGCGCAAGAAGCAGCGCGTCCCGTGCGTCGCCCCAGGCCCCCCTATCAATATTGAGTGCGTAGACGGATTGATAGGCCCACTCCGCGCCTGGGCGAAGGCGGAAGGCCCGCTCGGCATAGCCCCGCGCCTCCTTCCGGTCACCTGAGGTCATGGCCTGACCATAAAGCCCGCGTAGGCCAAGAAATTCCGTTTCCGGTGCTTCTAGCATTGCCGCGAAACTCGCCTCGGCGGTTTCTTCATCACCGGCCAGTTGGGCGGCTTGGGCCGTCAAAAGACGGGTGATGCCGGGTTCGTCGAGTTGCTTAAGCGCGACCCGGGCGTGGCGTTGGGCGTCTGCAGCATCTCCCGCCGCGACCGCCTCGAGCCCGCGGGTCAGGGCCGTCATGCCCTTGGCACGCCGCCCTTCGGCTTGGTTACGACGAATGACAGAGGGTAATCGCGCTAAGCCTGATACAATCAGGGTCAGCACGATCAATAAAATGAAGATAATGCTGAGAACGATAAGGACGGCACCAGACGGCGCATCAATCACCGTGTCGTCCAGGCGCATGGTCATGAACCCATCTAGATCCGCGACCATGGAGATGCCGAGCGCCACCGCGACAATGGCCCCAAGGAACACAAGGAAGAAAAAGATCCGGATCATGATGCGTCCTTTTTGGCCATACGCCCCGTGCGGCTCACAACGGGCCAAGGTGCCGGAAGCCCTTAGGCCTACTGGCGGTTTGACAGGGGGTTATCGCTATCCCGCTTGGGAATTGATGACCTCTTCAAACCGATCAACCCGGGTAAGGGCGTCTACCTTTGCTTCGGCATTCTTAATCCAGCTATCAAACGCCGTTCGGGCGCTGCCGTCCAGGGCTTTCAGCTCGCGGACAGCCGCGGCGAGATCATCATTTTCAAGACGGCTTTCCGCCCGGGCGATGATGGCCGATGGACTATCACCCGGCACGTCTCCAACCTTCCGCACAATGAAAAGACCGGACAGGTTTGCCATCAGGCGGCCCATGGGCCCTTCAGCGTTCTCACGCTTGGTACTTGAAAGGGCGGCCCGGGCGGCACTTTGATAGTCCATGCGAAGCTCCGGGGTGGTGGGCAGGCCGTCATCAGCATAACGGCGCAGTTGCGCCAGCGCCATGGCGTTGGGGGCGATCCGCTCAATCGTTTCCAGTTGCCGGATAAAGGGTTCGCCCGATTCGATCCCATTGCTGAGGTCAGATAGGGCAAGCAGCAGCGTACCTTGCCGCGCCTCGGAGATGTCGCTCGATTGAATATTCTCAACCGTCGTCTTCAGGTCCGCCAACTGAGCGCTTAGCTCTTCCTTGGATTGGCGTTGCTGTTCGGTGAGCTCATCCCGGATGGCTTTCACCTCGCGACCGGTCTCTTCGATCCTTTGGCTGATCTTTTGCTCGGTCTCGTTAAGCTTTTCCTCGGTTTCGGCGAGGACGGTGGCCTTCACGTCGCTTTTAAGATCGTCAAGCTGGGCGGCGATAATTTCTTCCGGTGCCGCAACGGGGCCCGTGTCTTCCGTAACCTCTGCCACCGCGACGGCTTCGGCGGTTTCGACTGGGCCCGAGGTGTCCTCCTCCGTAGACATTTCTTCCGCTGGCGCTTCAGCCGCAGTGTCTGTAACGGCGCCCATTGCGTCGTTCGTCGCATCGACTGCCATCTCGGCGGCATCCTCAACCACGTCTGCCGCGGTGTCGGCGACACTGTCAGTGGCCATCATTGCTGCGCTTTCAACGGTGGTGTCCGCATCACCCATCTCTTCTGCCGTGGGGCCAGTGACGGGCTCTTCAATCGTTTCTTCAATCGTGTCTTTAGCGGTCTCTTCCGCGGCTTCAACCACTTCCGAAGCTGGCTCTTCTATTGGGTCGGTCGCGGCATCCACGGAGGCTTCAGCGGCCGCCAGAACGCTGTCCGCCTCGCGCGCGAGGGCGTCCACTTCGGCTTCGGTGGCGTCCGCCGTCGTGCTAACGTCTGCGGCGGGTGTCTCGTCTTCTTCAGCGGGTGGTGCAAGGGCGGCGGCAATCACATTGGCCGCTTCGCTACCGCTTTCGTCCGCTTTCGGTTCATCCGGTGTCGCGTCATCTGTCGCTGTGGCTACAGCATCGTCCGACGTCCCTTCGGCTGTGACGGTGTCGGCCGTCTCTGACCCCGCGGTGGGTTCTGTTTGTTCCTCTACGACCGCGACGGCTTCAATTTCAGCTGATGCCTCTGCGGTGTTTTCCTCAACAGTGGTAGAAGGTCCGTCATCCTCAGCCGTCTCTGTACGGCCTAAGGGGTCCTGTTCAATGGGTTGCGCAACCGGGGAGGTCTCCGCCGCCTCGAACAAGGCGGGGGTCGCGCTATCCTCTACCGATGCGGTGGTGGTGGTCGTTTCATCAGTTGGACGGTTCAAGAAAAAGATCAGGCCCCCTACGACCACCAGGGCACCGATGATCATGCTAAAGGCGCCAGTGAGGCCGCCGCCTTTTTCATCATCATTGGCAGCCTCTGGGGAGGCGTCTGATGTCGCGTTGGTAGATGCTTCGGTGGCGGTGTCTTCGACCACTGCCTCTGATGTTTCATCACGGGCCGAAGCGTCTGATGTCTCTTCGGTGTCCTCAACGATTTCTGCGTCGATGGCCTCAGTCTTTTCGGGATCCTGCTGCTCGGGATTGGGGTTTTCTGATTCAGGGGGCGTTTTGTTGTCGGCCATAACACTCTCTCTCGACAGTCATTCCTTTGAGACGACCTCAAAGGCAGGATGTGGACGCATCGGACGGTCGGGTGCAGGCGGCTATCGTCGGGCGCCCCCATCCCTTTGCCCGGTGGATGATGCACCGCTTATGGGCACCGGGCCTTAATCATGTCAACGAAGCTCGCAAGCTGCGGCTCGGCGGCAACGACAATTTCATGAAATGGCAATGTTCTGGCCATGTTGGCCACATTTTCTGACAAGCACGCGGCCACGCTTTGCCCGAGCATCGGCGTCAGCCCCGCATCTTCCACCAACCCGGCGAACAGACGGGCGGTCCGGGGGGAGAAAAGCGCCGCCGTGCACGGACCGCCCTTAAGCGCGTCCGCCGCTCGTGGCGGTAATGCGTCCGCCGCAACCGCTTCGTAAAGGGGGAGGGCGGTGGCGGAAATCCCCGCTTTTGTAAGCTGGCCCCCTAAATCCCCCGCTGCATGGACCCCTTGAATGTGAAGGATGGGCCCGAGCCCATGGTCCTTGATGAGGGCGGCTAAGCTATCGACGTCGCCCGCCGCAATGCCCGCTGTCTTGAGGTCTGCCGCTTCCCCTACGGCAGCGGAGGCGGGGCCGACATAAAAGGCGGGAATGTCGATGGGAACCAAGCTCGTTTGGCTATCGCGGATGGTGCACCAAGCGCGCACCCCACTGGCGGAGGTAAAAGCCAGGGCACCAATATTCTTGATGGGAAGGGATTTCGGCGCCTGTGCGAAGGCTATGGTCATGAGCGGGGTGTGCACCACCTCAATACCCACCTTCTCAAACGCTTCACAGGTGGCCTCCCCGTCGGGTGAGGGGCGGGTGACCAGCAACGGTTGGGGGAAGGGGGTCAACACCCGCCCTCACTGGCGAGCATGTGGGCAAGGTCGGGACCCGCTGACCGCCGCAAGGCGTCTGCGACGTCGCGCCCCAGGGTGTTGGCGGCTGCCGTTTGGGCGGGCCCATCGCCGTTGAGGGTGACTGTCTTTTGGGTTGTCACCGCCTTTTGGCCGTCCGGGGTCAATATTTCTCCTTGTAAGGAGAGGGTTTGGCCCGACAGGGTGGCATGCCCCGCCATAGGGGTACGGCAATTCCCGTCGAGATCCTCCAGAAGCGCGCGTTCTGCGGTATTTCTGAGAGCGGTTTCTTGGCAATTGATAAGGGCGCAGGCTGCCCTCGCGATCATATCATCTGTACGGGCCTCAATGCACAAGGTTCCCTGGCCGATGGCGGGCAGCATGGTGGAGATGCCTAAGACTTCCCGCCTCACATCAGTGTTCTCAAGGCGCCTAAGCCCCGCCTCGGCAAGGAAGGTGCCGTCTGCCTCCCCCGCGGCTAGTTTTTTAAGGCGTGTGCCAACATTTCCCCGCATAGGGGCAAGGCGTAAATCTGGTCGTAAGCGCGCCAGCTGCGCCCGGCGACGGGTGGAGCTGCTGCCCACCACGGCGCCTTTGGGCAATTGGGCGAGGGGGGTGCCGTCCATGGTGACAAACGCATCATTCGGCGCGGCCCTTGGGGGCACACTGACGATAGTGAGGCCATCGGGGAGGGATGCTGGCATATCCTTCATGGAGTGGACGGCAATGTCCGCCGCACCGGAGAGGAGGGCGTCTTCGACCTCTTTGGTAAAAAGGCCTTTGCCCCCTTCATCGGCGAGGCTGGGGCTCATCACCTTATCACCGGTGGTGACATAGGTAAGAATAGGGAGGCAGGCGTCTTTCTCGGCGTTCAATATGCCAAGAGCGTCCGCGAGCAGGTCTTGGACCAGCTTTGCCTGGGCGACGGCCAAGGGGGACTGGCGGGAGGCGATGCGCAACGGGGCGTCTGGGGTCGGGGCCTGAACCATGCCCGGGCGCCTAGTCCGGAATGACGCGGAAGGGAAGGCATCGACCTTTCCCGCGCCATTGGCTAGTCGGGACGGCCATGGTGAACCCAACCCTCATTCTTGGCCTTGAAAGCAGTTGCGACGACACTGCTGCGGCCCTCCTCCGGTGGGAAGAGGGCGCCGCGCCTCAGGTCTTGTCCTCCGTCGTGGTGGGCCAAGATGCAGCCCATGCCCCCTATGGCGGCGTTGTGCCCGAAATCGCCGCCCGGGCCCATGCGAGCCGCCTTGATAGCGTCGTAGAAAAGGCCTTTTCGGAGGCGAAATTATCACCGGGTGAGGTGGATCTAATTGCGGCGACAGCGGGTCCGGGCTTGATTGGCGGGGTGATGTCGGGGCTCACCTTCGCAAAAGGGCTTTCCCTAGGGCTGGGCGTGCCCTTGGTGCCGGTGAACCATTTGGCGGGCCATGCGCTGTCGGTGTTCCTCGAACAGGATGTGCCCTTTCCTTACCTGCTTCTTCTCGTGTCCGGCGGGCATACCCAGCTATTGCTGGTTGAGAGTGTCACCCAATTTAGACGCCTTGGCACCACCATTGATGATGCGGCCGGCGAGGCTTTTGACAAAACCGCGAAACTCCTCGGGTTAGAGGGGGCCGGTGGCCCGGCGATCGAGGCCCTTGCCAAAGACGGAGATGCGGTTGGGGTCGAGCTGCCGCGACCGCTTCTGGGGCGCGCTGGGTGTGATTTTTCTTTCTCAGGCCTCAAAACCGCGGTGCGCCAGCGGGTGGAAAAGGGCGACGCCAGTGCCGCCGATGTGGCCGCCAGCTTCCAAGGTGCGGCGGTGGGGCACCTTCTGACGCGAACGGAGCGGGCGATGACACAGCTGGCTGAAGAGGGGGCGGGCGCCCGACATCTCGTTGCTGCGGGCGGGGTGGCGGCCAATATGACGTTGCGTGCGGGGCTTGAGGGCATCGCCGCGCACCATGGCTGGGGCCTCACCGTGCCGCCTTTGCGCTATTGCACCGATAATGCGGCGATGATCGCCTATGCCGGGGCCGCCATGGTTCGGGCGGGGGTTGGCCCCACGCCGGAGGAGGCCATGGGCTTGGCGCCCCGGGCGCGTTGGCCCCTGGATGACACCACAAACGCGACCACCCTTGGGGCTGGGCGAAAGGGACGGAAAGTATGATGGGTGATGGCGTTAATGCGGATCCCTTTGGCCATGTGATGGTCCTTGGCGCTGGCGCCTGGGGCACAGCCCTGGCGGTCCATCTTGCCCGGGCGGGGCGGCGGGTCACCCTTTGGGCGCGGTCTCCGGCCCTGGCCGATGAGATGAATGAGCGGCGGGAAAATCCCGCCTACTTGCCTGATGTGCCCCTTCCCGACGGCCTGGCGGCGACCTCGGATGCCGGCACCATCGCGGAGGTCGATGCCGCCCTTTGTGTGATTCCGGCGCAGCATATGCGGGCCCAGCTGGGGGCCTTTGCCGCGGCCGCGGGGGATCGGCCCTTGCCAGTGGCGCTTTGTTCGAAGGGGATTGAACAGTCGACGGGCCTCCTCATGCATGACGTCCTCTCCGAGGTGTGGCCCCGTGCGGGCGGCGCTGTCCTTTCGGGGCCAAGCTTCGCGGCGGATGTGGCGCGGGGCCTGCCAACCGCTGTCACCCTGGCAGATGCAGATGAGGAGCGGGGCGCCCGGTGGGGAACGACCCTCGCGACGAGTGGTTTTCGCCCCTATTATTCTGCCGATGTGCGCGGGGTTGAACTCGGTGGCGCCTACAAAAATGTCCTCGCCATCGCTTGCGGTGTGGTCGAGGGACGTGATCTGGGCAATAGCGCGAAGGCGGCCCTGATGGCGCGGGGTTTTGCTGAATGTATGCGCTTTGCCGGGGCGTTGGGCGCGCGGCCGGAGACGCTGAACGGTCTGTCCGGCCTTGGGGACATTATCCTCACCTGTTCATCGCGGCAGTCGCGAAACATGTCCTTGGGCTATGAAATTGGGAAAGGTCGCCGGGCGGCCACGGTCTTGGCGGAGCGGCATTCGGTGGCGGAGGGGGCGGCAACCGCCCCGATTCTCACCGCGCTGGCCGCGGAAAAAGGGGTGGATGTCCCTGTCGCGAATGCTGTGGTGACCCTGCTTGAGGGAAAAGCGCCGGTGGACGATGTGATGGAGGCCCTGATGACAAGGCCTCTCAAACCAGAACTATCGTCTTAGAGCTTAGCGCTGGATGGACCGCAGTGACGCGTAATAGCCGCGGCAGGTACTTGGCTTACCAGGCGCCTGTTGGCCGTTCGCCCACCCCCAGGTCCAGGCGTTCCCGCCATCGGCCCCAAGCATGTTGGAGCAGGCTGCAAAGCCGCCGCGATATTCAACACTCTCAATGTTGCCAGCCTTTTTGCCATAGGCAAAAGCCTGCTCATAGCAAGTGCAAAGGTCCTTATCGGCATTACCGGTGAAGGACACGAGCCCGGTTCCTAAAATGGCCGTTTGCTCTGGCACATCGGCCACCACAGGGGCCCTGGTGCCCGACCGCATGACCACGACGGTCACCGCCGCGATAATGGCGAGAAGCAAAATTCCAGCAAATGCGCTTTCCGTACGTCCCATGGGTGCGATCCCCCGCAGCGTGACTATCTCTTAACGATACCGTGGCGAAGCGCCCGCGCCAAGGGTTAACAAACAACGAACGCGCGAAAAGCGCGCCTTTTCGTCCCGGGCACCGCTGCATCTAGGTGTTTTGGGCCCTTAAACCTTTAGTGTATAAGGGGAATGAGAGGCGGGAAGAAGGAAAAATAGAAGGGCTCAGGACACGCTATGCGATTTGCAACCACTGCGCAGGATGGCACCTCTTTCCAATATAATGATGCCAAACGTTGGCTTTGGCTGGTCGGGGGCGCCTGGACGTTCGGCGTGCCCTATGTCGCTGCCGCCATCTTCTTCGCCACTGGCGGTGCCCTTTGGACGGTGTTTTTGCTGCCCCTCCATATTTTCGTGATTGTGCCCGTGATTGATTATTTTGTGGGGGAGGATCGGGACAACCCGCCTGAACCCATTGCAGAGGTGATGACGGCGGACCCGTTTTATATGCGGATGATCCATATCCTTGTCTTACTGGGCTACGCGTCCGTTATTGGCGGTATGTGGTTTGTTATGAGCCAAAATCTTCCCGTTTGGGCGGGGGTGATCACCATTGCGATTTTAGGCCTCCATAATGGGACGCTCATCACCCTTGCCCATGAATTGGGGCACAAGACCAACAAGCTGGATCGCTTTTTCGCCAAGCTGTCCCTTGGTGCGGTCGGGTACGGACATTTTATGGTTGAGCATAATCTGGGGCACCACAAAAATGTGTCGACACCGGAGGATTGTGCCTCCGCCCGTATGGGGGAGAGTGTCTATGCCTTTGCGACCCGGGAATTACCCGGCGCGTTCCTGGGGGCCTGGCGCATTGAAGGGGAGCGCCTGAAAAAGCGCGGTCACAAACTCTTCTCTCGGCATAATGAGATTTTGCAATCCAATGCGATAACGCTTGTGTTCGCAGGAGGGCTCATCGCATGGCTTGGCCCTCAAGTGCTGCCTTGGTTCATCCTTCATGGGGCGTTGGCTTATTGGGGCCTTACCAGTGTCAATTATATCGAGCATTATGGCCTTCTGCGGCAAAAAATGCCCAATGGCCGGTATGAGCTATGTGCTCCGCGCCATAGTTGGAATACGGACCATACCTTCTCCAATATTATGCAGGTCCAGCTGCAACGGCATTCAGACCACCATGCTAATCCAATGCGGCCCTACCAGGTGTTGCGGAGTTTTGACGATGTGCCGCGCCTGCCGTCCGGATATCCCGGCTGTATTGCGCTAGCGGCTATTCCGCCTCTTTGGTTTCGGGTGATGGACCCCCGCGTGATGAAATGGGCCGACGGTGATTTGGCAAAAGCCAACATCCATGGGCCCGCCCGGCCGCGGCTCGAGCAGCGGTGGGGAGGGGCACCAGGAGCGAACGCTTAGACAGACGCTTCAGCCGTCATCCGCTTCCTCGCCGATGACGCTCGTTCTTTAACGCTTTGAGATTTGAGCTGCCCGCAGGCCGCGGCGATGTCGCGCCCTCGCGGGGTGCGGATAGGACTGGCATAGCCCGCCGCGTTCACAATGTCCGCAAACCGTTCAATACGTTCCCATGAAGAGCATTCATAGGGGCTGCCCGGCCAGGGGTTAAAGGGGATAAGATTGATCTTGGCGGGGATGCCTTTCAGTAAACGCACCAATTCGCGCGCTTCGGCATCGCTATCATTGACACCATCGAGCATCACATATTCGAAGGTAATCCGCTTGGCGTTGCTTGTCCCCGGATAGGCCCTGCATGCGTCAAGCAGGTCTTTTAACGGCCATTTTTTGTTGATAGGCACCAGCTCATCGCGCAGCTCATCATTCGTTGCATGCAAACTAATCGCGAGCATTGCGTCGGTTCGCTCGCCAAGGGCCTGCATCTGGTTGACAATTCCAGATGTGGATACGGTGATCCGGCGGCGGGAGAGGGAGATGCCCTCATTGTCCGAAATAATATCGATAGCGCTCGTCACATGATCAAGATTATAGAGGGGTTCTCCCATGCCCATAAAGACAATATTTGATAGCTGACGGTCCTCTTTGCTCGATGGCCATTCGCCAATATCGTCCTTGGCCACCATAAGCTGGGCCACAATCTCAGTCGCCGTTAAATTACGGACTAAGCGTTGGGTGCCCGTATGGCAAAAAGTGCAATTCAGAGTGCAGCCGACCTGGCTCGAAACGCAAAGGGCGCCCGCGCGGCCGACGCCGGGGATAAAGACGGTTTCAGCTTCAATGCCGGGTGCAAAGCGAATCAAATATTTCCGTGTACCATCTGTTGAGACTTGCCGTTCCACCAATTCGGGCCGCGCGATCGTGTAGCGTTCGGCGAGTGCCGCTCGCATTGTCTTGGCGATATTGGTCATCGCGTCGAAATCGCGAACGCCATGGCCATAAATCCATTGCCACAACTGATTGGTGCGCATCTTGGCGGGCTTCGGGTCAAGGCCAAGGTCCGCTGCCAGCCGCGCCTGTAGCTCAGCGCGACCAAGGCCAATCAAATTGACCTTCTCGTCACCGCCCCCATTGGTGGGCGAATGGGTATTGATAAGCGTTGTGGGCACCGGGTCTGTGCGAACCTCATGTCAGGCAAAGAGGGGCGCGCATACAGGAAAAGGGCACGACTGTTAAGCGGGTGCTTCTTAGGAGACCCCAAAACCCGGGCGACTGTCCTGACGACTAAGAGTTATCGTGGCGGCTTATCGTCCACATATTCAAGGATGTCCCCCGGCTGGCAGTCGAGCGCCTTGCAAATCGCTTCCAGGGTGGAAAAGCGGACGGCTTTCGCCTTGCCGGTTTTGAGGATCGACAGGTTGGCGATCGTGATCCCCACAGTCTCTGATAGTTCCGTCAAAGACATGCCCCGGCGCTGCAGCATTCGGTCAAGCTTTACATAGATCGTCATGGCCGGGTCTTTGCCCCGATCCTTTGGCCTTCACCGTTGCAGGCTTGGCCTTTGTGAGCGTTTGCCCATAGTAAGTGTGGAGCCCCCATTATGTGGGTTGCATGTGCGATCAAAACGCCTTCTTTCCCTCTCATGGCCGTTTTAGGGCCCCAGCCGCCCCCCTATTACGGCGACCCATCCGACCTTTTATACAAAGCCGTGACGTCTGGCCAGCGATCCCTAAACCGGGCCATATCGACCGAGACCGTAAACAGACCCAGAGGAAGGGGAACCGATCATGATAAGTAGGGGCGAAAAGCTGGTTCTCGCCAGCCACAATCAGGGCAAGCTGAAAGAGTTTGCCCAAGCCTTCGCCCCCTATTCGGTTGGGTTTACATCGGCGGCGGCTCTGGGGTTGCCCGAACCTGAGGAAACGGGCGCAACGTTTACGGACAATGCTTTGCTGAAGGCTCGCGCCGCTGCGCTCGGGGCGAGTATGGCGGCTCTAGCGGATGATTCAGGTCTAGCCGTGACAGGGCTCGACGGTGCGCCCGGCATTTATTCAGCGCGATGGGCGGGGCCGGGGAAGGACTTCGCCGTTGCATTTGACCGTATCAAGACAGAATTAGAAGGGAAGGGGATATCGCCTGAGGGGGCAGAGGCCGCTTTCGTGTGTGTCCTTGCTGTCGTTACGCCCCAAGGGCAGGAGATCACGGCCGAGGGGCGGGTTACCGGTCGGCTGACCTTCCCGCCCCGCGGGAGCGGCGGGTTTGGCTATGATCCGGTTTTCGTGCCCGAGGGGGAGGGGCGGACGTTCGGCGAGATGACCCCGGAGGAAAAGGCGCGCTTCTCCCACCGAATGCGCGCTTTTGATGCCTTGGTTCGAAAGATATGGCCGGACGGGGCGCCATGAGGGCGACCGAACCACCGCCGACGGGGCTTTATATCCATTGGCCCTTTTGTGATCGGATTTGTCCTTACTGCGACTTTACCGTGGCGAAAAATAAAGCAGTTAACGAGGCTGCGTGGGAGCAGGCGCTCCTCGCCGATATCGCCTATTGGGCGGAGAGGGTGGGGCGACGCCCCCTTGTCAGTATCTATTTTGGCGGCGGGACCCCTTCTTTGATGAACCCCGCGCTTGTTGAGCGCTTGTTGGAGGCGGCTGAGTATCATTTTGGGTTAGCGGACGATATCGAGGTGACTTTAGAGGCAAACCCCACCGACGCAGAGGTTGCGCGGTTTCAACGCTTCAGGGCGGCGGGCATCAACCGGTTATCCTTAGGCATACAATCTTTCGATGATGATCAATTGCGTTTCCTAGGGCGAAATCATGACGGCGCATCAGCAAGAGGGGCAGTCGAGACGGCTCTTAAATGCTATGATCAAGTCACGTTTGATCTCATCTATGCCTTGCCTGGGGAGACATTGGAGGAATGGGCGTCGCGGTTGCGGGATGCGGTGGCGATGGGATCTCGCCACCTATCGCTTTATCAGTTAACGGTGGAACCGGGGACCGCGTTTGCTAAAGCGGTTGACCGGCGGGAGTGGTCTCCGCTGGATGAGGCGGCGGCGGCGGACCTCTATATAGCCGCCGGTGAGATAATGGCGGCTGCGGGCGTTCCGGCCTATGAAGTGTCGAATTATGCGGCGATGGGGCAGAGGGCTGTTCACAATAGTCTTTATTGGAAGGGGGCTGACTGGGTGGCGATTGGCCCTGGCGCCCATGGGCGCATCACATCCGATACGGAGCGCTGGGCAACCGAGGCTTCACCTTCTGTGAAGGCGTATACAGATGGAAAACCAGATACGCGCTTCTCAACTGAACGTCTTGATGCTCACGCGGTGGTGACTGAGCGGTTGGCCGGCGGTTTAAGGCCAGTGGAGGGCCTTTCTCTCGATCAATTGCCTTTGTGGGCGCAAGACGAGATCACGCGGGCTCGGGAAAAACTGACAATGCAGGGACTTTTGCTGGACAGGGTGGGTTGTCTTCAGCCCTCCCCCCAAGGGCGCCTTCTCATCGATTATATTGTCCGTGAACTGGTAGCGGCCCTTTAGGCAGGTTCTGTCCCAACGCTTGATTGGGCATCGGCGTCGCCATCTTCGCGGGTCCACCGGTCGATCATGTCGAGAAGATCATCCGGATCAAACGGCTTTGACAAAAAGTCATCCATCCCAGCGGCCAAGCACTGTTTCCTGTCGGCGCCCGACGCATTGGCCGTGAGGGCGATGATGGGGGTGTGGGCGCCCCCGGTGGCCCGAAGTTTTTGAGTGGCCTCAAGTCCGTCCATCACCGGCATGCGCATGTCCATCAGGACAATGTCGTACGGGGCGAGGGCAAAGGTTTCGATGGCTTCGGCTCCATTGCCGGCCTGATCCACATGGTGGCCGGCGCGTTTGAGGATCGCGGTCGCGAGAACGGCGTTGATCTGGTTGTCCTCGGCAAGAAGCACGCGCCGCTTTGGGGTTTGCCGCGCCGGGGCGCTTGTCGCTGCGCTGTCCAACCGCTCAACGCGGGAACGGGCCGGCGCTGCCTCGGGTGTATCGGTGAGGCGTTCTTCAAGGCTCGATTGCCGAATGGGTTTAATGAGGTACCCGGCAAACCCTGCCCGGCGGAACGCCTCTAGTCGGCCGCGCGCCACTGGCGATAGAAGGACCAGCGCGCGCGGAGAGGCCTTGGCCAGCTTTGCGCCATCGCTAGCGGCAAAGGGCAAATCACACAGAAGCGGGGCCATGGGCGTCTTGGCCAGATGGTCGAGGGCCTCCTGCGGGGTTGAGGCGAATAGAATCGTGCTCACGCCAGCGGCCTCAAGCTGTAAGGACAGCATGCGGCGTAAAAAGGCGTGATCGGTGGCGACCACCACGGGGGTGTCAATCGCACAAGGGGGGCGAGCGGGAGCCGCATCCGCGACGCGGAAAGGCAGGGTAAAGCCGAACGTACTGCCTCTACCAATCTCACTCTCTAAGTGGATTTCGCCGCCCATGGCCTCAACAATGCGCTGCCCAATGGCAAGGCCCAGGCCAGTGCCCTCATGTTGGCGCGCCCGTGTATCATCTGCCTGCTGAAATTCTTGGAAGATTTTGCTGGCATCAGCGCTTGAGATGCCAATACCGGTATCGCGCACGAGACAAGTGATATTCACAATCCCGTTGCCGGGTTGGCTGGCCACGCGCCATTCAACGCTGACCCCGCCCTCTTCGGTGAATTTCACGCCATTGCCCACGAGATTAAGGAGCACTTGGCGCAGGCGCGCTTCGTCCCCCACAAGGCGGCGGGGCACGTTGGGTTCAATATAACTTGCGATCTCGAGCCCCTTTTGAGCGGCCCGCGGAGAAAGGAGTTCCACCACCGCTTGGATGAGGGTTATGGGGTCGAAGGGTTGGTCTTCCAGCTCTAGGTGGCCGGCATCAATCTTGGAATAGTCGAGAATATCATTGATCAGCCCTAGGAGGGCCATCCCGGACTCCCGAACCGCCTCGGTATAGGCCCGTTGGTTGGGATCAAGGCCGGTATCCAGCATCAGGCCGGTCATTCCCAAAATGCCATTAAGGGGCGTGCGCATCTCGTGGCTCATGGTGGCAAGGAACCGCGACTTAGAGTCAGCCGTGTCCGCGGCACTGCGCGCCATTTCTTTTAGGACCGCCCAGTTCTTCCGGTCCCGAGTCACATCTTGACCCGTATACAGAAGAACATCATCCGGGAGGGGGGAAACCGTCCACTCGATGAGACGTGCGGCACCTTTTTTCTCCACCGTGGTGGTGAACTTTCCAGTGGCCCCCACTGGGCATTTTACAATGCGCATCCCTTGGGGAAGACTGATAGGCGAAAAGGAATCTGTTTCGTCTACCGGAATGGCACCGGCCGCTGCGCCATTGACATAGCGCACCGCGCCCGCGCTGTCAGTGACGACGGCGTAATGGGCAATCCGGTCGAGTACCGCCAAGGAAGGCGCCATATCTGCTCCCGCATAAGGTGGCAATAAGAGGGTCAGTACGAGCACCCACCCGTCTTTGCCCACTCAAGCATCCGCCCAGATTGCGCCTGAAAGGTTGAACAAAAGGTAATAGGTCTTACCAAAGACTAACGGGTGTTAACCCTATGAGATGGTGTGTTTGGGAGGGCTGCCTATCGTTTAGCCACGTCCGCCGAGATTATGGGAGCCGGAGATCAGTCCTGGCGAGGAGGTCTGGACAGTTGGTTGATCTTCCCGCCGCCGGAAGCTGATCGCCTCTGCCACGTGACGCCGGGCCACGCCGCCCCCACCATCAAGATCGGCAAGGGTCCTCGCGACGCGTAAAATGCGGGTGTACGCCCGGGCGGATAGACCCAAACTCTCGCACGCCCGGGTGAGAAGGGCGGCCCCTTCCGCATCGGGGGCGGCGATCTCTTGCAATTCAGCATCCGGTAGGGAGGCATTAAGCGCCAGTTTCTTGCTACGGCTCTGCTGAACATCTCTAGCGGCGGCCACCCGTGCGGCGACGACGGCACTTGTCTCCCCTGTCGCCGGGCCCGCCAAATCAAGGGCAGAGACCGGCGGGGTTTCGATGCACAAATCCATCCTGTCCATGAAGGGGCCAGATACTCGCCCTTGGTAATTGACCTCGCAATGGGGGCCGCGCCCACAGGCCCGACCGCTCGCCTTCCCATAGCCGCAGCGACACGGGTTCATGGCCGCCACCAGCTGAAAATTAGCCGGGTACCGCACATGGGCATTGGCGCGGGCGATCATCACGTCCCCGGTTTCCAAAGGTTGCCGCAAACTATCAAGGACGGAGGCGGAGAATTCCGGCAGTTCATCAAGGAACAAAACCCCATGGTGGGCAAGGGATACCTCCCCCGGTTTGGCCCGCGCCCCGCCGCCCACCATGGCCGCCATAGAGGCTGAATGATGCGGCGCACGAAAAGGCCTTGCCCGACAAAGCGCCCCGCCCTCAATCAATCCGGCAACGGATTGGATCATAGAGATCTCTAACATCTCTTGTGCCGTGAGGGGCGGCAAAAGGCCTGGCAGTCGCGCCGCCATCATGGACTTGCCCGACCCTGGTGGGCCGACCATTAAGAGGTTATGTCCCCCCGCTGCGGCGATTTCGAGGGCGCGTTTCGCGGTCTCCTGCCCCTTAACGTCGGCAAGGTCCGCCGGGGGCGGCCCGTCAAGAAGGGCGCCGGGCTTTGGCGCTGATAAGACTTGGGTGCCTTTAAAATGATTGGCCAACTGAATAAGGGTTTTGGGCGCCAGCACTTGCACTCCGTCCCCGGCCCAGGCCGCTTCCGCCCCCGCGCCCACCGGGCAGATAAGACCCATATCTTGACCATGTGCCGCCACGGCTGCGGGCAGGGCGCCAGTGGTGGCGGCCAAGCTGCCATCAAGGCCTAACTCTCCGATCACAGCGAACCGATCGACGGCATCCCGCGGAATGGCGCCCATCTCCGCCATGAGCGCCAGGGCGATGGGCAGGTCAAAATGACTTCCCTCCTTGCGCACATCGGCGGGAGCCAGGTTCACCGTGATGCGTTTGGGAGGCACGCCGAGGCCAATGGCCGCAAACGCCGACCATATCCGTTCCCGTGCTTCAGACACGGATTTATCAGGTAGACCGACAATGAAGAATTTGGGGTTGCCGCCAGAAATCTGGCATTGAACAGAGACCGGCCTGGCCTCCACCCCCTCAAATGCAAATGTCGTGACCTCGGCGACCATCCTCTCTCACCTCCCATGGCATGCCCATAGGAGTGACAGAATAATCGGAACAATTCAAGAACATTTTGCAGTGTCAGGGTTGAATTTTACCGCTGACACTATCGCCGCCTTTAGCGTCGTCTTTACCGCCGGCGGGGATCGCCCACAAAAATCACATGGCTGACGACATTGCTGACGCCGTCAATCGACTGGGCATGGCCGGTCACACGGGACAGCTCATCGGGCCCTTGGGCCACGCCGAGAAGGTAGACTGTCCCCCCACTGATCGAAAACTTGTAGTTACCGCTATAGATACCATTGTCCGCGACGATGGCGGCGCCTAGGCGCCGGTCGACGAGGGCGTCTTTGGTCCCCTGTCCGACAGAGGTGCGACCGCCGACCACCACTTCGTTCAAGACCTCAGACACAAGGTTCAGCCGGCTGGCCTTATCGGTGAGGGCCAGGCGTGCAGCCTCGGTGCGCACCGTGCCGGTGACAAGAACGCGGCCTTCAAAAACGGTAACGTCCACATCGCTAAAATCATGGGATCGGTCAGCGAGGAGCCGGGCGCCAAGGCTGATGTCCGCCGCTGAGTCGTCGACCCCCTCGCCAAAGGTGCGGTTACTAACGCAGGCGTTTAGCGTCAGGGCAGTCAACGCAGCCAACAGCATTGCGGCTAACGGGTTACGAGATTGGGCGTGGTCCATCATGATGCGGCTCCCGGCATTCATCGCTACTACGGCTTTTATCGCCAAATACGGGCATGGGAAACGTCTCGCGCACCCATAACCCCTTTAGAAAATGTCAAGGTTAACGCCGTCTTTACGTCCAGGCTCTGGACGCCAGGCATCGGGATGATGTTTGGGCCAGCCTCGGGCAACGGTGACGACATCATATCGATAGGTCCCCCGAAAGCCTCGCCCGAACCGCGCTTGCCATAGCCCCGCCGCGGCGGCGATTCGGGCCTCTCCCACCGAGGTGACGGCCCAAAGCCCCTCATCATGGGTCGGCCGAGATTTCACCTCAACAAAAGCAATCGTCCCGCCCCGCTGGGTAATCAGATCAATTTCCCCCGCCTCACACCGAAACCGCCAGGCCAAAATGCGATAGCCCTTGAAGGTCAGGAGGAGGGCCGCCAACCCTTCGGCCCGGCGCCCCGCCCGTTCGGCGGCTTGCCGACGGTTTAGCGATCGCGGTCGAGCCATCGTTGGTAAAGCTCTCTTTTTTTGAGGCCTGTGTCGGTGGCCACCTTGGCGGCGGCGTCCTTAAGGCTGAGGGTTTGAAGAGCAGCCTTCATCAGGGGATCGGCCTCTTCAAGGCTCGGAGGGGTTACCTCTTGGGGTCCAATCAACAGGACCAACTCACCCTTTGGCGGCGCATCTTGGTATTGGGCGGCGAGGGCGCTAGCGGGGCCGTCGACCACTTCTTCATAGAGTTTGGTCAATTCTCGCCCGACCACGACCACCGGATCCCCAAGGACGCTCGCAATGTCCGCCAAGCTGGCGGCCAGTCTTGGCCCCGTTTCATAAAAGATGAGGGTTTCATCCCGCCCCTTTAGCGCTTCAAGCCGGTTGGAGCGGGCGCCCCGTTTGGGCGGTAGAAATCCTTGAAAGCTGAACCGGTCGCTCGGAAGGCCCGCTATCGAAAGGGCCGCAATTGCCGCACAAGGCCCCGGAATGCTGAAGACTTTATGTCCCGCGGCGCGCGCTTCGGCCACCAGCTTATACCCCGGATCGGCAATCAGGGGCGTGCCTGCATCGGAGACCAGCACCACCGCCTCGCCCCGCTCTAACGCCTCCAGAATTTGGGGGCGTGCCGCCTCGCCGCGATGATCGTCATAGCGGCGCAGGGGCCTAGAGGGCAGCCCCAGGGCGGTGACAAGCTTCCCGGTCACCCGCGTATCCTCGCAAAGAATAAGGTCTGCTTGGCTAAAGGCGGTGCGCAGCCGGTCGCTCACGTCCTGCAGGTTACCAATGGGCGTCGCCGCCACGTACAGGCCCGGGGCCATTGGGGACGCCAAGGGGGAAGGGGTGGTCATCGGATCTCTCTGCCGGGCGCGGTGGCTCCGCGTCAATTGCCTGACCTCAGCTGTTTTCTTTTCCAGCAATTTAGAAAGACTGCCGCAATTTGGCTCCTTTCTGGCGCATCCTATCGTTGTGGGCCCGGTCGGGCTCCCCTATGGTGGGGGCGTTTTAGGTGGGATCTACATCGAATGGCGGACCGGATATGATCGGCGAAACGGGACAAAGACGAATGCGAGCCTTGGGCATGGTGGCGGCACTGGTAATGGGCTTGGCCGCCTGTTCAACCACGGGGCCCTCGCGTGCGCCGTCGGCAGGGGGACTGCCGGGTGAAAACCGTCCGCTGCCGGAGATTAACGAAGAAGAGTTCGTGACCGTCCCGCAGCAGCGGCGGACCGACGTGGTACGGATTGCCATCCTTCTGCCGTTCACCAACAGTTCTGAGAATATTGAGACGGTCGCCGCCTCCATGCTGAAGGCGGCCCAAATGGTCGCTTTCGAAAGCGACAATTCCAAGTACCTCCTTATCCCTAAAGATACGCAGGGCACGGCCGAGGGCGCGGCCCTGATGGCGGAAGAAGCCATCCGCGAAGGTGCCGAGGTGATCCTTGGTCCCCTCTTTTCGGAAAGCGTTGAAACCGTTGCGGCGATTGCCCGTCCCCTAAATGTGCCGGTGATTGCGTTCTCCTCCGACAGCCGGGTGGCGGGTCAGGGGGTTTATCTCTTGAGCTTTCCGCCAGAGGCCGAAATTTCTCGGGTCACGGATTATGCGCTTTCCAAGGGCTATGCCCGGTTTGGTTTAATGGCGCCGTTCTCGGAGTTTGGTGACCGGGTGGCTAATGCCTTCTCGACGGAAGTCTTCACCCGTGGGGGGGAGATCATCCATACCGAGCGGTATGAGCGTTCCGCTGACGCCATGATCGATCCCGCCCGGCGCATGGCGCAATATGCAGCCGATGAATTTGTGCCCCAGATGGTGACCCCCCGACCCCAGACCATGGACGCCAACCTGTTGGCCGGGGCGGGTGCGGCAATGTCCGCTAATTCCGTTGTCAACGGACAGGATCCCTTCCGGGTGCCGAACGCCACATCGCGGCCGTCAGGGTCAATGATGATGAGCGGTGGGTACCAGGCGGTGCTACTACCGGAGCAAGGGCGCCTGTTACGAGCCCTCGCGCCGCTTTTCCCCTATTACAATGTGAATGTGCGCGAGGTGAAACTGCTTGGCCTGTCCGCGTGGAACAATCCGCTTTTGACGCGTGAGCCGGCGCTGAATGGCGGCTGGTTTGCAGCGCCCGATCCGTCATTGGCGGAAGGGTTCAAGCGCCGCTATCAAACGGCCTATGGGGAAAAGCCGCCACGGCTGGCGTCTCTGGCTTATGATGCAGCGCTCCTCACGGCCCGCTTGTCGCAGTTGCCGCCGGAGACCCGCTTCTCGGTCGAAACAATTGCCAATCCGAACGGCTATTTGGGGGCGGATGGATTGTTCCGTCTTCGCGCTGATGGGATGGTGGAGCGGGGCCTCGCGGTCCTTGAGATCCGCCCATCCGGCATCAAGGTCATTGACCCGGCGCCGCGGACATTCATTACCCAGGATAGCTATAGTCAGGTGGGGTACTAAACCCCTTTTCCGTTATGCGGGGGGATGAGGCTCTCAATTGCTTCAGCTTGTGACCGACAGCAACAATACCCTCGAGCGCGGGGATCAACTCAGCGCCAAGCTCGGTGAGCTCATACTCCACTGACGGCGGCGATGTGGGCCGAACGTGCCGGTAAAGGACACCGCGCTCTTCCAATTCGGATAGGCGCGCTGACAGCACCTTGGCGGAGATCGGCGGAATATCGGCACGGAGTTCGCTGAACCGCCGGGGGCCGGCGCGCAATTCCCAGATGACATTCGGTGCCCAAGCGCCTGCAATGATGGCCATGCATTCGGTCAACATGCAGGGTTCGGGCGGCTTTGGGCTTTTGTTCTTCCTCATTTTTAGCGCCATATTTTCAGTGCCCCTTTTCAGTGACCTGTGTCGGTGTTGCGGCCGTTACCTGGTTTCTCTGAGGTTACCCAATAGTTCTTAGTTACTATTGGAAACCTAATTATCAATGGTTATCCCTTCTGTGCGGCATTCAGCTGCGAAAGTCACGACAAAGGAGATGAGACCATGAAATTATATTACAAACCCGGCGCATGCTCGATGGCGACCCATATTGTCCTCAACGAGTTGGGTGAGACATTCGAGTTAGAAAGTGTCGACACGAAGAAAGGCGTCACCGCATCCGGCGCACCCTATCGCGAGATTAACCCCCGCGGTTATGTGCCCGCTCTTACCATCCCAAACGGTGAGACGCTCACTGAGAATGGCGCCATTCTGCAATATATTTTTGATGAGCGGTATAGCGACCAAATCGACATCACCACATTTGTGCGTGCACGCCTTCAAGAGGTTTTGAGCTTCTTGTCATCAGAGTTGCACAAAGCGTTCAGCCCTTTCTTTGCCAAGACAAAGCCCACCACTGAAGAACACGCTATCGCCCTTGAGAAGCTTCGCATACAGCTTTCTCACCTTGAGGGGATAATCGCTGATGGTCGCAAATTTATGCTGGGCGCAACCTACACACCGGCTGACGCTTATGCATTTGTTATTCTCAATTGGGCAGGTGTCATTCGCTTGCCGCTTGATGATTGGCCCAATGTAAAAGCCTTTTATGAGCGGATATTGGTGCGTCCCGCCACGCAAAAGGCAATGGTGCGCGAAGGGCTCATCAAGGCGGAAGCGGCATAATGTCCGCTTACACTCAGATTGAACAGGTCATCGGAGAATATTTCGATGGCCTGTACCACGCCGATGCCGAGAGGCTAAGGCGGGTATTTCACCCCCAGGCTGTTTACGCCACTGCGGACGAGGCGGAACCTTTAATCCGTAACATGAAAGACTATTTCGCGGTTGTCGAGAAACGCGTCTCGCCAGCCTCGAGAAACGAGGTGCGAAAAGACATCATTGATCGTATTGAAGTGGCCGGACGCAACACAGCAAGTGCGCGGGTGCGCTGCTCCATCGGGGAACGCGACTTTGTCGACTTTCTAACGTTTATCCGAGCGGATGGCGAGTGGCGCATTCTCTCGAAAGTTTTTCAAATCATCACACCTCAAAGGGAGGTATAAAATGCCGTACATCAACATTCAGGTGACGAAAGAAGGGGTTTCGGAGAGCCAAAAGCGCGATCTTATTAAGGGAGCGACGGACCTTCTGGTGGATGTTTTGGACAAATCACCGGCTACCACTTTCGTTGTTATCGACGAAGTCGACATGGAAAATTGGGGCGTTGGCGGACTACCGGTCGAGGCGTACCGCGCCCACCAGTCCCGAGACCAGAGCCAATGATCTCGCGCTCTTAACGTAGGCCGTGCAATCATGGGGCGGCGCCACCCTGTCCGATGGGCAGCTTTCGGTTTTGGGCATTGCTCCTTTGCCTTCTTGTTGCCGTGAATTCACTGGTAATAGTGGGCGAACAGCATATTTTTGTGATGCCACTATTGTGAGGAGGGTCCTATGGGTTTCCGTTCTATGTTCGCGCGCTCCCTGGCTGCACTGGCCGCTGTTAGTCTCGCGGCTTGCATCACTCCGCGGGGGGAGCCTGCAAAACCGGCCGCTGCACCGGCGCCCACTACCGATTTCAGTCAAAGCACCGTTGCTGATGAGGTCGCCGATTGGCTCGGTGTTTCGGCTGAGACCGCAGGCTCAATTGTGGAACGTGTGTTCAGCGATTTAGGCGAGCCTGTCGGCTATATTCGCGGCGAGGAGGCGTCCGGCGCCATCGGTCCTGGCCTTCGGTATGGTCGCGGTACAATGATGCTGCCCGGGCAAAATGTTGGTGTGTACTGGCAAGGCCCGTCGGTGGGTTGGGATCTTGGGGCGAACGCGTCAAAGACCTTCACCCTTGTTTATGATCTGCCGCGAGCAGAGGATATTTATCGCCGCTTTCCCGGGGTGGAGGGTACAGCCTATCTCGTTGGCGGTGTTGGCGTGAACTATCAGCGGGCGGAGGGGATTACTCTTGTTCCCATGCGCGCTGGGGTTGGTGCCCGCCTGGGGGCGAATATTGGATATTTGGCCTATTCCCGGGAGCAGCGGATTTTACCGTTTTAGGGCAGGCTCAGCAGCTTCGTCATCATCCCTGATGTCCCTTTTGGCTTGCGGGTGCGTGAGTGTGTGCTGAGTGGTCTGTTCCTCGCTGAACCTGCAAACCACCCCCTCCGCCCTTCGGGCACCTCCCCCGCTTTGTGGGTGAGGATTGTAGCTTTGTTGCTTCTGATTTTTTTTTCCCCTTTTTGGGGGGTAGTGGGCCCTCGCCGAATGGCGTGGGGTCTATGGGGGAAAGGATGTAGGTGCTTTGAGATGATATCCGTTCTTTTGATCTGGTCCGTGTGTTTCAGAGAACATTGTGAAGTGCGGTTACAAAAAAGCCCCGCTCATTGAGCGGGGCTTTCTCATTTGTCTTCGAAGAACGAGTCTAGTCGTCCTTTTTCTCTTTCGGGATTTCTTTGCCCGTTTCTTGGTCAACGACCTTCATGGACAGGCGAACCTTGCCGCGATCATCAAAGCCCAAGAGCTTGACGAAGACTTCGTCGCCTTCTTTGACGACATCAGTGGTCTTCTCAGGGCGGCCATCGTTCAGCTGACTGATATGCACAAGGCCATCGCGGGCGCCGAAGAAGTTGACGAAGGCGCCAAAGTCCACGGTTTTCACCACTTTGCCTTTATAGACTTCACCCACTTCGGGTTCGTCCGTCAGGCTGCGGATCCAGGTGACAGCAGCCTCAATGGAGGCGGCTTCGGAAGAGGCAATTTTGATCGTGCCGTCGTCCTCCACATTCACTTTTGCGCCGGTTTTTTCGACGATTTCGCGAATGACCTTGCCGCCCGATCCGATCACATCACGGATTTTCTCCACGGGGATCTTCATGGTCTCAATGCGCGGGGCGAACTCGCCCACTTCGCCGCGGCTTTCGCCGAGGGCTTTGTTCATCTCGCCGAGGATGTGCATCCGGCCATCTTTGGCTTGGGCCAAAGCGGTGCGCATGATTTCCTCGGTGATGCCGGCCACCTTAATGTCCATTTGGAGGGAGGTTACCCCATCGGCGGTCCCCGCCACTTTAAAGTCCATGTCGCCTAAGTGATCTTCATCACCAAGAATATCCGACAGAACCGCAAAGCGCTCACCCTCTAGGATAAGGCCCATGGCGATGCCCGCCACAGCGTTTTTGATCGGCACACCCGCATCCATCAGGGCGAGGGAGGATCCGCATACGGTGGCCATTGAGGAGGAGCCGTTGGACTCCGTAATCTCGGAAACGAGACGCAGGACGTAAGGGAACTCTTCCTGCTTTGGCAGGACGGCTTTCACCGCGCGCCAGGCCAGCTTCCCGTGGCCGATTTCCCGGCGCCCTGGGGAGCCCATGCGACCGGTCTCACCGACGGAGTAGGGCGGGAAGTTATAATGCAGAAGGAAGTTCTCTTTGTACGTCCCTTCAAGGGCATCGATAAACTGCTCATCGTCCGAGGTGCCGAGGGTCGCCACAACGATCGCCTGGGTTTCCCCTCGGGTGAAGAGGGAAGAGCCGTGACTGCGGGGCAGGACGCCCACTTCTGACTCAATTTGGCGAACTGTCTTCGTATCGCGGCCGTCAATCCGTTGGCCTGTGTCTAAGATCCCGTTCCGGACAATGTCGGATTCGATCTCTTTGAGAAGTGACCCGAGGACCGTTGGGTCCATGGCGTTCTGGGCCTCTTCACCGAGGAGGGCGTCTTTGGCCACCTGTTTTGCAGCGTTGATCTTTTCGACCCGGACTTGCTTCACGGTTTCTTTGTAGGCATCGCGCAGGCCGTCTTCGCAAAGGGCCCGTACCCGGGGCAACTCATCTGAGTAATCCGGAGGCGTATAATCCCATGGCTCTTTGGCGCAATCTTCGGCGAAATCGATGATAAGGCCGATGGCTTCTTTCGCAGCCGCGTGTCCGGCAACAACGGCGCCCAACATGACGTCTTCTGACAATTCTGAGGCTTGGGACTCCACCATCATCACAGCGTCTTGGGTGCCCGCCATGACGAGGTCGAGGGCGCTGTCTTCCAGCTCTGCCCCGGTGGGGTTCACGATGTAGCTGCCATCTTTATAGGCAATCCGCGCAGCGCCAATCGGCCCCATGAAGGGAATGCCGGAAATGGTAAGGGCCGCGGACGCACCGATCATGGCAACAACGTCTGGATCATTCTCCAGATCATGGCTCATCACCGTACAGACCACTTGAACTTCGTTCTTAAAGCCAGGGGCAAATAAAGGCCGGATCGGCCGGTCAATCAGGCGCGAGGTCAGCGTCTCTTTTTCGCTGGGACGGCCCTCCCGTTTGAAAAAGCCGCCTGGAATGCGACCGGCGGCGTAGGCTTTTTCTTGGTAATTCACCGTGAGGGGGAAGAAGTCTTGGCCCGGTTTGGCCTCTCTTTGGCCAACAACGGTGGCGAGCACGGTGGTCTCCCCATAGGTGGCCAGGACGGCGCCGTCGGCCTGGCGCGCGATGCGGCCCGTCTCAAGGGTCAGCGTCTTGCCGGCCCATTCGATAGATTTTCTTGTGATTGTGAACATGGATATGTCTTTTCTGGATCACCAACAGCCGAATTGCGGTTGGCTTTTTCATCGTTTGGCTCATGCAAACGGATAAAGGCGCTTGTGGGGCAGGTGCTCGCGGGAAGCAACCGCTAACCCCAGGGTGGGGGAGCGCCTGAGGGCGGCGCGATTGCAATCTCTTGTTACAAAGCTTGATGGGAATCGGGCCTAACGACTCCCCTTTTATGGCGGCCATTGGCACCTGATGCGCTAGATTGCTTATTATGAAGCTATTACCCGTGAACCCCATTCCCGATAACCACTCGGCCCTGGAGGAGGTGCTGCACGCCCTCACCCATGGGATTGGCATTGTGTTGGCGGTGGTTGCGCTGGTGTTTTTGGTCCTCAAAGCGTCCTTTTTTGGCGGGGTGTCGGAGATTACAGCGGTCAGCATTTATGGTGGGTCCGCGGTCCTATTGTACCTGGCGTCCACCGTCTATCACGCGGCGTTCAAGTCGGCCTTCCAACCCTTTTTGGAGGTGTTGGACCACGCTGCGATCTATTTGAAAATCGCTGGGTCCTACACGCCCTTCGCCGTGATCACATTGCCCGAGCTAAGCGGCAAGGTGATCCTTATCGCCGTTTGGGGGATGGCCACATTGGGTGTCGTGATGAAGTTCGTGGCGCACTATTTCTCGCAGATGCGGCGGTTCGATTGGATCTCCCTTGCCTCCTATGTGGGCATGGGATGGGTTGGGGTGTTCGTCATCCACCAATTGCTGGTGGGCCTGCCGCTGCCGGGGTTCTTATGGCTGTTGGCGGGGGGGCTTTGCTTCACCGTGGGGGCCGCTTTTTATGCGTGGAAGTCCCGGCGCTATACCCACACGATTTTTCATATCTTCGTGTTGGCTGGCAGCATTTGCCACTTCATTTCAATCTATGGCTTCGTCTTGCCAGGGCGCGTTTAATCCACAAACTTCGACAGAAGACGGATATAGGCCACCTGGTATCCGTTTGAGTTCTCCGTCACCTCCCAGGAATTAAGCGGCCAAGAATCGTTGAACTGGGCGTACGCCTTTTGCGCGGGCTGGCCATAGGGAGGCGCAGGCTGCTCGGTCCCCTTGCACTTCGCATTATTCTCTGGCGACCCGCAGCTATAGGGGCAGCAATCTTCCCACGAATAGCCGGGGTTTGGTCCACCCACGAGATAGCCGGGGGCGGGCCCATAGGTGGAGGTGGCAACGCTGTCAAAATCTGCGCTGCCGTCCCGGAACCATGAATGGTAAAAGGTGTCTACGGATCGTTCTGCCCCTGCATCGGCCATATTCGACAGGTACGCTAAGCCCAACGGGTTGGCACCGTGAAGATAATGCAGATAGGCCGCGGCCGCATCCTTTGCTTCCTGCCCTGTCCGGGTGCCAATCGCATATTGGTGTTGTTGCCAGAACAGGCTGCCTTCTTGGGATTTGATGGCATTACTGCCCCACACAATCGCGTGGGAGAAGGCCCGATAGGCGTCCGTCGCATTGTCGACCGCGGGCCAGAAATAGGTGAAGTTCATCGCGCCTTCATACCGGCTACGGATGGTGTCAACCACCGTGGGGTTCGCCCCTACAACTTGGGTGTAGTGCAATAAATCCCGTTGGGAGTCCCCTTCGAAGCCGTTAATATAGTAGCTACCCACCAGCTTCGAGGCGGTGTAGTTCGCCGTGACATAATCATGGTATACGGATTTGCCGGTTGCATCGGCAAGATAGATCGCGGCGGAGAGCTTCTTCTCTGTGCGAGCGGTTTCGCTCATTTCCTGCTGCCCGGCACCCAGGCCTTGGGTGCCCGACGCAAAATCATTATTGTAAAAGAGAACCGCCGGGTTCGCGTCGGCCCAAGCCCCCGCGGCTTCAGCTCTATCGCTCAGATCATCAGCAAAACCGCTGTAACCGGCGACGGTAAGGTCGCCGAACACCTTACTGCCAAGGGCCATGGCGGCCGCGGTGGAAAGGGTGGCTGACGTATTGGCGAGGCCATAATAGCTGGGGCCTGTGGCGGCAGAAGGCGGGCTGCCGTCGGCGAGACCAACAATGGAAAGGACAGAGCCGTCAGCATTCTGCATCCGGACAAGCCAGTCGAGCCCAAACTTAATCTCATCGAGAAGGTCAGGGACCCCGTTCCCGGACTCGGGGATGTTAAAATCGTCTGTCCAAACCGCGGGGTTTTCAATATAACTATTCAAGAGGCTTACAACATAAGCCGCATGCCAGTTCGTGTACTTATTATAATCGCCTGCGTCGTACCATCCGCCATGCAGATCCCGCTCGCTAGACGCATCGTCGGGGAGATTATACTGACGCGCCTCGGTATCTTGGCCGGGGCCCACATGGCTGGCGCTGTCGGCATAACCCGCTGGCACATAGGGAGCCGTCTTTGCGAAGCCGGCCCGCTGATAGTAGAAGGTGCGAACGGCGTCTTTTAACGCTTCTTTGTAGACGTCGTCGGCAATGCGGAATTCCGGGGACACCACAATAAAGGCGGCATCCCGCACCGTATAGGTTCCCGGTGCGGTGACGGCGGAGAAGTCGAACCACCATACTGTATCGCCGCTTGTGTCATCGGTGGCGCCATTGTTCCAGGCCGTTGGCGTCCCCGTAAAGACGACTTCCGCGTCCGTACTTCTGACCACATGATATTCCGGCTCCGGCACTAGCTCATCCGATGCATCAAAGCCGGTGACAGGATTGCGAATGATCGCCACTTTTTTCATGTCGGGGCGATAGCCAAAATCGTCGAGAACGATGAAGGGGCCATCCCCGTCGGCCGTCCCTTGTGGCGCAGCGGGGATGGCCCCATCGCCAACGATTAAGTCGTCACCATCGCCGCCCGTGAGAGAGTCCGCACCGGCGCCGCCATAGACCTCATCGTCACCCCCGCCGGCATTGATTGTATCATCTAAGCCGGTGCCGACGAGGCGATCATTGTCCGTTGTCCCGGTGGTTGATTGTGGCCGAGGTGAGGGGGCCGTTGTCGCCGATGATCGCGCGTCAAGGCGTTGGAGTTGGCCATCGCCACCTGACGTCGCCGAGCCATCTTCCTCCTTACACCCCGTCATTGAGAGGGCACTGAGGCAGAAAGCTGTACTTACCGCGAGTTTTGTCACCATGGACCGCGCGCCTTTTGATCGCTCACCGTTGAAGTTATAGAATGCCGTTCGAGCGTGGCGAAACTATGATCAAAAAGGTGAGGATTTTAAGGGACACCTACGATAGCATCGGGTGTTCTGACTGCCTCAGGCCGATACTATAGAGTCTTTGTTTTTCGCGCGTGAGCCAGCTTTTTCTGATCCAATGCGATCGCTGGCGCGCTAGGGTGCGGTGACCATTTAACCATTGTGTTCGCGCCAGTCGAAAAACCGTCAGCTTTAGGAGCGAGGGCGCAGGACATGCGGGCATATTCAAGCTCGAGGGACGACAAGATGGCGGTTTTTCGCGGCGCCCCAAAGGGGTTCGGCCAAAATCACCTCAGTCTTCGTCGCAAATCCTCGAAAGGGAATAACCCTTCCTTGCGGTTTGCTCCTTGTCTGAAGCGATTTTGGTCTCGAACGACCATAAAGGTTAAATAGTCACCGCACCCTAAAGCTTCCAAAGAATGTAGCCGCCAAGGGCGACGATGATTGCGCCAAGGGCGGCAACCACTTGCCCCGTTCGATCCGGCGAGCCGGTCATGGCTTCGGGGACCATAGGCCGTAAAGCTGGGAAGGCCGCAATGCGTTTTGCCCCCTGCATACGGACGAATTCTTTAATCACGGGCCGCATGGCGCCATAGCGATTGGCCGGAACATCCACCGCGACCACCATGGGATGGCCATCACGGTTATCAAGGGTGGTCGTTTGGAAGGAGAACCCTTGTCTTTTCAGGATGGACAAGATCCTTGTGAAGTCGCCTGCGCCGTTCCCCACCGTGTTGAATTTATAGAGGCAGCGGACATAGGCGGGCCTGTCGGCGGTCTCGCCGGGCTGGTGCTCACCTTTTTTGGGTCCCTCAAAGACCGCCCTTAGGGAACGCATTTCATAATCGGCATTCGCGTGATGGCGGAGGAAGCCGATGGGAGACTTTGATGGGAAGATGCACGGCCGACCCTTCGTCATGGCGAGGAAGCTGGTCTTAATCCGTTCAGCGCCGGCCATTTCAGCCTCTAGCACCACATAATCCTTATCATAGTGATAGCCGTCCCCCTCCATCGCCTTATCGCCGGAGAGAAGGACCGCAATCAGCGGTTTGGTGTGGTTGCCGCCGCGACTTTTGCTCACCCGCTCATGGGTGCCGCCGGAGAAGCGGGTTTCCACCATACGATTAGGGTCCGCCAGCCCGGTCGCAAGGCGTAACCCCTCGCGATAGGTGTCTACCCCGTCGGGGATTTGCTGCACATCCACCCCGCGGGCGCGTAAGCCCTCAATTGCGGGGCCGCAATGGCGCATGGCCTCGGCGGAGGCGTAAACGGTGGTGACTTTCCGCAGATAGCGTTGTTGCTTGTCCCGGTTCCAGGCAAAGCTGGTGCCCGCGCCGCCTGGGGCAAAGCTATCGGTGAATCCCGACTGTTCAATCTCGTGAATGAGATCAGTGGGGGCGGCCAGCACATAATTGCTCTCAGCCACATATTCCCGCAGCACTTTGGTTTGCGGGAAGTCGATGAGAGCCGACAGCGTGTCACGGTTCAAGCTGAAATCATTATCAAACAGCGGCACCACGCCCACCTGCGCCTGCTGCGCGATCACGCTTGAAAAAGTGGCATCGGCGGTGGATCGCGGGGAAACCCAGGTGCGATAGGCGTAGTTCAGTGCCTCATCAGCTTTCTGCTTTGGGGCCTCCACCACCCCGACATCGCCGTCATAGCTGCGGGCGGTGTTCAGGCTCATCCCGTAGGAAGAGGCGACACGAGTGGTGGGATCGGGCACCGGGCGGCCCGTTGCGGGCTTGCCCTCATCGTCCAGCACCGGCTGGCCGTCGCTGTCGACCCACATGCCATAACGGAACAAGCTGGCCGCGATTTGCTCCGCCACCCAGGCGCCGAGCCCGTGCCGTTCATCTTGATAAGCGACAAATTGGTTTGCCATGGCCACCACCACATCCCCTAAAACGCGTTAACTTTACCACGCTGTCACGCGAAAGCCAGGGGCGAGTGAAAAGGAAGAAAACGCCTTTTGGATTCAGAGGGGTAGCGCGGGTTTGGCGGGGTTTGGGCTCACCGCGGCGTGTCCGCGGTGTCCATCGTGCTGAATTACACCTTCTGGGGGAAATGGCCCCACCGACGCGTTGCGGGGTGGGGCACGAAGGGCTTTGCGCTACAAAATATACTTTGACAGGTCCGCGTTGGACGTCACGTCTTTAAGCCGCTCATCCACAAAGGCCGCGTCGACGGTGACCTTTTCGTCCTTCCGGTCGGCGGCATCGAAGGACACTTCTTCGAGCACCCGTTCTAAGATTGTCGAGAGCCGCCGGGCGCCAATATTCTCAACGAGGGAATTCACCTCCGCCGCCTTCTCGGCCAGGCGGTTGATACCGTCCTCAGTGAAGGTGAGGTTTAGCCCCTCCGTTGCCATGAGGGCAGTATATTGTTTAGGCAGGCTGGCTTCGGTATCGGTCAAGATACGGACGAAATCTTCCTCGGTGAGGGCGCCTAGCTCCACCCGGATCGGCAGGCGGCCCTGAAGCTCCGGTAAAAGGTCGGCCGGTTTTGCCACATGGAAGGCGCCCGAGGCCACGAAGAGAATATGGTCTGTCTTCACTGGCCCATATTTGGTGGACACAACGGAGCCTTCAATTAATGGCAACAGGTCCCGCTGCACCCCTTCGCGGGAAACGTCCGCCCCCGACCGTTCAGAGGACCGCGCCACCTTGTCAATTTCGTCAAGGAAGACGATGCCGTCATTTTCAACGGCCGACAGCGCTTCCGCCGAGAGTTGATCATCGTCCAGCAGCTTGTCACTTTCCTCCGCAATGAGAGGATCATAGACATCTTTCACCAACATCTTTTTGGTCTTGGTGGGCGCGCCGAAGGCTTTTCCCATCATGTCGCTCAAATTGATCATGCCCATTTGGGCGCCAGGCATGCCGGGAATGTCAAAGGTGGGCATGCCGCCTTTCCCCGCATCGACAAGGTCGATTTCAATCTCGGCATCGTCAAGGGTGCCCTCGCGCAGTCGGGCGCGGAAGCTTTCGCGGGTGGCGTCGGAGGCGGTGTCGCCCACCAGAGCTTCGAGGACCCGGTTCTCTGCCGCCTCATGGGCGCGGGCTTTTACCTCTTCGCGCCGACGCTCACGGACGAGTTGCATAGCCACTTCGGTGAGATCCCGAATGATGGAATCAACATCGCGGCCCACATATCCCACTTCGGTGAACTTCGTGGCTTCTACCTTGAGGAAGGGCGCCCCCACCAGTTTGGCAAGGCGGCGAGAAATTTCGGTTTTCCCCACCCCCGTTGGGCCAATCATTAAGATGTTCTTTGGGGTGACTTCTTGTTTGAGGTCGTCGTCTAGCTGTTGGCGGCGCCAACGATTGCGCAGGGCAATCGCCACGGCACGTTTCGCGTCATTTTGGCCAACAATATAACGATCCAGTTCAGCAACAATTTCACTGGGGGTATGGGTTTTCATGCGATAGGGTCTCGTTCAACTTGATGCGTGTACATATATTCAATAAAAGGAGTGAGCGACAGGGCGCGCCAGGAAAGGATATCCACAGAAATGGGTAGCCACCCTCTCTTCGCTTTCACTTCCCACCGGGCGGTGCGGGGCACGCCTGAGGCTTTGCCCACCCGTTCCACAATGCGGGCTTCCCCGGCGAAATAGTCGGCCAACCCTTGGAAGAAATTTTCCCCGGCGATCGTATGGGATGGATATTTTTGGAACTTAAATCCGTGCAGCTGAAACCAGAGTTCGTCTTCATTTTGGAAGATGATTTTGGTTTCGCTTAAAACGCCCGATTGGGTGGGGACGGTGACATGCACCTCCATCGGGCTTTTTTTATCCTTACACCCTACATAGACATCATACGCGAGGCCACGCTCTTCCAGCACTTGGGCAATCCGATCCCGCGCGTGATCGCAGCTATCACACCGGGGTAACCGGTCAGAGAGAAGGGAAGAGGGCGCGGTGCAGCTCACCCTAGCGTCTCCATCGTCAGCGCTTCATTGGTGTAGACATCAATTTCTGCAGCGATTCCCATCGCGTTTTTGACAATATCCGCGGCCGATAGCTCGGTGTGTAGGTACAGCGCCTTAGCCGCCGCATGGGCAAAAGAGCCGCCGGAGCCGATGGCGATGACGCCGCCATCATCGTCGATGCGTTCGGGTTCTATAACATCACCAAGGCCCGATAGCATGAGGGTGGTCTCTTTATCCGCGACGATCATCAGGGCTTCCAGGCGCCGCAAATATCGGTCCGTCCGCCAATCTTTGGCAAGTTCTACGCAAGCGCGGGTCAACTGCCCGCGATATTGCTCAAGCTTCCCCTCTAGCCGGTCGAGGAGGGTGAAGGCGTCCGCTGTCCCGCCGGCAAAGCCGGTGACGACCTCACCCCCCGCCAGGGTGCGCACCTTTCGGGCATCGCCTTTGGAGATGGTTTGGCCCATCGTCACCTGCCCATCGCCTCCTAAGGCAAACTGTCCTTTGCGGCGCACGGCGAGAATGGTGGTCATGGGCGTCCTTTCGAGCCTCTCAAACAAGCCCCATCAGTTATGGTGCGCGGCCCCAGGTGGCAAGGCACACTTCTTCATGGGGATGGCGTTATCCGATATGGGCGGCCGCACAGTGGGTCAGCCCCTCAAAATACATTTTGAGGGAGGTGACGCTCACCGTTCCCTCATCTAACGCGCCTTCCGCTGCGGCCCGCAAATTTCCGTCCGGGCGATAGGCGCGCATGATCAGGCCCATGGCGTCTTTCTCGGTGTCGCTTAAGGTCATGGTCTCCTCCGCAAGGCACGCACAGAAGGGCCGGCGCTCCTCCTTCAGGAGATATTCGGTCCGTTTCGCCATTGTGTGACAGCTTTGACTGAAATCTTCATCTGGGGTGTCGGCGCACCCGGCGCTCAGCAAAAGGACGCAGACCATAAAACATCGACCGAAAGGGTGCATGCGACGCCTCCAAAACTCTCATAAAATTCATGGGCGATTGAGCGTGCGGGCACAAGTCTGCCCCTTTTTGGTCATTCTCTTCCTTTGGGATAAAAAACCAATAAAGGGAGAGCGAGATGATCCTCAAAACAGTTGGACTTGTTGCAGCGGCGGCCTTTTTGCTGATGGCCTGCGAAACGGGTGTGCAAACCAGTTCGGGTAGAGACTATTTAGCTGCAGCCAAACCAAGCGTTGCCATGGGCGCCACGTCTGAGGAGGTAATGGAGGCCGCCTCGGTGGAGCCATTGCTGCGGTTGCCCGCAAAAATTGGCTTGGCGCGCATTGAGAATGGGCAGCTAACCCCTATTCCTGATGCGGAAATGGCGGCGTGGGCCCGCCTGGCAGAAAAAAGTGACGGGGAATACGGCACCTTTGCGCCGGTCAATCTTCTCGTGGCGGAACTTGCGACACCGCGTCAGACGCCCCGTGACCTTACGCCGGCAAAGCGGGTGGTGCGGACCATTCGTTTGGGGGCCGCACGGCAGCATATGGATGCGGTTTTCGTCTATGAGGTGTTTGGCACCTCGGACACCAAGCAAACCCCCTTGTCCGTCGAGGACCTCACCCTCCTTGGCGCCTTCCTCCTGCCTGGGCGAAAGGTGGAGGCGGTGGGCCATGCGGAGGGGCTGCTCATCGATGTGCGCAATGGCTACCCCTATCTTACCGCATCTGAGACCGTTGATCGCGCGAGCCTTTCCACCTCGGCCAGGCAGCGAGGGCGAGGCGAAGACCTCAAAAGAAAGGCGATCACCCAGGCCGTGGACGAGATGGCCGAGGGGTTAGAGCCCGCCATTGCGCAATTGGCGAAGGAGTTGTCGGCTCTCGATACGCCGTCTTAACCCGCTCCTAACCCTGCCATGACTTTGTGTTGGCTAAACAATCGGGTAGGCGCGAGTGGACGACGTCAATTCACGCCCATCGGCCTTAAGTCGCGAAGCGCTAGGCCAATCCATAAATGAGGCTTCGCCCATGGCTAGCACGACACCTATTCGGTCCGCCTCGCGGACCCGCACCACCAAAGAGACCGACATTTCGGTGACCCTGACCTTGGACGGCACGGGCCAGTCGGATGTCGATACCGGTATTGGGTTCCTCGACCACATGCTGGAGGGGTTTGCGAAACACTCCTTTATGGATCTTACCGTCCGGGCGAAGGGCGATCTGCACATTGATGGCCACCACACCACGGAAGATGTGGGCATTGTCATGGGGCTCGCCTTCTTGGACGCCATCGGTGATGCGAGCGGCATTACCCGGTTTGGTCACGCCTATATCCCGATGGATGAGACCCTTTCCCGGGCGGCGGTGGATATCTCAAAGCGGCCCTATCTCATCTGGAAGGTGGATTTCTCCCGCGACAAGGTGGGGGAGATGGATACCGAGCTGTTCAAGGAATGGTTCCACGCCTTTGCCACCAATGCAGGAATTTGCCTGCACGTGGAAAATCTCTACGGCACCAACAACCACCATATTGTGGAGAGTTGCTTTAAGGCGCTGGCCCGGGCGCTCAAGCAAGCGGTGGCGGTCGATCCCCGTCTTGGGGGCGCCAGCCCATCGACGAAGGGCAGTTTGGGTTCCTGACGGGCGCCTGATTTTTTGATTTTCGATATGGGATCGGTGTGCAAAACTAGGCTTTCTACTGCTGATAAGCCTTTTAAATCAATTTACTAGGGTGGTTTCCCCTCTGCGGTGCAGGGTCGGTGGGAAAATGCACTCCTTGGTTGCCATGTTTTCGCCACATGGTTAACGATCTTCTCCGTCGCGGGCTGTCATTGGGGCAGCCTTTCAGTAGGCAGGATAATCAAATGAAACTGACAATCGTCGCCAGCGCAGTTCTGGCATTTGGCACCTCTGTGGCTTTTGCTGGTGAGCTCAGCGAAAAAGGCAAAGAATTCAAAGAGGGCTGCAAAGCGTATCAAGCTGAGCAAGGCAGCGTGAATGCGGATTGCTACTGCTTGGCGAAAAAAGTCGATGCGGACGCTGAGTTGGCTGCGGCCTTCGAAGCGATGGAAAGCCTTGAGACTGCCCCTGAAAATGTGACGGCGGCCCTCGCGGCTTGCCCTGCGTCTTAAGCGCTTGAAGTAACAGACCAAAGAAAAGGGCGCCTCGAAAGGCGCCCTTTTTGATTCGTGTTGTTAAGCTAACCAGCTATTCGCGCGCCAGGCCCAACATGCTCAGGATGTTGATGAACAGGCTGGCAAAGCTGCCGTAAAGCGCGAAGGCGCCAAAGATAGAAGCCCGCTCATTCATCGCGGCTTGGCCCTCAGCGTAAAGGCCTTTGATCATTTGGGTCTCGTAGGCCGTCAGGGCCGAGATGAATAAGACGATCGCGCCGGAGATGAGGAAGCTCATCAAAGACACATCCATAAAGAAGCTGAGCACAACGTTGATCACGATTGCGACCAACAGGCCGATACCCGCCATCATCAAGAACCGCGACCAGCCGGACAGATCCTTCTTGGTGGTGTAGCCGTAAAGGCTCATGGAGCCGAAAATTGAGGCTGAGATGAAGAACGCTTTGGCGACTTCAATGGCCATGCCGTAGCCGATAAATGCCGCAACAACGGGGCCAATCAACATGCCCCAAAGGGCGACATAGCCCCAATAGGCAAGATGCGCCGTGCTGGCGCTTTTTGAACTGAAGATCATTTGGGGGCCGAACCAGCCCATAGCCAAAATGCCGATAAAGGGCAGGAACCGAACAGGCCCGAGGAACAAGCTCATCAACGCTTGGTTGGTCAGGAACAGCATGGCCACGACGGCGGTCGCGGCGACACCCAGCGCCATATAATTGTAGACGCCCAGCATGTATTTGCGCAGCCCTTCGTCATAGGCGACGCCTGGTATCGTTGTGCCATCCTGGCGATAGAGACGATCAGTCTCGGCCATTCATAAGTCTCCCTAGTAAGCCTGGCAGAATGCCAAAATTCGAATGAAATGTAGCGATGCTGCGCCGGCATTCAATGATTATCGGTGCTGGCGCGGCATTATTGTCGCTGGGTGCGGGTTACGAAGGGGTTAGGATGCCTCCCCCCATGGTAAATTGCCCAAGATCAAGGTGGTGGGGGCGGCGGTGAGGTCGGCGTTCCTCCCCCCCCCAAAGAGAGCGGGAGAGCACACGACAGGACGACAGTAA
>CALFRH010000478.1 GCA_937919225.1 uncultured Parvularcula sp.
GGGGTTTCGCACCTCTTGCGCGTGCTTTGAGCGGTCCAGCGATTGACGTAGTAATTTTAGCAGATCGACTTACTGCCGATATCCTTGTGCTCGTCTTTGGGTTTCAGCCTCGCGATCTTGACTATATGAAGGCATGGTACAGCAGGTTTGGATCCGGTGTAGTGCTTGAATTTCTTGAGTTTGAGGGTCCACGTGTCGCAGCTCAAATTCATTTCGTTGATGAGATGCACAAAGAGCTGAACGGCTTTCTTGATACCTTAATAGATAGCCCATCAGAAGCAATTCAGCAGTTTGTCTTCCAAGTGGATTCAGCGTTTGAGAACCGTCACACGACGAGATCACTTCTAAAGTCTTTGATCTTTGCAAGCGGACATACGCTTTCAAATCAGATTTCAAACACACTCGAGGTCATAGCAAGCCAGAAAGAAGAGCACCAGCTCACGATGTCAACGAATGCTGCGTACAGTCCTCGGCTGGTTGCTGATGAGTGTACCCGTATAAGGCCAGTATTTCGAGGAAGTCACCGCGTAGCCACTAAGGACATTCTGATAGGTGATATAGAGGTTGGTCCAGGAGACTATCTTGTCACTTGGAATACCTCGGCAAACTTAGATGAAACCACCTTTCCTAACCCAGAGGTTATTCAAGTTCGGGACAGACAAATGCGCCATCTCTCGTTCGGACGAGGTATACATAGATGTGTTGGAGCAGCCTTAGGATCGAGCGTCATAACTACGGTCGTCGCTCAGGTGCTTAGATCACAAACTCGACTTTCAATAGAAACAGCGGTTCCGGGCAAAGATCCTTGGATGGACTCGTTTGAGGCTCTCAGAATAAATGTCCAGTGAGCATCACATTTCAAAATCTGTCATTCTTCCCCGACCTCCCATTGTCTGGGGAACACTCGTGGGGATCAAATCGCGAATTCTCAAGTTGATAGGGTTCAATGGTGGTATGAATAGCCCTGAAAGGGTGAGGGAATACTACGCTACGACGAGATATGATGAGCAATCGGTAGATATTATTGACGCGTCCACCGATTGGTACCGTGATTTCGCAATGAGTTTCGCATTAGGTGCCTTTGCTGAACAGCGATCATACCGCATCATCGAGTTAGGTTGTGGACAGGGTAAAACAGTATCAGCACTGGAATCCATGTGTATCGAGCTCAAAGGATACTTTGGTATCGACCTTTTTATATCTGAAGCTCAACACTCGTTTTCTCTTCGGAATGACAAGATAGAATTTTTAGAAGGGCGACTCGAAGAGCTATTTCATCATATTGAGCAAGCCCCCGAGGAAAAGACTGGCGTACTATCGATCAACGCGCTTTGCTATCTTGTGAGACTAGGAGATCTAATGTCGGATGCGCGTCCTTTGCCAGTGCGAGCAGGAGATAGTCTGATTCTCGTAGAGCCATTTCCCAGCATCTTTTGGGAGTCATGGTTCAATGGGATTTCGATCAAGTTGAGACATCCAAAAGAGCTTAGCAGCCACTTCGAGCAATGTGGTTGGGAATTAAAAGAAGTTAGGAAGTTATACCTTTTCAAGATTGGCAGGTTCTATGTTTGGCCTGTTTCTTATGGCCTTCATATGAAAAGCCAAGATACAGGCGATGTCGGATGATCCACATACGGGAAAGCGAGGATAGAGATCTGTCGCAAATTTCTAGGCTTTGCGCAGATTTTTCAAAAGAGATTGCGCCTCAACGTCAGACAGTTTTGCAAGCTGCTGATTTCCTCCGCGCGGCACGCACCATTCTTGAGAAACATGGACGAATATATGTTGCTACCAGAAAACCCGAGGTGAGAATCCTTGGGTTCATGGCAATTGCTGAGAGGGAAGCATTGATTTCAGGAGGGAGTTACTTAGAGCTGACGGATCTCTATGTAACACCAAACGAACGATTTAAGGGAGTCGGCTCTGAGCTGATTCAGCATGCTAAGAAGGTCTGTCGAAGCCGCAGCATTAGCCGCCTCACACTTTACACGGGCGAACCAGACCATTCCACTTCGCCTAACACAATCTACAGACACCACGGGTTTGAGTTTATCGGGCCGACTTTTAGAGTTTTGGTTTAGGAGCCTGCGAATGCCATTTGTTGCTCTATTAGGTTTGGCTGGAAGTGGAAAGACGAGCTTGGCACATCGACTTGCAAGAGAGCTGAAGGGACGCGCATTTTGTGAACCTGATCGTCAAGACTGGCCCGGTTTTATTGAAGAAAGTTTCCTAGCTTCCGCTTATGAAGTCTTGCAGTGGTTTCGTTGTTATCAAGTTGACGCTATTCGAAAGTCAGCACGGCATGGTAGGGATGGCATTGCGCTATGTGATGCCTACTATCACAAGACCATGATTGGGTACTTGGATCATGCATCGTCTGAATGGATGATCTCAAAGTCCGACCCATATTTTGGCGTCTTTAAGGAGAGTCTGAGGCTTGATGCTGATCGGTTGTCCAACGCAGATATGATCATTTTCGTTTGGGCTGAACGAAGTGATTGGATGCAAATGGTTGCCTCACGCAGCAAACAAGGGGACGATATACTACTGGATCAAGCATTTGCGTCTCAAGAGCCTATGAGAAGTGCGGCTGAAGCTCATGCGAGAGCCGAAGGTATACCGCTACTTCAAGTCCAGCAGCATTACGGACAGTTTGAGAGCACCGTGTTAAAATGTGTTCAATTCGTAGAGGAAAATATGGCATGACTAGTTCGCAATTACTTACTAATGAGCACATTGCTGCAAACTTTGAGATGCAGCTATCTGGCTATTATTCGGGTGTGACCACTGGGCCTGATGGTTGTTTTTACTACTACTCAGATGAGATTCCTTCACTTTCGTGGAATCACTCTGTTCTGGCTGATCCTAGTGTAGCTTCTCACTCAGAGTTTGTGTTAAAGCAGGCAAATTTAATGGATCGGCAAGCAACTTTCTTTGTCCGGGAAGACGACCTCGAACGAGTAATGTCTGCTCTCGGCGACAGGGCATCAGTAGCGCGCGAAAGGTGGATGATTTGTAGTAAGGAAACTCTGTTAGCTGACTCAACAGAGAATAGTTTGGATGTGGTGTTTTCGCATGACCCGGTACCGCCGCAAGACTATTGCCAAGTGCTTACAAGCCTCTTCGATGATGAAGCTTTGAATGACAGGTTCCGGGATTTCTATGTTCCGACTCTCAGGCGGTCAAAGTTGAGGAGCGGGACTACTGTTTGTCGCGCAGTTGGGTATTTTGCGGGAGAGCCAGTCGCCTGCGGGGCGTTCTACCGAAAAAATGGCTTTGCCGGACTCTACAGCGTAGGAACTGTTGCCTCAAAACAAAAACGTGGATTCGGTCAGCAAATTTCTGTCGCTCTTACTCAAGCCGCATTGAGCAGTGGCGCGGACGACATTTTTCTGCAGTGTGTCATCGGGACACATGTCGAAAGGCTATATGCGTCTATTGGCTATGTAAGTGCAGAGATGCCTGGCCTAATCTCAATTTGACCTCGCTTTCAATCTGAAGTGCTTAGTGTGATGTGTCTGACACAGACTCCAACGAGACCGCAGCGTCCAGTTATTGTGAGCTAACCTATAAAGCAGCTCCGAGCCTACAAATTTACTACTATATATAAGCCTTTGGCTTGATAGTGCCTCGGAGCTGTGTCGAACCACCGACACGAGGATTTTAAATTTTCCTTTCCGACCGCACCTGCAGCTTCTGTCTCAGCTTCTGAGGTTGCCATTTGCGCGATGGAAACCTTTGACCCTGTTCCAGCGAACATGAGCATGCCCTGTCATACAGAGAGACTAAAATGAGACTATGGAAATATGTACTTGTCTCGTATGCATTTAAGTGACTGAAATCATTGGAGGCGAGTACCGGAATCGAACCGGTGTACACGGATTTGCAATCCGCTGCGTCACCACTCCGCCAACTCGCCGCAATGGTCGGCTTCACCTAACGCAAGGCAAAGAGTGGTGCAAGATGGTTATCGGTGCTTCGACGTTGCTTGAGCAGGCGAGGTGTGGCAAAGGCTTATCCAGCCGATTTTGTCCGTTTGGAACGCCACATGTCCGACAACGCCACGCGCCGCATCATGATGGTCGATACTCAGGTTCGACCCTCTGATGTTACCAAATTCCCGATCATCGACGCGATGTTGACAGTCCCGCGCGAGGCATATGTGCCACGAAACCTTCGGGATATGGCGTATGTCGGCGAAAACCTGCCGCTCATCTCGGGGCGGGTCGTGCTTGAGCCGCGGACGCTCGCCAAGATGCTGGATGCGCTGGATATCGCCAACGATGATCTGGTGCTCGATATCGGCTGTGGGCTTGGGTATTCGACGGCGGTTATGGCGCGGATGGCAGAAGCCGTGGTCGGTCTGGAAAGCGATGCCAGCATCGCACAGGACGCCCAAGCGACGCTCAGCGATCATGATGTCGATAATGCGATGATTGAGGTTGGCGCGCTAAGAGACGGCGCTGCAGAGCACGGGCCATATGATGTCATCATCCTGCAAGGTGCCGTGGAAACAGTGCCCCAGGCGTTAAGCGACCAGCTGAAAGAGAATGGTCGCATTTGCGCGCTTTTTGCCCAAGCGGCGCTGGGCGTAGTGCGGATAGGCTATAAAATCGATGGCGATATCAGTTGGCGCGATGTTTTCAACGCTGGTGCGCCTGTTCTGGAGGGTTTTGAAGCGGCGAAAACCTTCTCACTGTGACCTAGTCAAATCAATTGATTGTAAAGACAGCCCTTTGGACGGATCATTCTAGTAAATCTGTCTGGATATTCTATGCTATGCCTACGGTCGAAAGGTCTGGCCATTGAGATCAGACCTCGCCGGAACGCTTAGCCGCGAGAGCGGATCACAGAACGAGGATTGAGCATGCTGCGCAACGTAATCAGATCAACCGCCATGAGCGCGGCTGTGATCGCCGCACTTGGTGCCGGCGTCGCCGCAAAAGCTGAAACGCTCGCAGATGCTCTTGTCGGCGCCTATGAGACAAGCGGTCTTCTGGATCAGCAGCGCGCGCTTTTGCGGGTCGCCGACGAAGATGTTGCACAATCGGTGGCAGCCCTGCGGCCGATCCTGAGCTGGGCCTATTCGGCGCAATACACAAACCCGCAAGGATTTCAGCAAGACAGCATCAATAGCAATCTGCAGTTGACCGCCGATCTGGTGCTTTGGAATGCCGGACGGCGTCTTTTGACGATCGAATCTCAGAAAGAACTGGTGCTCGCAACACGCCAAGGCCTTGTGTCGGCCGAACAGAGTATTCTGCTACGCGCGGTTGAGGCATTCATGTCGGTCCGGCGGGATGTGGAAATCCTGTCATTGCGGCAAAACAACGTCCGGCTGATTACACAAGAACTCAGGGCCGCACGAGACCGGTTCGAAGTTGGCGAAGTGACCCGCACTGACGTGGCCCAAGCCGAAGCGCGATTGGCCTCGGCGCGGGCTGAACTGGCGCTGGCCAGTGGGAACGTCGATATCGCCCGCGAAGAATACTTGGCTGTCATCGGCCGTCTGCCCGGCCAGCTTGTCGCGCCCCGGGGCCTGCCGCAAACCGCCAGTTCCGAAGACGAGGCCAAGCAGGTCGCGCAACGCGGCCATCCGGATTTGCAACAAGCCCAGCTTGAGGTGCGCGTTGCCGATCTAAATGTCCGCGTGGCCCGCGCTGCTATGCAGCCCACGCTCAGCGCACAGGGCACTGCGACATGGGATGACGAGACATTCAACGGCACCGAAACGCTGTCGCTGAATTTTGGTGGCCCGATTTACCGCGGTGGTGAACTGACGTCGCTTGTCCGACAGGCACAACAGCGTGCTGTTGCATCGCGGGCTAATGTTCACATCGTGAGCGAACAGATCATTCAAGGGGTTGGCAACGCATTTGCACAGCTGCGTTCCGCCAGTGCAAACCGTCAAGCCGTGGCGCGCCAGATCAGCGCGGCACAGGTTGCTTTTGAAGGCGTCCGTGAAGAGGCGACACTTGGTGCGCGTACCACACTTGACGTGCTTAACGCCGAACAGGAGCTGCTGGACGCCCGTGCCAGTGCTGTCAGCGCTGCAACGCAGGAAACCGTGGCGGCCTATACGGTCTTGTCATCGATGGGTCTGTTGACGGCCGATCATCTCAACCTGAACGTGCAAGCCTATGATCCTGCGGCCTATTATAATGCGGTCAAGAATGCGCCGACATTTACCAGCCGTCAGGGGCGTCAGCTTGATAAGGTGCTTCGAGCCTTGAATAAGGACTAATCGGGCCACTGCAAAATCTCTGCGCAATTTTCATGACCTGTTGTCTGTGCTTGCCGCTACGGCTAAACTTGGGCTGAGGCTAAAGCAGGATAAACAATGTCCGATCCGGTTACGAATGTCGAAATCGAAGACGTGCTGTCGTCGATCAGGAAACTGGTCTCGGATGATCCGCGCCCTTCTGAAAAAGGCCTTTCCGCAACTGCGCCTGCCCCGGATCGTTTGGTTTTGACGCCGGATTTTCGGGTGCAGGATGACCCCGCTTCGGACGCTAAGGCCGAGTCGGAAGAGGGCGATCTGTATGTCGAGCCATTGCCCGAAGATACTGCGCAGCTCGCTAAGGAGGACGCGGTAGAAGATGATGCGGTCGCTCTTTTTGATGAGGCTGATGACGCGCTTGATTTCGATGCTGAGCTCTCGGAAGAGTTTGTGCAGAACCCATCCTCTGAGCCTGAGGTGGACGACAACGAAGCTCCGATGATCGAAGATGCGCCGTCTGAACAGCCGGAAAGCGATATCGTCGGGATTATGGCAGCTAACGACCCCTTGGCATCCCGGATCGCTGAACTTGAGACAGCCGTCGCCCAACAATCCGAAAGCTGGGATCCCGACGGCATCGACGAAAGCGATGAAAATACGCCTGCTGCCTTGGAAAGCAACGTCTCGGATCTGTGGGAAACCGTCTCACCTGAGGATATTCCAGCGTCGGTTCCATCCGAAGACCCGCTGCTTGAGGCCGAAGAAGATCCCGAGGATGAAGACCGCCCTGAGGATGCAGCGCCAAACGCAGAAAACGACACGTTCGAGGCGTTTGTGACCGAAGATGATGCGATGCTGGACGAAGATGCCTTGCGCGATATGGTGTCAGAACTGGTTCGGCAAGAGCTACAAGGCGCGCTGGGCGCGCGGATCACCCGCAACGTCCGCAAGTTGGTCCGCCGGGAAATCCATCGGATCATGGACAGTAAAGACTTCGAATAAAAAAACCGGCCCCCGCGTTTGCGAACGGGAACCGGCTTTCCACAACGCACCTGTGTCGGGTCCTTTTGGACCGATCCGTGAAGCGGGGAAGCAGGTCGGGTCGGTGCGGTATGTGTGGCCAGCCTTCGGGACGCAAAGGCTGGCCGCGTGTCGCGCCGCTGCGGGGTCTGCTGCGGCGCGTGTTGTGTTATCGCGCTGCGCGCTCGGCGGGGGATGTGACGCCGAGATTGACCAGATCG
>CALFRH010000479.1 GCA_937919225.1 uncultured Parvularcula sp.
GTACGGCTGTTGCTTTTCAGAAAGGGTATGCGGTGCATGGTCCGTTGCTACAACATCAATTCTGTCATCTAAAAGTGCGTCCCAGAGCATGGTTCTGTCCTGAGCCGTTTTTACAGCAGGGTTCCACTTGATAAAGGTTCCTTTTTCTGCATAATCTTCATCAGAAAACCAAAGATGGTGTAAACAAACTTCTGCGGTAATCTTTTTTTCGGAAAGCGGGATATCGTTTCGGAAAAGTTCTGTTTCCTTTCCTGTGGATACATGAAAAACATGCAATCTGGCCCCTGTTCGTTTGGCCAGCGCTACTGCCTTTGAAGAAGATAGGTAACAAGCTTCTTCGCTTCGAATAATAGGATGTAGGGCTATTGGAATGTCATCACCATATTCCTTTTTATACTTTTCCAAGTTAGTGCGAATGGTCTGCTCATCCTCACAATGCGTGCAAATGACCATCTCGGTATTTTTGAAAATAGCTTCCAATACCTTTTCGTCATCCACCAACATATTTCCAGTAGAAGAACCCAAAAATAACTTTACTCCTGAACAGGCCATTTTATCCAAACGTTTGAGTTCTTCCAAATTATCATTGGTTCCTCCAAATGGAAAAGAGTAATTCGCCCATGCACTTTTGGCAGCCATTCTGAATTTTTCCTCCAATTTTTTGATGGTGGTAGTCTGTGGATTGGTGTTGGGTTGCTCCATAAAACTGGTGATGCCTCCTGCAAGGGCAGCCTTGCTTTCGGTATCCAAATTACCTTTGTGTGTAAGACCCGGCTCTCTAAAGTGTACTTGGTCATCAATGATGCCCGGTAGCACCCAGTCACCCTCAGCGTCTACTATGCAAGCTTGGTCATCTGATATGTCGGCATCAATTCGTTCTATATGAGCGTCTTCAATAAGGACATCCGATTCACGCTGTTCTCCTTCGTTGACAATTCTTGCATTTTTTATCAGCAGCTTTGCCATGCTAAAAACTTTTTTTGAAAAAAATACTCCTCAATTTCATCGTGATAACTCCGAAAATAGCTTCTTTGACGATAGAGGAATTCATTTTTGATTTTCCGTTGACACGGTCTGTAAAAATTATGGATACCTCCTCAATATTGTATCCTTTTAAATAGGCGCGATACTTCATTTCGATTTGAAAGGCATAGCCTATAAACCGAACTCGGTCCAGATGGATATTTTGTAAAACTTCCTTGCGATAGCAAACAAATCCCGCGGTGGGGTCATGCACTTTCATACCCGTAATCATCATTACATAACAAGAAGCTCCATAAGACAGCAAAACACTATACAAGTGCCAGTTGACTACGTTGACCCCTTTTTTATACCGAGAACCAACAGCCACATCTGCTTTGTTCAAACAAGCGCGATGCAAGCGTAGCAGGGCCGCCGGACGATGGGAAAAATCCGCGTCCATCTCAAAGATGTATTCGTACTCCCGCTCCAAAGCCCATTTAAATCCGTGGATATATGCCGTTCCCAAACCTGATTTTTCTTTTCGAACTTCTAAAAAAAGGCTATCTGGAAAGGTTTCTTGCAGTTTCTGAACGGCTTGCGCCGTACCATCGGGAGAGTTGTCATCCACAATCAGCACATGAAAATCGCGTTTAAGGTCAAAAACTGTTCTGATAATGGCTTCAATGTTTTCGATTTCATTGAAAGTTGGAATTATCACCAAGCCGTCCGCCATTCGTTACTGATTAGAGCGTAAAAATAATACTTTATCCGGGTTAATCCCGTTGTCCCTTTTAGGGTCACTGACCAATATTTGTACATTTGCTTTCGAAATTGCAACCGAATGACCAAGAGGTTTCCAAAACTGTTTATTACACTAGCAGTTGTCTTATTTCTACTGAATCTCATCCAAAGTGGCCTTACCGAACTCATTTATGATGAAGCCTATTATTGGTATTATGCCAAAACTTTGGCTTGGGGGTATTTTGACCACCCCCCTTTGGTGGCTTTTATGATTTATTTAGGCACTCAATTGTTCGATAACGAGCTAGGGGTCCGGTTGGTCAGTTGTATATTTTCTGTGGGAACCTATTTTTTTCTTTGGTTATGTATCGATAACCCAAAAAAGAGCAAATACATTCTTCACTTTTTCCTATTGGTCTTTTCAATGACCTTGATGAATGCCTACGGTTTTTTGACCCTGCCTGATACCCCTTTGCTTTTCTTTACAGCGGTTTTCTTATGGTTATACAAACAATATTTAGTTAAACCTAGTTGGAGTATTGCCATAGGTCTTGGATTGACCATGGCTGCCGTAATGTATAGTAAATATCACGGGGTATTGGTCATCCTATTTGTGGTGTTTTCCAACCTAAAGCTTTTGAAAGATGCAAAGGCTTGGTCAGCGGTGGGCATTGCCAGTTTATCGCGGTCATTGGGCTGGGTGACTATCATCGGCTCGGTACGACGATAGATGATGCTGCCGGCGAAGCGTTCGACAAGCTCGCCAAGACGCTCGGGATCGGCTTTCCAGGCGGTCCGGCCGTCGAGAAATTCGCGAAAGACGGCGATGCAACGCGGTTTGAGCTGCCACGCCCGCTGCTTAATCGTCCTGGCCTGGACATGAGTTTCGCTGGTTTGAAAACCGCCGCCGCCAGAATCGTTGAGGCCGCGTCCCTGGATGCGCAGGGCAAGGCCGACCTTTGCGCCAGTTATCAGGCGGCGATTGCCGACTGTCTGGCTGAAAAGACACGGCGTGCGCTCGAGGTCTTCGCGTCAGAGGCTAAGGGCGACGTGCGCCTGGTTGTGGCCGGGGGCGTTGCCGCCAATCAGACGATCCGAACCGCTCTAAATGGCGTCGCGGACGAGGTTGGCGCCGTTCTAATCGCGCCGCCCTTGCGCCATTGTACCGACAATGCGGCAATGATTGCGCTGGCCGGCGCCGAACGGTATGCGGCGGGTATGGTGCCGGCGCATGGGCAGACGTTTTCAGCCCGTCCACGTTGGCCATTGGACGAGGCTTCGGCGCTGGCCGATCCGGCTTATGGTGGTGGAAAACGGGGCGCGAAAGCCTAGAACTTGAATGCCGAACGCAGGCGGATGCCAGCTTCGATGTCCTGATCATCCCATTGATTGGTATCGTCCAGCTCTTCCGCCCCAATGGTCAGTTCACCTCCGACCGAAATGCGCGGCGTAATGCGGAATTGCGCCTCTGCCATCATTTCCTCACGCGCTAGCGGCGAAGCTTCATCGCGGGAGGTCAGGTCAAGGCTGAGGCTCCAGCGGTCGCCATTGATCCAGGCTAGGTTGAACGTCTTGGACGGTGTCGATTGCCAGATCGGAGATCCGATCTGGTCACTGCTGAAATTGAACTGCTGGAACCATTCCGGTTCGGCTTGTTCAGTCTCGGCAATGGTTGGTGCTGGCATATCCGGCACGTCTTGCTGAGCCACCGCCGGAAGGGCGAGGCCGCACAGACTTGCGACAGATATCAATAGCAAACGCATTTTTAGATGCTCCTGCGATCTAGATAGCAGCGAGAACGGTTAAGAGAACCTTAATTTCCAGTTATCTCTACAAATTATTGTGAGAGTGTGATTTCGACAACAACTCCCTTTGATTCCCAGTTTTGATCCAGCCTTTCGTTCCAATCCTGAACATATCCGAGGGCAATTTTAGCTGATTCGCGAAATTCCCGGGAGGCACCGACGCGAAAACTCTGCGATTCCAGCCCGACGCCATCGTCCTCAGCCTGGCCGAATTCGACCGAAAAATCCATCTCATAGGCCTCGCGGTGCAGTCCGGCGCTCCAGGCGCTATAATCACTATTCGCCAATCCATTGTCTGATCCGAGCCAGGAGGCGCCGAACGTCCACTCGTCTTTTTCGATTCGCGTGCCGGCGGCGACCGTTTCGATCCGGTCATAAGGCGCCAGCAGGCTCGGATTCGAGATGTCTGCCGTTGACCAGGCAAGGCCGATATCGAATCGCCAGCCGGAGTCGCGCAATCGCCGCGTTCCGTTAAGAGCAAACTCAATCGCATTCTCGGTCTCCGGCGCGATCCCGCCTGGTCCAGCCTTCGGCCGGCGATCCAGTCCGTCCGCGTCGGCGGATGGCGTCAGGCTGATGCCGCCGCGCAATCCGATGAGACGCGGCGTGGCATAAGAGAGTTTCAAACTGGGGCCCGTCAGGTCGTGCCGCGTGCGCACCGTGCTCAAGCCTGTTGGGTCCAGTAGAGCGCTGTCGAGCCGGGCATGTGAAAGGACGGATCTAGTGCCTTCATGAAAACGGGCGCCAACGCCCTGATCCTTGCCGAAGCGCAGCTCTCCATAGCCGCCATCGACTTGAAAATAGGCGGTTTCCAGTCTGGCGCGTGTTTCGCTGGTCTCAAGCGGCAGGGCCGCTGACAGACCCGAAAAGGCGCCGACCGGTGCGACTGTCGCATCACCAAACCCGCCAGTTCCGCCAGGGCGTTGCGGATGATCAGCCTGCAGCCTCAACGCTCCTCGGGCGCGCAAGCGGACGCCGTTTTCCAATACTCGCTCGGACGTCGTGATCAGCGACAGTTCGCCAAGCACAGGCCTGACATCAAACGGCGCGTCGCTGTCCGAAACCGGCGTCACAACTGTGACAGATTCCATCTCTAACTCTGTCTCCCAAGGCGTATCAGCCTGCGCCAAAGCGGCGGAGAATGGAAGGAAGTAAGGGGTCATGAAAGCCAGAGTGCGGATCGACATAAGCGGTGTTTCATCCTTCGCGGGCCATCAGCACAAGAGCACTGGCAGGCTGAGTTTGAGGTGTTATAGAGACAGTTAATCAACAAGGTCTTGCCAACGGGAAATGACGATATGAAGGCAGTTTCAACGCTTATCGCAGCAACAGTCGGAGCGTTCGCGCTAACAGGTTGCGTGTTCGGTGGCGGCAATAATGCTGAAACTCGCGTGGTCGAAGAGATTGAAGGCGGCGCAAATCCCTATCTATGGCGCGCCAGCCTGGACACATTGAGCGCTTTACCGCTCGATAGCGCCGACCCGTTTGGCGGTACGATCATATATGACTGGAAGTCGTTTGAAGGTTCCGAAGACGAGCGGATCAAGGCGACGGTCTATATTCTCGATTCGCGCCTGCGCGCCGATGGTGTGAAGGTCAGCGTGTTCCGCCAGACCAATCAGGATGGCAGCTGGGTCGATGCCAGCATCGATCTGGAGACTGGTATTCAGCTCGAAAATGCGATCCTATCGCGGGCACGCAATCTCAAAGCGTCTGAACTCGACTAGATTTTACATGTATGGGGGAGGCGATGGCCTCAAGATATGATCCGCAGGCTGCGGAACCCAAATGGCGTGAAGCATGGGCTTCTGCGGACCTGTTTAAAGCGAAGTCACCGGCCGAGGCAGGGGACATGCCAAAAGCCTATGTGCTGGAGATGTTTCCCTATCCGTCGGGGCGTCTGCACATGGGTCATGTCCGCAATTATGCCATGGGCGATGTCGTGGCACGGCATAAGAAAGCCAAAGGGTATAATGTCCTCCACCCGATGGGGTGGGATGCGTTCGGCATGCCAGCCGAGAATGCGGCGATGGAAAAGGGCGTCCATCCTGGCGATTGGACCTATCAGAATATTGACGCCATGAAGGCGCAATTTGAAAAGCTTGGCTTGTCGCTCGACTGGTCGCGCGAATTCGCCACTTGTGATCCCGACTATTACGGTGAGCAGCAGCGCCTATTCCTGAAATTCATCGAAAAGGGTCTGGTCTATCAGAAGAAGGCCAAAGTGAATTGGGACAAGGTCTACAATACAGTTCTGGCCAATGAGCAGGTGATTGACGGCAAAGGCTGGCGCTCCGGCGCACCGGTGGAACAGCGCGAGCTGGTGCAATGGTTCTTCCGGATCACCGATTATGCCGAGGACTTGCTAACCGAAGTTCAGAAGCTCGACCGCTGGCCGGAAAAGGTCCGGACCATGCAGGCCAACTGGATCGGGCGATCCGAAGGCTTGCAGATGCGGTTCGAATGGGAACCGCCAACAGGATTTACGTCATTGGATGAAGTCGAGCAGGCATTTGCCCAAGATGACTACGATCTGACCAAGGTTGATAGTTGCGAATATGAGGACCTGAAAGACGCTTTGGAAGATTCCGCGCAAGGCATCGAGATTTTCACAACCCGACCAGACACGCTTTTCGGGGCGAGTTGTGTTGCACCTTCGCCGGACCATCCGATTTCAATCGCATTGGCAGAAAGCACAAGCGAGGTGGAGGACTTCCGAGCTGAGTGCGCGAAGATTGGGACATCGGAAGCGGACATCGAGCAAGCTCCAAAAATGGGATACAAAACGGGCTTGCGGGTCAAACACCCCTTCGTCGAAGATCAGACCTTGCCCGTCTATATCGCGAATTTCGTCTTGATGGGGTATGGCACCGGAGCGATTTTCGCCTGCCCCGCACACGATCAGCGCGACTTCGATTTTGCCCGCAAATATGACCTGCCCATCCTGCCCGTGGTGAAGCCATCGGAAA
>CALFRH010000480.1 GCA_937919225.1 uncultured Parvularcula sp.
CAGCGCAGCTCGATCGTTGAGTTGTCGATGTTAAACCGTTCTTTTAAAAGCGTTTTCACCCGCTCGCAGGTGATATCGGCCCATTGAGGTTCATCAATGGTGACCCGCATGGTCAGCTGAGGGTTATCCGGGGTCAGCATCCACACGCGTGCGTCTGAGACGGCAACCACCTTCGGCACCTGCGATTTAATGGTGGCCTCAACGTCACTGAGGTCAAGGTCAGGGGGCGCCCCCTGGAGAAGCACGATCCCCGTTTCTTTCACAAGGCCCCAAGCTGATCGCGCGATAAGCGCACAGACCACCATGGTGACCAAGGCGTCCGCCGCCAACCATCCGGTGGTCATGATCACAATCGCTGAGACGATTGCTGCGATCGAGCCCAATATATCGCTGATCACATGGAGAATGGCGCCGCGCATGTTCACATCATGCTGATCCCCCCGGTGAAGCACCCAAAAGGCCAGGATATTCTCGCCCAAACCAATTCCGGCTATGACCATCATCAGCGTTGTACCAACCTCCTGCGGACTCCCCAACCGCCCAATACTCTCTCCATGGAGGATTGCGACAATCACAAACAGGGCTAGCCCATTAACAAACGCGGCCAAAACTTGCGCTCGCTTTTGCCCGAATGGAAACCGGCGGCTTGGGGGTTTGGCGGCCAGGTGGCGCGCCCAGAGGGCAAGCGCGATGGCAAAACCGTCCATCGCCATGTGGCCAGCATCAGCCAGAAGCGCGAGGGATCCGGAGATGACCCCGCCGATCACCTCGATCACCGCAAACCCGCCAATAATACAAAGGGCCATCATCAAACGGCGCGTATCGCCACCGTCAGCTGAAACATGATGATGATGGTGGTGATGCCCGTGACATGACCCTTGATTGGCCCCCCGATTAGCACCGTGAGTGGTCTCATGACCAACGGGTCGTTGATCATTCTTGGCTGGCGACTGGGGCGCGGGGATTGTCATACATTCTACTCTCGACCACTGCGAAACCTTGTGCAGATTATCGCATTAATCGCAAGTGCATCTATCAGCCAGCCGATGAAATTCGACACCCCGCAATCCCAGCAACGGGCACCACCCGTGACCATCCGTCAGCCGCCGTGAGGGTGATGGTCCCCTGCTGAACGTAGGCGCCACCGCGGAAACTATTGCCCCACTGCGTCACAGCGGCGACCTGCACCCCCATCCCGGTGCTGAGGTTCCCTTGAAAATACTGGCTGCCGGGAATGGCCATGCGTGTTTCCCCCGCCCGGCCCACGAGGGTCAACTGGGTAAGGGTCCCCTCAATATCCATCAACGCGTTGCCATCATCCGTGGAGCGGAATATCGGCACCGGCGTCGCGCCCGCCAGGGTGTACAAGATCATCCCGCAGCGGCCCTGGGGCACACCATAGGGACCAAGAACGCCTAGGTCCGGCGCCTCGGTATTGGTTGCCATGGGAATAGGACGAGGCAACCGCGAGGGACCATCGCTCTTCTGAGAAGGCGTGGCGCAGCCGGCGAGCGCGACGAACGCCGCGGCCAAACCGAAAGATGATCCTTTACGTATCAAAACAATGTTCCTCGCTGCACCAGGGTAAAGGCATTGCCGCGCTGCTGGAAGCCATAAAGGTCTAACGCATTCGCAAGGTCTTCGTCCCGCGGCACAACCGTCAGCTCTGTCGTATAGCCCTGAAGGCTGACCCGGATCATGGCATCCGCGCTGCCCTCTGACCCCTCGCCCCTTAGCGGCAGAACAAAGGCCCCCTCTTCACACCGTCCTGTGCCGAGAAGCGCAAAGCCCTCACCACCATAGCGCCTTGCGGTTCGTTGGAGGGTATCGGTTGAGAATTCCAAGCGACCCTCCGCACACTGTTCCCGGGTGAGGGTCAGACCATCGGTCTTGAGCCGGACCAGCCCCTCCATCGGTGCCCCGAAGGCGTCCCGCAGCTCTAGGGGGCTAAGTTCAACGGCCAGGTCTGCTGATCGGAAATTGATCTCATTGACCCCAAGGGCCACCGACGCCCGGCCGTTGGCAATAGATCCCCGCACGGATAGGTCAGCCGCCACTTGTCCTTTCAGCAGGGTCATCAAATCACCGGACACACCGATTGTGCCAGCCGGATAACCAGCAATCCAAGCATTCTCAATGTGACCATTCCAGATGGTACCGCGGATACGCTCCGCCTCGATTGGAGCGCCCGCCGCCCACAAGACGAGGGAAAGGGGCAGCGCCGCCACCCCGGAAATCAGCATCCCCACTAAAAAGAGGAGCGCCATCCCTGGAAGCCCACCGCGCCTCATTGCCCCTCCGCCATTGTCAGGCGCGCGGTCACGGTGCTGCCATCATTGGAGGGGCGGATCTGCGCCTCTCTCACAACAATTTTATGCTCCAACTGCAAAAGACCCAACCAGCCATACAGGCGACCGGTATTGATGTTGCTAATCGACAGGTCAATTTCAGCGCCATTGGAATTAATCCGGTTAATGACCACCCCACTCCGTCCCGCTGTCCGGGTAAGGATCGACCGCATGGCCGAACTATCAAGGCTGTTGTCACCCGACGGCGACTCAGCAGCACGCGCAACCAACTGATAAGTGGTGGAGGCATCGTCATAGGCAAGCCGAGCGGTCGACTGAAACCGCAAAACAGGGCCCATGACCATCATTGCAAAAAGGACCACCCCAATCAGGGCGGCACCGCCCACGATAAGAAGTTTCTCCCGCTGGGAAAGCGCTGTGAACCAGGCTGTCATCCTCGCCCTCCTAAAAAGAGACGTCCGGAATAATCGCCATTATCCTCCCGACGAAGATTACCCCCCTCTCTCGTGACCACACCGCGATCCTCAAGCAGCGCCTTTAACCGCTCCAAGGACGCAGCATCCGGAAACCGAAGGTCGGCAACCAACTCATTATCCTCTGTATAGGTTAGACCTGTAAGTTGGATCGCGACGCTTTGTTCAATTGCCGCGGTCAAATCAACGCTAAGGCGGAGGAAAAGACCGGTGGCGCTACCCGACCCTGCTCGCTGCGCGGCTTGGCGGCGAAGGTCCCGCACCACAGTACCCGGAAAGGCCGCGGTGAACTGCGCCGTTGCTTCCTGCCGGAGGGTTTCCGCGGCGCGCTGGTGGCGCAGACCATCGGCCCCCGCCCCAAGGAGCCACATTCCGAAGCAGGCCGCCATTAGGCCCGCCGCCAAGCGCCATGGCCGCGTTATGCCCACCCAGTCGCGGCGCTTTGCATAGGCCCCGCGCCGGAAGGAGGGCGGAATGCGGGTCGGAAACCCGCTTAGGTAAAATGCCGCCAGCGCACGCTCATCAGTAAGCACCAGACCATCAGGGCCGGCCGCCTTTATGTCCGTGCTATCCGCCTCCGCCAACACCATGGGAAGGACAGCACCGCCACGGTCCATTTTGTCCATAAGCATACGGACAATACTTTTTTCACCGGATAAGCCGCCCTGAGGCAGCCGCGCAACAGCATATGCCCCCCATTCGAGGGTGATGGTCTCATACCCCTCCGTCCACAGCGCAAGATGGTCCACCGTGAAGATATCGGGGTCAAGGCCCACCTCTTCGAAGGCGTCCAGCCAATCCTCCAAGCGATCCACCGGCATCGCGGACACAAGACGGGCACCCGTCTCATCGGGGTCACCAAAGGCAAAATGAACGTCCTCGACGCTCCCTGACAGGACGTCTTCAAATGCAAGCCGTGCCGCCTCACTCAGCGCCTTATCGCCTTTCACCGGTAGCGGGATGCGGCGGGTGGCCACCCGGTCGCCGGGGACAATCACCGTGAGCTGATCGGTCGACCCGACCGCCCGGGGAATGCCGCCAATGTCATTCGCTGTCCCGGACTTGGTCAGCGTGTCCGCTTCGGCAATCGCCCAGATGAGGGGATCGTCCGGCGTGGCGCCGGTAATGAGAAGGCTTTGGGTCATTGTGCGCCCCCAAGGCGGCGTCGCACCACCCGCGGCTCGTCCCCAGAGGCTTTGCTGATCTCACTCGTCATCACAAACTCGCGTTCGCCGTTGGTAAGACGGCTATTGAACTCGATGTATGACGCAAAGGTTGCCAGCCTGCTAGCGACTTCCGATCCCAATGGTGTCGAAAGCGACTGAAAATCCTGTCTTTCTAAAAAGGCCTGCACCTCGGTGTAGCCATCTGGTGGCCGATCCTCGATCAACCGCTCCACATCCCCAAGGCTCAATACGCCCCCCAGCGCATCATGAAGAAACGGCGCATCCTCCACCACCAGGGTGTTTAAGTTGAGAACGCTGGGACCAGGCTCCCCCGGTAGGGCGCAAAGATAGGGCGCTAAAGCGGTATAAACGGAGCGGGACCAGCCCTGCACCGCCCGCAACTCCGTCACACTTTGCAGGGGCGTGCCAGCAGTCTTGTAAGGGACTTCCCGCCTCGAATAGACAAAATCCTCGGCGCCCCCGGGCTCTGGGAAGTCATTCACATCGATAAAGTCAGCGGCGGCACTCGCCAGCACCTCCCCCGTGCGGGCGTCGGCACCAAGCTGCGCCACGAGTTGGCCAAAGGCCTTGGTGCCGCCGGCATTTGCGGTGAGGCCCGTTTGCTCTTCTTCGCTCACCAGACCATTGATATTGAAGCATGCAGACCGATCCCGAAAGGAGGCCGTCAGCACACCATCATCAAGCGGCAGCACCTGCGGCTGGGACAGCCAAGGCTCTTCCGCTGTGTCGATATTGGGGCGCGCCGCATCCTGAATTTTCAACAGATGGAGCGCCGCCTCCTCCGCCCCGAGAAGGAGCCACACCGCCTGGTCCCGGTCTTGCGAGGCCCCCGTCCTGAGCTGCGCATTTGTCATCGCGATGGTGAGGCCAGACGCAATGACACTGACCGCTGCCACCATCACCAGAACAATGATGAGGGCCGCCCCCTGCTGCGCATTCCGGTTTGCGGTCATCATGGAATGCCCCCAATCAAAAATAGCTGTTCCATTTCGCCATAGCGGGGATGAACAAAACTCAACCGAAACGCCGCAGGATGGAAAGGCTCCCCGGTGGTGGTCCAATCGTCGACCCAGCGGGTCCCCACCTTAAACTCCGCCTTAATATCTTCGAGCCCCTCAAAGAGGATTTGATCCCTAAACGGTGTTTCCCCCGTCGCATCAAGATAAGGGCGGGTACGGCGGATAAAGGCATCGTCTTTGATAAGATACAGCACCCGTTGAAGGCTGGCCCGCGGCTGCTCTGCCCCGGGGTTTGTCCAGCCGTCGCGAACAAAGGCTAAGAGGAAGGTTTCCCCATCCGGCACCGTTAGGGCACTCTCTGCCTCCAAGCCTCCCACCATGGCGGGCACGGTGCCAAAGGACAGTGGCTCCTGATAGCGGCGGTTGACCACTTGGAGAAGGTCCGAGCGGATAAGACTGCGGGCCCGCTCAAGGCTTGCGACTTCTGCGGTGACCTCCTCCAACTGCTCCTGGCCATTTGTCGCCAGCGCCATAACCCCGACGGCGGCGCTGCCCACAAACGCAAAGACGGTGAGCGCGATCAGCAGCTCAACCAGGGTAAGACCACGCTGGGCGTTCATCGGGTTTGCCGCCTTAAGGTTTGAAGGCTCGCCACCTCACGTTCCGTATCGGCACGGATCACACTGACGCGAATGATTTCCACGCCCTCATAAGGGGATGGCGTTCGGGAGACGAACCAGGTGAACTCCCGACCAGCGAGGGTCGTTTCCTCTCCGTCATCCTGGCGGCGTCCTGTCGCCTCCTGGGTGACGACTGTTACCATCGCATTCTCCGCCACGATGCGGCCAAGAACGTTATCCTCCAACGCTAAAGTATTCTGGGTATGGATGTTTAGAAGCGCCAAAAGGCTCGCCACCGCCGTACCGAGGACCAGCATGGCAACCAACACCTCCACAAGGGTCAGGCCACGCTGGGTACTTGGATGATGCCGTCTTTCCCTGTCATCCCAGAAATCGCGCATGCGATTGTCTGGGGTCCATAAGCTTAGACGATGGGATTTTGGCTCCATACCAACATCTCCACCGTATGGATCCCGGTCTTGCTCGGTGGGCAAACTGGGATGACAAAGGGGAGCTGAGAGTGGATCCATTGGACCAGGGCATACTTTATGGCTCACGGCGGGTCACCTCCGTCTCGCCCAAGGGTCCCCCCGCCACCGCCCAAACCCGCTTTTGCCCCTGGGCCGTCAAGGTGTAGACCGTCGCCTCCCCAACGGGATCAAAGATGATACCGGGGGTGATGGCGGGCGCCTCCTCCCGGTCAGCGGAAGAGCCGCCATTCCGGCCGGCAAGGACAAAATCCCCCCCCTCTTCAGGCTCAGGCAGGACAAACGCGTCGGACAGATCAAGCTCGAGGCGAACATCCTCTTGGGCGATACCCGATGCCTCTCGCACGCCAAGGGATGTCCATTGCCCCTCCGTATAGCGCAGGGCGCGCCAGCCATTGGCGGTCACGTGAAGACCCATCGGTTGCCCACTGATAATGGCGGCGTCTGCTAATTGGTCAGCGCTTGACGCAAAAGCACGGGCAGTCTTCTCGACTTCACTCTCCGGGTCGGGGATAGAAGCGATAGCGAGGCCTGACACCACCGCCATGATGACCAGTACAACCAACAACTCAACGAGGGTGAGGCCGCGTTGCGAATGAACTCGAGATGAAGCGTCAACACGCCCCCCACGGACCGCTTGAGCCGTGGGGAGCGAAGAATGCTGCATGGCGCTCAAAAGACCTCAGCTTATTGCCAGCTACCAATGTCTGCGTCGATGCCGTCCCCACCGGGTCGGCCGTCCGCACCGTAAGAGAAGACGTCAAAGGCGCCAAATTCTCCGGGTACATTATATTGGTAAGGGTTGTCCCAAGGATCTAAGGGTAAGTTGGGCTTATCGAGATAGCCGCCGGCGCGGTACCGCTCCGGGCGTCGCAACCCCTGGGGCTGGTTAACAAGCGCGTCGAGCCCTTGGTCCTCCGACGGAAAGCTGCCCACCTCAAGCTTGTACTGCTGGAGCGCGTTTGCGAACACGTCGATCTGCGTCCGGGCGGCTTGCACACGCGCAGTGTCACCGGCGGGGAGGACGTTCACCGCCACAATCGCGGACAGGACGCCCAAAATCACGATCACCACTAAGAGCTCAACCAGGGTAAACCCACGCTCCTGCGGGCGACGTTTAACTCGCTGACACTCATCTGCCATTCTTGTCATCATCAACTCCATCACCGTACCCCGAAGGTCCCCTTAGAGGGCCTTATAATGCTAAGGTATTAATTTGTAGAATGGGCATCATGATGGCCATAATAATGACCAACACCACCGCCCCGAGCAGAACGATCACCGCCGGTTCCAGCAGCCGCAGGGCCACAGTCACCGCTGCATCAAACCCCTGCTCCATTTGATTAGCCGTTTTCTCAAGCAGCTCCGGCAGCGCGCCCGACCGCTCCCCCGCCGCGATCATAGACGCCATCATCGGCGGGAAGACCTCAGCCCGGCGCACCCCCGCCGACAGGGACGCCCCCTCCCGCACGGAGGTCAGGGTCACATCAAGCCGGTCATAAATATGGGCATTGGTCACCGTCCGCCGGGCCGCCTGAAGGCTATCGAGCAATGGCGCACCGGACGCAAAAAGCGTTGCCAGGGTCCGTGCAAATCGCGCCGTATCAAGATCACGCAAGAGACCACCAAGCACTGGCAAAGAAAGGAACCACCGGTCCATCGCTCGCTTAAGCGCAGGCCGCTTCCGCACCTGCCAGATGATGAGGCCCGACGCGATAAACGCGAGGGCGACAAGCCACCCCCAATCCCGCACAAAATCGGACGCACCAATCACAAGCCGGGTAATGAACGGCAGCGTTTCAGATCGGCCCGCAAACTGGCTCACAATCTGGGGGACCACGAACCGCATGAGGGCCCCCACCACAAGGACCGCCACCACCAGGATCGCCGCAGGATAGATAAGGGCTGTGATCGCCCCCATCATCATGGCACGGTTCTTTTCCACCATATCCGCTAGGCGCAGCATGACGGGCCCGAGATTGCCCGACGCCTCCCCCGCTGCGACAATCCCGCGGTAGAGGGCATTGAAGGTCTTAGGGTACTCGCCAAGCGCATCAGACAGCCGCCACCCTTCAATAATCCGGGCCCGCACGGAAAGAAGGATATCCGACATGGGTGAGCCCTTCATCTGGGCGCCCACCGCGGCCAGGGCCTCCTCAACGGGGGTCGCCGCATCGATCAGCGTTGCAAGCTGTCGTGTCCCGGCGAAGAGTTCGGCCGCGTTCGGGTTCTTCGTCCGACCGGTCGCATTCGCCGTCCCCTCACGCCCACGGACGGATTTGATGGAAATAGGGGTCAGGCCCGCAGCCTGGATATCCTTTCGAGCACGGCGCTGGGTGTCAGCGGTGATGACCCCCTTTTTCTTCCGGCCGGTGGTGTCGACAGCCTCATACCGAAATGCGGTCACGACGCGGCGCCCTCCTCCTGCACCACCCGCATCACCTCAGCGAAGGAGGTGAGCCCCGCCCGCACATGGGTAAAGCCTGTTTGCGCCAAGGTTGGCGCATCAGCAAAGGCATGGGCGGCCATCGCCTGCTCGGACGCATCATCATGGACAAGACGGCGCAAGGTTTCGTCGGCAATCAGCAACTCATAAATGCCGATCCGCCCCTCGAACCCGATCTGGTTACACCGGGGGCACCCTTTTGGATCGTATACGGTAAGGGGTTCCGTCGGGGATACCTCCATCATCCGTCGCTCCGCCGGGGTGGCTTCCCGCGGTTCTTTGCAATGCTCACAAAGACGACGGACCAACCGCTGGGCCATGACCCCCGCAATGGTCGAGGAGAGAAGGAACGGCTCCACCCCCATATCGCGGAGGCGCGTAACCGCCCCCACGGCAGAGTTGGTGTGCACCGTAGACAGAACAAGGTGTCCGGTGAGCGATGCCTGCACCGCGATCTGTGCGGTCTCCACGTCGCGGATCTCGCCCACCATCACAATATCAGGATCCTGACGCAATATGGCCCGAAGGCCAGTGGCGAAACTCATCCCCACCTTGGTATTCACTTGGGTTTGCCCCACCCCATCAAGGGCATATTCCACCGGGTCCTCCACGGTGAGGATATTGACCCCCGGATCATTAAGCAGCGTCAGGGCACCATAGAGGCTTGTCGTCTTCCCCGACCCGGTGGGTCCGGTGACAAGGATAATACCATTAGGCCGTTTCAACAGCTGCTTGAACCGGTCGAGAATCCCCGTGGGCATGCCAAGGGTATCAAGGTCGAGTTGCGCTTGCTCTTTATCCAAGAGGCGCATCACCACCCGTTCCCCAAAGCGGGAAGGCAAGGTCGACACCCGCACGTCTACAAGACGTCCCCCCATGGACAGGCTGATCCGACCGTCCTGGGGCACCCGGTTCTCTGCAATATCAAGGCGCGCCATCACCTTAATCCGGGAGGTGATCACCGGCGTAAGGCGCGCCGGCAGAGACAGGATCTCCCGCAACACCCCATCAATCCGCAGGCGCACAGACAGGGCCCCCTCATAGGGTTCAATATGGACATCCGATGCCCGGGTCTTCACCGCCTCGGCAATGAGCGCGTTGATGAGGCGGATGACCGGCGCATCATCCTCAGTATCAAGAAGGTCAGCAGTGGTAGGCAAACCCTCCGCCAGTTCGCTGAGGTCATCACTGCCCTCTTGCCCCTCAAAGGTGGCAGCGGTCAGCCCCTCGGCAGAGTAAATCTCCGACAATTTGCGTTCGAACAAGTCTGCTGGGAGATTTTCAATCTGGATGGGACGCCCCGCGGCGCGATACGCCTCCGCCAGGGCCCAGGGGTCAACGTCCGACCGGCCGTCAGCCCCGGCGCGGACACCCACCACAGCCTTTTGGGCATCATTCGCATCGAGAAGGACGATGCCATTTTCCTTCGCAAAGCCATAGGTAAAACGTAACGGCGCGGACGTTGTCTCGCTTCCGCCGTCAAGGACTTCCCCAGGCTCTCCTCCGTCAGCGCTCATTACTCAGCTCCTGCCCCCTCCGCTGGCGTCCCCTGAACCGGGGCGGCCGGCGCGGTCGGGAGGGCTTCTGGGATGACATAATTGCCTGGCCCCAAATAGTTTTGCATCACATCGTCAAGCGCCTGCGACGTGCCGCGGCGATATTCTTCCTGCTGCTGACGGACATAATCATATTTCCGCGCCGTCACCTGATCCGCGGCGAACCCATCTCGCAGGATGGTGGGCCGGATGAAGATCATCAGCGTGTTTTCCTCGTTAGAGCGTGTTTGCCCCTTAAACAGATTGCCGAGGAGAGGAATATCGCCCACCAGCGGCACCTTGGTCTCAGTATCTCGACGATCCTGGTCAATCAGGCCGCCAATGACGAGGGTTTGCCCATCTTCGGCAAGGGCCACTGTCTCAATCGTGCTTTTATTGGTGATGATGTCATCAGTAAGGGACGTAAAGGCGCCAATGCTAGACACCTCTAGGCGCAGTTTGAGTTGCACCGTGTTGCCCTCATTAATCTGAGGGGTGACCTCAAGAATGTTCCCCACATCTTTCCGCTCCACCGTGCGGAAGGTATTTTGGAAGTCAGCGCCCGTCGCCTGCCCCGTCACAATCGGAATCTCCTGACCCACCTGCAACATGGCGGTTTCATTATCGAGCAGGGTCACCGAGGGGACGGACAGCACGTTGGACTGCCCGTCGGATTGGATCGCTGAAAGCACGACACCAAACACGTCGCCATTACTGTTCTGGTTCGCCGCACCGATGAGAAAGCCGTTGAAGCTGAGAAGTTCGGAGACCGCCGCCTCAACCAGTTGGCCAGCGATGGCGTTGGAGGGGTCGTTTGAGTCGAAGACTTCTTCTGTAACAGTTATCGGATTATCATTGTCATCTGTAACAAAATCCCCTTGAGCATCACGCAAGAAACTTGTGCGTGTACTGCCCTCAGCCCCAGGCCCCAAGAAATAGGCCGCGCCTGCCGCAGATACGATATTCGGCGACGTGCCGGTAAAGCTTGCCGCGGAAACGGGGATATTGTCGCCCCCCGAAATATATTGGACGCCCAACTCTTTTGCAGTGTTGTTGGAGATTTCCACCACCACTGCTTCGATTTGCACCTGGGGACGGCGTATATCAAGGCGCGCCACGATGGAGCGGATGACCCGCTGCACCTCTGGCGGCGCGTTAATGATCAAGGCATTGGTAGGTTTGTGAAGGCCGATCGAGGGCTTGATACCTCCAATGGTACCGCCATTCTCCCCGCCAAAGCTTGTTTCGATCAGCTCTTGCAGGATGGGAACGATTTCCTCCGCATCCGCATGGTTGAGGTAAATAGTATCAAGCGCCACGCGCCCCGCCCCTTCGCGGTCAAGTTCCCGAACGATGGGGGTAAAGCGGTTCACCTCCGCCGCAGGCCCGCGGATAATGATCGAGTTCGACGCATCCACAGCGACAACACTCACCTGACTTGGACGTCGGCCGTCGCCAGGCTGGGCACCAATGATTTCGAGGAGCGTATTGCTCAACTCCGACGCCGATGCGTTTTCGAGCGGGAGTGTGCGGACGATCGAGTCGTCGACATCAATCTGTTTAACAAGAGAGGCGATCCGCTCAACGTTGGAAGGGGTATCCACCACGATGATGGCGTTACTCTCAACGATAGGGGTAACGAGCCCCGTCTCCCCCACCAGCCCACGCAAGTTTGAGGCCGCTGAGGCCGCGGTGACGAACCGCATGGGCATCACCCGGGTGACCGTACTCGTCAGTGTGCGGCTTTGCCCATTGCCGCCTTCGCGAATGGCCTGTTGGCTGGGGACAATTTTGTACTCGCGATCCCCAATGGGCACCGCGCTAAAGCCATTGACTTGCAATGTGGCGAGGAACACCTGCCACACCTCGTCAGGGCTGAGGGACAGATCCGGTGGCGAGACGATGTTCACCCGCCCCGATAGCCTGGGGTCGGTCACAAAAATACGGCCCGTTCGGAGGGAGACATCTCGCGTGACCGCGGCCAGATCCGCCCCTTCATAATTGAGGGTGGCACCGCCACCGCCCTGGGCCATCGCAGGCAGCCCCCCTACCATACCCAATGCAAGAGCCCCGCTGGCGGCGGTGAACAGGAACTGGCGCACATACTTACGCATCATTGTACTATCCTTGTGGGATCAATCGACAGCTCGACCGGGTTCCCGCCCCGCTCAACTGTTACGCGGGTCGGACCGGACATCAGTCGCTCGGCCAACCCTGCTGGATTTTGTGTGAGAAGAGACGCCACCGGCTGGCCATTCACGGCCACCAAAATGTCGCCATCGCGAAGGCCCGCCTGGCGAAAGGCATCAGGCTGAGAGCCGGGATAGAGCGCAAGCCCGCCGGCCGCGGGCCGTAGCTGCACAAATTGCGTAATATTATCAAAGGCGCCAGGGGCGTTGCCACCCGCGCCGGAGGACGCTGCCGTCCGAATGCCGGGGCGATCATCCGTCGGGGCGCGAACCGGCGTTCGGGCACCCGCCGCCTGGGGGTCGCGCCCCTCAAGGCTCAGGGTTTCAGCAATACCGTTGCGGGAGAGAATCACTTGCTCCGGCAAGATGTCTCTGATGGTCACCCCATTCACCACCGCATCGCCGATGAAATAAGGGCGCTGATCCCCGCCGCTTTTCTCGATTGTGGCGGTCGCCCGCCCATCCTCGTCCACATAGGTGACCCCAACGAGCTTAAGATCGAGCTTGGTCTCCTGGGCGGCGACATAGGTTGGTTTTTGGGTTGGTTTCACCACCCCCACAAAGGGGTCGAACCGTGACAACAGGGTGAGATCCACAGGCGCCGGGCCTGGCCCCCGACCCGATGGCAGGGTTTCAGGGGACGCAAGCGGCGTCAGCAGGATGTAAATCAGCTTTGTTGCCAAAAACCCCAGCAGCATGACATAGGCGCCTTCGACCAGGCGGATGCCCACCTGGGAGCCCTTGGGGCGCCGCGGCGGTCGCCGGCCCCTCGTCGACCCCGATGGCGCAGCCGTGCCTGCCGCGACGGTGTTATTGGTCAGTGCTTGTGCCAGGACCTTATCCCTACAGTTGGTGCCTTCCATCCGCCCATCTCGCCGGGGCAAGACAGACGCATAAGCGTATTCTCGGGCCGTTACGGTTAATGGGCGCTAAACCTTCATTACCCTAGCCCCATCAGCGGTTTAGCCCTCACGGGGTCCTTACCAATGCCGCGCCTAAATAAAAAGTGACAACGAAAAAGGGCGGCGCAATGGCAAGCGCCGCCCTCTTCCGAACAGATTAGGTGGTCTTAGAAGTCGCGATCCAAGCTGATGGAGAACGTCGTCCCACGGTCATATTCGAGGAACGGCAGGGATAGGCCCGCATTATCCTCACGGAAGGCGTTGAAATCTTCGCCCAGAATGTTCTGAACTTTAATCCCAAGACCGTAGATGCCGCCGCCAACCTCAATATCCTGAGACATCACAAGGTCGAGGGAGACAGGGGGCTGCTCAATGATTGCTGGCGGCGTGTTGTCGTCAGCGCGCGCCTCAGCGAACAAAACCCGCTCGCTGGCATAGTTGAGCAGCGCGGTCACTTTGGTCCCAGATTCAGGCACTTCAAGGCCGATCTGAAGGTTGAACAGGTGGTCAGACTGACCCACCATTGGCCGCCCTTCGCGCACCAGGGTCGACGCAGCCAGGGACCGCTCAGCCACCCCGCCCACATCCGCAGATGGGATGGAGATAAGGTCATCGGAGGATTGAACCTCAGACTGCGCGTAAGTGTAGTTGGTCAGGAAGAAGAGCTCTTTCCCATCGAACCAATCCTTGGACGGGAACATCTCCGCCAAATCAAAGGTCTTCTGGAATTCAGCCTCAATCCCCCAAAGCTCGGCACTTGGCGCATTGAGGAAGCTGAACGCCTCGTCCTCACCACTGGTTTTATACTGCTCAATCGGATTGGTGATCTCTTTAAAGAAAGCGCCAAGCGTCAGGAACTCACCGCGGTTGAAGTACCACTCAACCCGAGCGTCGTAGTTGTCGATCTCGGAGTTCTCAAGGAACGGGTTCCCGCGAAGAACAATATCATAGTCCAGATCGAGGAAGTCAGAGAACACCAACTCCCGGAACTGAGGACGGGCAATCGTCTGGGAGAAACCGGCCCGCAGCTGGAACTGACCAACCGGGTTCCACGTCACCGTAATGGCTGGCAACAGATAGTCTTCCTCGATGGCGGGGAAAGATGTTGCAAGCTCAGGCCGGCTTGTGAGCTCAGTGGTCGATTCTTGGGTACTATCCTCAAACCGAACACCGACCGACGCCCGGAGGAAGTCCGTGAGGTCGACTTCAGCCATGGCATAGGCCGCCAACACTTCCAGTGACCCGGACGAGGCGTTCGGCTCCTGCAATGTGTTGGTGTATTCGATGTCGAGAATAGAGCTACCAAGAACCGGATCGCTGTAAATCAAGTCAGTCCGTGCCCCAATCAGATCGGGTGAATTTGGCGTCTGGTCACCACCAAAGCTAAACACCGTCCGTTGTGTGTCACGGCTATTGTCAGTGTAGGCCGCACCAAACTTAAGGTCGATAGCCCGATCCGTCACCACCAGCGGCAGAACAAAGTCGAGCCCCGCATAGAGGTTCTCGTCCTTCAGGTCTGAGAAGATGACAGTGTTACTGCCATTATCGTTGTTGAAGAACTGGAACACGCCCGTCGCAGGGTTAAGCTGCCGAGTTGTCCGACGCTCATAAGGGGCTTCCCGAGTTGCCTCACCATAGGCCAACCGCCAACTCGCCTCGAGATCGATGAGGCTTGGGAAAACATGCTCCCCGCTCAACTGCGCTTGCCAAACTTCCCGCTCGAGCCAGTCGGTGTTCTCTTGACGAAGGGGGTCATCACCCACGTCACGAACGGCAAACACCTCAGCGATCCGAGACCGTTTAAGGGTATCCCGGAGGATGTAAGTTGTCAGACCAACTTCATGATTGCCGTCAGCAAACTCATAACCCGTCGAGTTAAGGGCGTTGAGCTGAATATTCTGACGCGTTTCATCGAAGGTGAAGTCCTGACGCTGGGCCAGAGAGAATTCGCCACCAGCAAAAGTATCAATCCGGTTAGCTTCGCCCTGACGAACTTCCCAGTCATTGCTGTACCCGACATAGGTCACGGTGCCGAGGGCACCGCCATTATCGAACTCAAACAGCTTTGACAGGGTCGCGGAGGCATCCCCATTGGCGGGCACCTCACCCTCCGTAATGAGGAGGGTGTTTTCCTGCTCAAAGCTCGTGTCAAACGCATCCTGATCGGCGGGTGCACCGGTGGCCACCACATCAGCGGCCAGCCCAGGAAGGTCGCGCAGACCATCGTCCCAACCAAACACGTCCGTGTTTGACCCTTCGTGGAATAAACCACTCTTCAACGTGCTTTGGGTGTCTACGGAGAAACCAACGCTTAAATTCAGCGAGTCGCGCGCAGGACGGGTAACCGTCTGTAGGTCAATCGCCGCACCACCAAACTCACCAGAGAATTGTGGCGAGAATGTTTTTTGAGCCAATGAGCCTTCCAAAACACTAGTGGGGATAATGTCGAGCGGCGCAGACCGGCGAAGCGGTTCTGGCGACGGGATCGGCACCCCATTCAGCGTAACATAGGTATAGCGCTCGTTAAGGCCACGAGCGACCGGGAACCGCCCGCCGGTGATGGACAGGCCTGTCACCCGGCGCAACGCACCCGCAATATCGCTATCGCCAATCCGCTCAAACGATTCTGCGTCCAGCAAGTTGGAGATTTCAGCTGTTGATTTTTTCTCATCAGGAACAAACGCACCGCGAACCACGATCACATCGTCCGTTTCCTGAGCGGCGGCCACCCCGCCCACGCTTACCATAGCGAGCGCGAGCATCGCTGACGGCAAGTATCTTTCCACTCTTTTCATTTTAAACCTTCTCTGCCCCTTGAATTTTCTAAGGGCGAATTCCTGAATTCAACCATACGGGCGGCTCGGCACCCAAAAGCGCCGAGCCCATCGCGTTAGAGGCCGAAGGTCCAACCAACGTACCAATTGTCGTTGTCGTCTTCGACGGCACCGACGAACCCAGCATCTTCAAGGAAGTCATCGCCAGTGATCGCCGTTGGTGTTGGCGCCGTGCCAAAGCTTGGGATGAGGTCAAACGCAGACCCCTCCGTATCGCCTGTCAGCGGTACTGTCGCACCGAGATCTTCATTGTTCGTACCCGCCGTGAACAAGGCCTGGGTCGCTGTGTCGGTATCGATATTGCGGAAGGGAGCGTTCACAACCGTGCCGTTCCCACCGAAGACCACTGAGTCCATGACCGGGCCAGGAAGAGCCCCTTCAACGGTGTAGTCGATGCCCTTCTCACCCATATTGGCCACGATACCATTATAGAAGGCACCACCGGGCCCGGCGCGAAGTTCCATTCCATCGTCACTCTCACCTTCGGCATCATTCGGTAGACCGATTATGGTGAAGTTAGAGATGGTTGGCGTGGATTGCGGCGTGGCAATGACGTCGTCGCCGAAATTGTCGCCCTCAAAGCCATTGTCGGCGTCACCGTCAGTGTGACCAATGATGACGTACTGGACTTTACCAACCCAGCCATCGGTCCAATCGAGGCTATCGTCGCCATTCCCGATTAGGACAAGGTTTTTCGCATTCACGGTCCCGCCGAAGAACTCAACACCATCGTCAGAGCTGTTGTAGACTTCAACGAACTCAACCGTGGTGCCGTTGCCAACGCCTTGGAAGGCGATACCGTTCAGTTCGTTCGTGGAGGAGAAGTTGTTCCCAGGGAAACGAACCTGCAGGTACCGAAGGGTCCCGGAGCTGTCTGCAATGTTTTCAGGCGCAGAAGCGCCACCGAACAGACCGGAGACGCCTTCGCCCTCTTTCACACAAGCAGCCGTTCCGCCAGTTTCACCGAGGCAAGCATTGATCGGTGCACGACCATTGATCACCAGACCGCCCCAAAGGCCACGATCCGTCGCTGTGGCTGTGCCTTCAACATCAGCGCGTGCCGTCATCACGATCGGATTGGCGGCCGTGCCGTTGGCAAAGAGTTGGCTGCCGCGGGTGGCAACAATGTAGCTCTCAGAGTCCTGACCGAACACCGTCACACCAGCATCGATGGTCAAGGAAGCAGAAACACCCCCTGCGCTATCAATGTCACGACCAACGAACACCGCCCCGTTAAGACGGTAGAGATTTCCGCGGGTCAGCTGCACGTCGCTTTCGATCACACCGGTGAGCGAGCAAACCCGTGCGAGGTTCGGGAACGCAGTCCCCGTGCCGACAAGACCAGCATCCGCAGGTGATTCAGACGTACCCGTTGGGCAGCCATCGCCCGTAGAGACGGGAAGTGGTGCACTGAGCGTCCAACCGTCCATGAAGCTGTCCGCCACAGAGCGAACGCTGTAGGGGAACGCCCCGACGAAGCTGCCGCCGGTCACATCAAGGCGAGAGTCGGTAAGCGCCGTTGTTGGTGTTGCTTCTTCGGTATTCCCCGTGAAGAGGCCGTCGAGAGAGTTCGCAGGGTTCTGACGGTTATTGGCACCGCCATTGAACAACGCCTGGGTCTCGGCGTCGGAGTCAACCTGGGTGCTGCTATTGCCGCCAAAGAACACAGAGTTCATCGTTGGGCCGGCCAATGCGCCTTCGAGGGTATAATCAAGGCCCTTCTCGCCCATATTTGCAACAATACCGTTCAGGAACTCACCGCCCGTGCCGGCGCGAAGCTCCATCCCGTCATCGCTTTCCCCTTCAGGGTCAGCTGGCAGACCAACAATGGTGAAGTTGGAGACGACGGGGGTCGACTGTGGTGTGGCGTTCGCATCGTCGCCAAAGTTGTCACCTTCAAAGCCGTTATCGGCATCACCATCCGTGTGCACCACAACGACGAACTGCGCAGCGCCGGTCCAGCCATCGGTCCAGTCCATGGAGTCGTCGCCGTTCCCGGTGAGCACGAGATTGCTGACATTCACGGTCCCGCCGAAGAACTCGACACCGTCGTCAGAAGAGTTGTGGACCTGAACGTTAGTGACCTGCGTACCGCTACCAACCCCTTGGAACGCGATACCGTTCAACTCGTTCGTGGAAGAGAAGTTGTTCCCAGGGAACTGAACACGGACAAAGTTAAGGATACCAGCGCTATCCGCGGCGTTGGAGGCATCCCCACCGAACAGGCCGGAGAAGCCTTCACCCTCTTTCGTACATGCCGCTGTTGCACCGGTTTGGCCGAGGCAAGCGTTAATAGGCGCAAAGCCATTAATCACAAGGCCGCCCCATTCACCACGTGCTGATGGGTTACCGTTTGAGACGCCGTCGCTGGCCGCCTGGGTAGCGGTGAGATCGCCGGTGGCGAGGTCAGCGTCCAGAAGGTCATTCGCGGAAGTCATGATGATGGGCGCAGATGCTGTACCGTCAGCGATGATCTGCGAGCCGGGAGAAACCACCAGCGTTGATTCGGAGTCAGCGCCGAAAATAACAGTGCCAGGCAAAATCGTGAGGGTACCAGCCGAACCGCTAGGGTCAGAAATGAGGTTATCCCCAACGAAGAAGGTAGTGCCCGGAGCGATCATGTAGGCGTTGCCGTCTCCGCCAATGGTGGCAGCCCCTGTCAGGGTAGCGCCGCCAAGCTCACACGCTGTCACCTGCTTACCGCCGAGGGGCCGTGTCACCGCCGATGTACCGGTCGCACAAGGGGTGGTGCCCGTGAAATTCAAGACATTATCCGCAACATTGGTGTTTCCACCGCTGCCGGTGCCGGGGTTAACGGTTACGCTGCGAGTGCTTCCGGCATTCTGAACGCTACCACTGCCCGAGCAGGCGGCGAGAACGGCGCAAGCGCTGGACAGAAGAAGACCAGTGCGGATTTGAGAAGATAAATTCATGCTTTATGCCCCCTGAGGCAGTTGCAAAGGTTGATACACTAAGGGACCCCCACGGACTCCCGCCGCGAAGTGACTACAACCCGTTGTTCACACTTTTGTGACGTTTACGTTATGATATGTGACAATATGACGATAATTGCTGAGGGTCTTATTCCGTTCACTTCCTACCCATCGCTAAGCGACCCGCTGTCAAGGCATGCTAACATGCGTCCTCAGTGCGCTTTTGTTTGTGTAGAGAGAAAATTGCCTAGGCATTTCAAGGCGATCTCATGACCGGCGTGCCAGAGAGTTTTCTTGTCCTTGTCGCCGGCCTGCTAGGACTTTTTGGTGGCAGTTTTGTGACAGTTGTCGTTCACCGAGGACCAACGATTTGGGGATTGGTTGAACCGCCCAAGGCCCTACCCGCCCGCTACTCGCTTGCGCTGCCCCGATCCCACTGCCCTGCCTGCGGGGAGACGATTCGGATCCCCCACCTCATTCCCCTCGTCGGCTATTTGTTGGCGAACGGAAAGTGCAAGCATTGCGGCGCGGTGATCCCTGTGCGCTACCCTCTTATCGAAGGGCTAGGCCTTTTGGCCGGGGTCGCCGCCGCCCTCACCGCAGGAAACGCCCTTGCCTTTGCGGGGAGTCTTTTGTTTCTTCTGGCGCTCTTGGCTCTGGGCGCGATTGATTGGGAAACAGGGTACCTGCCCGATCGCATCACCCTCCCGTTGCTTGTCCTGGGGCTTGGGTTTGGGGCTGGGTCGGTGTTCGTTCCATTCATCGACAGTGCGCTAGGCGCCGCCATTGGCTACGCCGCCTTCGCCGCCTTGGCCGCTGGCTACAAAGCCCTGCGGGGGCATGAGGGCCTTGGCCATGGGGACGCAAAATTGCTCGGCGCCATGGGCGCCTTTACCGGCCCCTACGCCCTGCCGGGGATTATTTTGATTGGATCCCTATTCGCCCTCTTGGTGATTGGGATTGGCGCCCTTCGCGGGAAAAGCGTGAATGCTCAAACCGAGATTCACTTCGGGCCCTTCCTCGCGGTCGGCGGCGCCGTGATGTTTTTGGTGTTTTGAGAGGGTTTTACAATGAACCGCCCCAGCGTTCCCCTCGGCCCGAAGGGTCCTTGGGGTCCAAAGGCGTCTTGAACATCAAAAACTCACGCGGCGAAAGAAACCAGGCCTGCAACCGGGCGGCGGCCTAGACCCCACGCATAAAGCGTGGTGAACGATAAAATGCCAAAATTCTCGACAAAACCTAAAACAGGCCGAAGAACCACTTCTTCCGGCGACCCTTTTGCCACTCTTCCTGGCGGTCGGCGGCATACCGAATGTAATCCTGGCCCTCACGGGCAGTTTTACTGCGGGTAAAAGCCAAATCGGCGAACAGGGTCCGCTCGATATTGGACTCCGGTAGTTGCGTGTGCGCCTCCCGCGCGGCCTGCATCGCTGCCGCCGCGGCCTTGCCCCGCTTGGGACGCTTTGCGGATGCCGTCATTTCCTTATGCATCGCGGTCAGCGCGGCCGTTACTGGGTCGGGGCTGCCGGCCTCCGTCGTCGCGGCACGGATGGGCTGCGCGAGGCCCAAATCATCCGCGTCGTCCTGGCTACGGTCGGCCGCGTGCCGCGCCAGCGACGGACGTTGGGTCATCTCCACCGACGTACCAGACAAGTCGATTGAGCTATGCTTCGAAAAGCCAGACCAAATCTGAGACAAACGATCTTGGGTCATCTCATCAGCTCCTTAGAGTTCCGCCCGCTCTTTACCGAGGACCAATCCTTCGTTCCGCGTGATGGTCGCAAGGCTAATCGGGCCGCCCACCGTCTCGACAGAGTTCATCACCTTTTGCTGGAAAGAGTTGAGCTTGATGAGGGACGCAGCGGTCTCCCCCAGCTCTTTCTTTGGCAACGTTTGAATTGCCCGCAGGATTGGCGCGGTGTGACTAAGATATTGAAACTCGTCGATAGACGAAAAAAACGCCTGGACCGCTGAGCCGAGATTATTCTCCGAATAGTCGGTGAACAGCGCCTGACGCTGATCATCGCTAAGGCCCGGCGCGCGGCCCACTACATCGGTCACAAGGTGCATCGACAGGCGCAGGGTCTCGCCAAACAGGAACATCCGCAGGCCATGATCCATGCCGGTAAGGAACGTGCGAATCATCCGGTCTTGCGCAAAGGGCTGCACGACCGGCCCGCTGTCAGCTGTCATATTAGCCGAGCGGTCTTGCCGGTTCTTGAGCGTGCCCATCACCACCGTCGATGCAAGGTATGACCGCATGGCGGGGAATGTCTCCCGCCGGCCAAAGCCCGCAAACACAACGCCGGTATAGTGCTCAAAAAAGGCGTCCTTGGTTACACTATAAATAGCGATGTCCTGAAGCTGCTTCATCGTTGCGTCAGAGACCGTGAGCGAACCATAGTCGGCCCGCAGCGCCGCGACCATGCTCTCGGTAATCTCGGCAATAGGGCCGCCATAGCGCCGCGCCACCTTGTCAGCGGTCCCTTGGGCGAAACAACTGAGGTCCGTCCGCGGGCTCCCATCAAGGTTCTTGGTATAGTCCTGGTGCAACTGGCCCACGACAAACTCGAAGATCGCCGAAGCATGCTCCTTGAGGCGTCCCGCCTTTGCATGCTCGAACTGCTGAACCTGATAGTCAAAGTCCTGAGCGACGATGCTCATCACCACCGCGACGTGCTTACAGAACTCGCGATCCTGGTGCTCAGTGCTAAAAAGATCCGGATTCGCCGATAAAAACCCAATAAAATCGCGAGCATAGGCGTCGACGGTGTCAAAGCCCTTACCCCGCGCCTGGTCCCGATAAAGGGAGATCAGCGTCTCCCACGGTGTGCCCATCAGCTCGGCATTATTGTAGATCATCACCCCAACCGGCTGGTCACTCACCAGCGGGAAGAGTTTGTCTACACTGTTGTAAGTCTTAAGATAGTTCGGGCCGGAGATGGTGACAGCACTGTCCGCCGCCATCGCTACCCCCTGCCGGTTCATCAACACCACTTCTGACGTCATGCCCAAAGACCCCGCGGCAACTCTTGACCTTTTGTTAAGCTATGGGAAAGCGGCCGCGGGGGCAATGGAGGCAGGCGGGAAACCCTTAAAAGAAGTCCCAACGACGGGTGTCCCGCGGCATGGAGGGGATACCGGCCGTGGAAAAAGCCGACTGAATGCCCGCCCGCGTTGCATTGGGCACAGTCTCATTCTCCACGCCCTCAATATCACCGACAATCCACCCAATGCGCGGGAAGGCTTGCAGCTCCACCGTTGCAAGCGGCCTATTGGCCGGTGCGAAGCGATAGAAATAGCTCCGCCCCTCCAGCACATCCAAGTGATAGTCCCGAACGCAATTATCGAACTCCAGCGCCAGCTTTTTAAGCGCCCGATAGTCGCGCACCGGGGTGAGGTCATCGGTGCCATCCCATGGCGCGGCGGGGAACGGCGCCTTTTGATAGTGGCGGCCGACCCACTGTTTGAACTTCGTCCCTTTCAAGTGAGCCAACGACCGGATCACCTCATCGCGGGTCAGGTCTGTCCGAACACGGCACACCACATCGACAGCAAAGCTCAGACGCTCAACGTCTCCCTTCTCCGTGATTTGGCGTAAGAGCGCCTCCTGCCGCAACATAGGCGGCAATTTATGCAGTGTTCGCACGAACCGGCGACTGACGGAGGGCCGCGAGCGCAATGCCTTCAACCCATCAGGCGACTGCGACAGATCGGCAAGCCGCTCATAGCTGGGTGGCCGCCACAGAGCACCTCTCAGCTTTGGCAGCAGCTTAATGAGGCTTGGCGGTACCCCTGGCGCGACGTCGGCCAGCATCTCCCGCCGCGATCGCCAAAGCAGATCACGTTCAACGGCAGCAAAATGGTCCGGGCACGCGCGGTTTTCACCCATAAGGGCGACGATCAGGCCGACATAGTGCCAATCCGCCCTAGTGAGGGCGAGATAATCATCAAGCCGTTCAGGATTGGCCCGCAACGCCGGCAAGAGGTGCGGCGTGAGCCAACCAAAGGGGTATGTACGGAGGGTCATGTCCGTCTCCAATGGGTGTCTGGGCACCCCGGAGACGTTAAGTCGTCAGGGCGCTACGAATTCAGAAATGGTTTGCAGCGATGGCGAGGCATAAAAGCCCTTCCCTGTTCACGGACGCTCATTCGTCCGGACGCGCCGTATGGCGAAGGAAAGCGGTGAGGTCAAGGGGGTGTTAGACTTTTTCTTGAGCTCGGCGTTCCCCACGCTTTATGCGTGGTGTCCATAGGTCTGAGAGGTATTTTTCTGACAGGTAGACCCCACGGACAAGCAGTGGGGTCTGCTGGTTCGAGAGGTGTCAATGCACCCTATTTATACCCAGTCGGCGTGCGCTTATTGCTCATCGTCACGAGTTCCTCGGCCACCGTCGGGTGAAGCGCGCAGGTCTCGTCGAACTGTTGCTTGGTGAGGCCCGCTTTCACGGCAATCGCCGCGATCTGGATCATCTCCGGCGCATCGGCGCCCACCATGTGGCAGGCCACCACACGGTCATTATTGCGATCAACGATCAGCTTCATCAGCATGCGCTCATCACTATCGGCGAGCACATTCTTCATTGGGCGGAAGTCAGCCTCATAGACATCAATATCATGATCCATCGCCACGCAATGGGCTTCGGTCGGGCCCACCGAGCCCACAGGGGGCTGGGAAAAGACAGCCTTCGGAATAAAGTGATAGTCCATTCGCTTGGGCACCCCGGCGAACTGGGTCGAGGCAAAAGCCGCCCCCTCCCGAATGGCGACGGGGGTGAGATTCACCCGGTTGGTGACATCACCAATCGCAAAGATGGAGGGGACAGACGTGCGATAATCCTCATCCACGATGACAGCGCGGTTGCCATCAAGTTTCACGCCTGCATCCTCGAGGCCCAAGCCATCGGTCAGCGGGAGGCGACCAATCGCCCAGAACACCTCATCCGTGCGCAGTGTGTCGCCGTTGGCCAGTTCAATGACTTTCTCGCCATTTTCCTCCGTCAACGATGTGAAAACCGTATTAGAGATATAGCGAACACCATGGGCCTTAAGGTTCGCCTCCACCCGCTCGGAGATCTCCTTATCGAACGCCTTAAGCAGCCGCTCCCCACGGTAAACAAGGGTCACTTCCGTACCGAGCCCCGCAAAGATGTGCGCAAACTCAATAGCGATATAGCCGCCCCCCGCAATCACAATGCGCTTAGGCTGTTCGGGCAGGTGAAAAACGTCGTCCGAGACAATCCCAATCCCAGACGGGTCAATGGCTTCATCACGGAAAGGGGTGCCGCCGACCGCGATCAAGATCCGCTCGGCGGTGATGTCGCGTCCCTCATCCACCAGGTGAACCGTATGGGGATCTTTAATAATTGCTCGGGTGTGAAAGACTTCTACATCATTCTTGTCCATGATGTTCTGATAGATACCGCTGAGGCGCGTCACCTCGGCCTGGACCCGGTCGCGAAGCGTGTCCCAGCTAAAGTCTGGCGCGCCCACGGTCCAACCAAAGCCTTTGGCGTGCTCAAACGCATCGGCAAACTCGCTGGCATAGACCATGAATTTCTTCGGCACGCAGCCCCGAACAACGCAGGTACCGCCCATTTTGGACTGCTCCGCCAGGGCCACCCGAGCGCCCGTTTGAGCGGACATGCGCGCCGCCCGCACGCCGCCTGAGCCACCACCAAGCACGAAAAGATCATAGTCAAATGCCATTACAAAAATTCCTTCAGTCTTCAGTTTACGCAGGCGCTTTTTCGGGGAGGAAGCCGATACCGCCTGCGTAACGTTCATCATTGAAACGGGCGAGATCCTTGCGGAACACGGATAATAGCTCTTTTAAAATGGCTTCATGCACCGGGGCGAGCTGCCCTTCAAACTCAAGAGGCACACGGACCATAGGTTGATGTGAAACGAAGACATCGAACGTGTCTCCGGTCACCTCCACACGCACACCGGTACGCAGCCATAGGGAACCAGAATCCTCGGCATTCGGCACAATGATACATATGCCGAACATGATGGGTTCAAGGCGAATGACACCATCGAGTTGGAACGAGAAGGCTTTATCCCCATAGGGCTTTGACGGATCAAACGGCCCATCGGCCGGGACGAGGGAAACACATTTTTCCGAACACCCCATAAAACTCGGCAACCCCTCATGCACCGCCCGACCAAAAGCGCGACAGCGCAGGAAGTTCTCCATCGCCGCCTCACCATAATCGCTAATGGCGGTTTTCAACGTCTCATAGGGGGTCATAGGGGGCTCCAAAAAGCGGGTTCCCGCCTCTAGCAGCCCCCGCGCCGAAGGCCAAACCCACTATGTAAGGTGCCGCACACTCACGCCATCGGCAGTGCCAAAAACAAGGCTGCCGGTTAGCTCGACGAACAGGCCCGTGGTGACAACACCCGGCAACATGGTGAGGGTTTTATCCAAAAGGCCAGGGTCCGCGATCCGACCAAGGGCCATATCCACGACATAATGCCCACCGTCGGAAAGGAAAAAGCCCCCCTCCTCTTGAGCGCGCAACGTAAGGTCAGGGGTGCCATAGTCGAGATCCGCCAGCGTCTGCCGAATGGCCTTCACCGTGAGCGACCAGCCGAAGCGATCAATCTCCACCGGCAACGGGAACGCTCCAAGCTGGGGCACATCTTTTGATGCGTCTGCGATCACGATGAAACGTTTTGCCGCCTGGGCAATGATTTTCTCGCGCAACAGGGCGCCGCCGCCCCCCTTGATAAGGGCGCCATTGGGGTCAGCCTCATCCGCGCCATCAACCGCCAAATCGATAATTGTTGTCTCGTCTGGCTCGATCAGAGGTATACTCACGCTTTCGGCCTGGTCCGCCGAAGCCTGGGAGGTGGGAATGCCCTTAAGGTCCCACCCTTGCGCCACTTTCGCGCCCACACCGTCGATGAAGTGCTTTGCCGGTGACCCGGTGCCAAGGCCCAGGGGCATGCGGTCTTTAACGAGTTCAAGGGCGGCCGTAGCCGCCCGCTCTTTTGCGGTCATTGTCATGACTGCCCATGTAGGAGGGTTCCGCGTCTTTGCGAAGGGGGTTCTTACTTACCCCCATTGCTCCGGCGCAAGAATGCGGGGATCTCCAGATCATCGGGATCCTCATCAGCGAATGCGTCCCGCGCGGGCGGGGTGCGAGGCCCAGAAAAACCGGCCTGACCGCTCCGTTGACCAAAGGTCTCTTTGAGGCGGTTCATCGCCTGATCAATAGGCAGACCTTCTGCTAGCCGGCGAAACGGATTGCCTGGCGTGCGAGGCTGCGCCGTCTGCTCCCTTAAGGGAACGGCATTATCCTCCGTCAGCATGCGGCGAATACGATCATGAACGTCGCCAACCGGATTCTCGCTCACCGGCTGCGGGGCGGGAACTGACTTTGTCGGCGGAACCGACGCCGCGGCGGGAAGAGTGGTCTGCGCACTGACAGGAAGCGAATGAGACGAATCGTCTGAGACCTCTTCGATCAGGGGGGCATCATCGAAAATGAGGGGCTCTTCCATCACCGCCTCGGCGGGTTCAATAATCGCCTCAGGCTCTGAGATTTTAGACGCTGACACTTTGGGCGCGGTTTCCGCTTCCGGACGCTGCACCGGGTAGGAGGGTTTGACATCATCTGCCCGCTCAATACCGGTCGCAACAACAGAGACGCGCATGACGCCCTCAAGATCCTGATTAAAGGTGGAGCCCACAATAATGTTCGCGTCAGGATCAACTTCGGACCGAATGCGATTCGCCGCCTCATCTACCTCGAACAACTTCATGTCGAGACCGCCGGTGATGTTGATGAGAACGCCCTTCGCCCCCTTCATAGAGGTTTCGTCGAGGAGTGGGTTGGAAATCGCCGCCACGGCCGCCGCACTGGCGCGCTCATCGCCGGTGGCCTCACCGGTCCCCATCATGGCTTTCCCCATCTCGGACATGACGGCCCGCACATCCGCAAAGTCAAGATTAATAAGCCCAGGGACAATCATGAGGTCAGTGATTCCCCGAACGCCGGCATGCAGAACCTCATCGGCCATGCCAAACGCATCTTGGAATGTGGTATTTTCATCCGCCAAGCGGAAAAGGTTTTGATTCGGAATAATGAGGAGAGTGTCCACATGCTCTTGAAGGGCTTCAATCCCCTCCTCAGCGATTCGCATGCGGCGGGCGCCCTCAAACTGGAAGGGTTTGGTCACCACACCAACTGTAAGAATGCCCCTCTCCCGCGCGGCCTTCGCAATAACAGGCGCTGCGCCGGTGCCCGTACCGCCGCCCATGCCCGCCGTGATAAAGAGCATATTGCAACCATCAATGAGGTCCATAACCTCATCGAGTGATTCCTCGGCCGCGGCCCGGCCCACCTCAGGACGAGAGCCAGCGCCAAGCCCTTGGGTCACCGATGTGCCAAGCTGTATCTTATTGGTCGCTTGCGCCAAACCCACGGCCTGCGCATCGGTGTTCGCGACTAAGAACTCCACCCCCTCGAGAGAGGCGGTGATCATATTATTGACCGCGTTGCCCCCGGCCCCGCCAACACCAATCACAGAGATCCGGGGCTTTAGTTCAGTTAAGTTGGGGGCGGACAAGTTCAGCGGCATAGCATCCTCATGGCAGGGCCTAAAAACAAATCAGGGTTAAAACATCGGTCAGCTTCCTTACCGTGGGGTTAACCGACCCCTACTTTTGTTAAGAATGACAGATGGTTTAGGGTGAGAAATAAGATGGTGATCTCTCAACCCGAAAAGGGCCGCGCGGGGCGCCCCGTCGCAGCCGGAATCCGAATCGGTTGGGGGCCGTTTCACCCCCTTGTGGGCAGGGGTGAAACGGTTGGGGTACTGCTTAGAGAGCAGGCTCACCCCGACGGAGGGCGGCAAACACGGCCAGCTCCTCCCCCTCCAAGACGTCGTTCTGATCCACATCCGCCGTCTGGAAGTCTGCACCGTAAGCCAGCGTTAGCTCATCAGCTGGCACCTCATGGTCTTCACCGCTGATCGCTTTGAACTTGGCCACAAGATAATCCGCAGCCGACAGAGTAGCAGTCTCTTCACCGGTGGGCGCGGGCGCCGCTGCTTCGCCTTGAGCCACAAACTCCTGCTCATCGACCTTGTCATCGCCGTTTAAATCGGCAGCGACGAAGACAGCTTCGGCCAGAAGGGCCACGTCAGCCATCGCGATTTCGTCGGCTGTCGCCTGTTCCTCGACAGCGGCCGGCGCGGGCTCCGACGCGGTGAGTAAGGCGCCCATCTCATCTTGGGCAGTTGCACCAATGGCTGACCCTGCAACGGAAAGGGCTAATATTCTCAAGAGCATGATCAATCTCCTTTATCAGCCGCCCCAGCGGTTAACGTTAAGGAGGATGCCGCGCCCTCAAGGCAAAGCCGTGCCCGGATTAAGGTATCTTTTGACATAAATGCGGCGGGGTCGCCGTAATTGGTGGGGGAGCGATGTCTCCGTATCCAGTAGTCACCGCACCCTACAGACCTTTATCGAAATCGAGTGTTTATGGACTTTAAGCCAGATCACCTACCGATCTGGCCCCCATCGACCCCGTGCCTATCGGCACGGGCCCACTTCCCCCGAAACGGGGGAAGAAATCTCAGCGGCACCGATGGCTTATTCCTCCCCCTCAAGGAGGGGGAGGTGCCCGAAGGGCGGAGGGGGGTCTCATTT